>NZ_JAUOQC010000009.1:0-145146 GCF_030547495.1 Neptuniibacter sp. 2_MG-2023 | reverse complement strand
GCTCTGGCTCTGGCTCTGGCTCTGGCTCTGGCTCTGGCTCTGGCTCTGGCTCTGGCTCTGGCTCTGGCTCTGGCTCTACAGTATTGTCCTTAGCTACCATTTCGATCACAACATCTGTTTCTTCGATACTCTCAGAAACTTGATTCTTTTCTTTTTCTTCAGCCGCCATCTGTCTATTTATGGCCGCAATCTCTGCTTCAGTATCTATACCTGCATCAGGATCCGACAGAAGAGACTCTAAATAATCAAAAACTAATTTCTGAACACCTTGAACTTCATCCAACGTTTCTAGGTTCTTTTTGGACTTACTCATAGAACCTCCTGCTTTTGACGCTCAAGCAACGAACGCAATAATCGTGCATATGAATGAACCCCTCGGCTGCTTGAATCCATAACAGAGGGAACAAGTCCTCGGATACTAGCATTACGGAACTTGGTATCTACTGGTATGACTGCATTGGAGATTTCATTCGGGTATTTATTATGCAATTCACGCAAACTACTAACAGAGGCCTGGGTACGGCGATCATAAAAAGTTGGAATGATCGTAAATGATAGTTTCTTATTTTTACTACGGGCTCTATTAATCATACTAATAGTACGCACCATACGTTCTAAGCCTTTTAACGCTAAAAACTCTGTCTGCACAGGAACCAATAAATGCTGACATGCAGCCAAAGCATTAACCATCAACACGCCTAAAACCGGCGGGCTATCAATCAACACATAATCATAACTATCACGAACTTGAGCCAAAGCTTTTGCGACCTGCAGCCCCATACCTTGCTCGCCTATAGCTTTCCTTTCTAGAGTCGCCATAGCAGTGGACGCTGGAATCAGATCAATACGTTCATGGCTACTTTTCAACAATAAACGTTTAACCCCTTCACGATTAATTTTATTCTTGGTCGCAAACAGGTCATAAACACTATGCTCCAACTCATCTGGGTCATAGCCGAAATAACTTGTTAAAGAACCATGAGGGTCCAGATCGACTAATAAAACGCGATAACCGACCTCGGCCAGTAGCCCAGCTACTGTCACAACCGTCGTCGTTTTACCGACCCCACCTTTTTGATTGGCTACAGACCATACATGCATTTATCTTTCTTCCTGCTGTGAAGAATCAGGCTCTGCTCGTCGGAACAAGACCTCGCCATCACCGGTTTCAATTTGCTCGATAACTGGGAGCTCTTTTTTATCTGGATTAGCGAAAACAGTTGATACAGCATCAGCACTTACTTGCTGACTACCAAATGAAGAGACTGTTCTCCGCACTTTTTCATCTCGAGATACAACAATCAGCACTCGGCGATTTAATCTTTGCCCTTCCGCTGTTCTGTTGCTGTAAGCCGGCTGAAATTCACCATAACCTACAGCGGCCATACGTTCAGGTTCTACACCAAAATACGCAAGCAACCGGACGACAGCGGCTGCACGTGCAGCAGAGAGTTCCCAATTTGACGGAAATGCGTCTGTAGATATTTTTTGGTTATCCGTAAACCCTTCCACATGGATAGGATTTTCTCTACCTTTCAGCATTTCCGCTATTTTATCTAATAATTCATCTGCTGCAGCATTAGGTAATGCGCCACCAGAGGGAAATAAGTAATTTGACCTCAATTCAATTGAAAGCCAAAGATCATTACCTGTAATTTTAATCTGTCCATCATCAATCAATGAGGAAAAATCAACTTCCATCTCCTCTTGTAACGCCTTTAAAGCATTCGTTTCTTCTTGATCCGGTACTGAAATCGTTACTTCTGGCGCATCAACATCTGTTTTCCCACCCGTAAAAACACCAAACCCACTATTACTACTCCCTTCAGTCGTTGTTTTATTGACCTCTTCACCTTGATTCAGACCAACAAACACGCCAGAAAGCGCTTCCGTTAAGTGTTTATACTTTTCTTCATTGACTGAAGAGATAGCGTACATGACGACAAAAAAAGCAAACAGTAGGGTAATAAAGTCCGCATAAGAAATAACCCATCGGTCATTTCTTGGGCCGCTGTCTATTTTTTGTCGACGTGGCATCTAACCTAAATACCCTTGTAAACGCTGTTGAATTGCCTTGGGGTTCTGCCCTTCTGCTATAGACATCAACCCATCCAAAATCATCTCTTGATGCTGGTAACGCATTAGCACTAAACTTTTAATTTTATTGGCGACAGGGATCAAAAATAAGTTCGCAATACCTATACCGTATATTGTAGCAACGAACGCAGTAGCTATACCTGCACCTAATGCAGCTGGATCTGAGAGATTACTCATCACATGAATTAACCCAAGCACTGCACCAATAATACCTAATGTCGGTGCATAGCCGCCCATACTTTCAATCACTTTTGCCCCCTGAAGGTCTCGTTGCTCTAAAGTGACAAGCTCAACCTCTAAGGTACTACGGAGAATGTCTGGACCTTTACCATCAGCAAGCAAAAGCAAACCTACTTTTATAAAAGAATCTTTTTCTTTATCTGCTTCAGCCTCTAAAGCTAATAAACCTTTTCGCCTAGCAATAACACACCAGCTAACGATTTTATCAACATTCTGACTGAGATCTTGTTTATTACGCCCAAACGCCCAACCAACAAGCCTGAATGCTCTTGCAACATCTTGACCAGGTGACTGGATAATAGCCGCAGCGAACGTCCCACCAATAACAATCACCGCCGCGGGCACGTTCAGTAATTCCTGTAACTGCCCACCTTCAAGAAGATTACCCCCAAGTACCGCAGCTAGAGCTATTAAGACACCAAGTATTGCAGTTAAGTCCATAGATTAAGGCCTTTTACTACCGAGAATAGAAACTAATTCAGTGAGATCAAAAACAGCATCGGCCAGTCCCGCATTAATAACTGCCTGAGGCATTCCATAGATAGTGCAACTTTCTTTATTTTGAGCCCAAATTGTTGCACCTTGCTGCCTTAGCATTCTTGCGCCATCACAACCATCCGCTCCCATGCCTGTTAATATGATCGCTAACACTTTTTTACCAAAACTTTTTGCCACGGACGCATAAGTAACATCCACACTTGGCTTATAGGTCAGTCTATCATCACCTGGCATGATCTTAATTTTATCAGTACTGCGTGGATCAATAATCATCTGACACCCGCCCGGTGCAAGCAATGCTCTACCAGGCTTCAAAAAGTCGCCATCTTCCGCTTCTTTCACTGCAATATCACACTGTTGATCTAAGCGCGTAGCAAACACTGATGTAAACGCTTTTGGCATATGCTGAACCAGTAAAATAGGATGGGGGAAGTTAGCAGGAATCTGTGTCAAAATTTGCTGTAGTGCAGCGGGCCCTCCAGTCGATGAGCCTATAACAACGACTCTACAATCAGGCACGACCTTTTTTCCATAAGCGCTTTGAGATGGACGAGGGGCTGTCTTCGCGGTCTCTTTTGTCTGCCCAGCTTGAGCGCTATTAGATGCAAAACGATTACTGGAGGTGGGTGATCTAGGCGAAGTAACATCCAACGATGTCTTGAGTGTCGATACTGGTTCTGACTTAAACACTCTAGATGAGCTAGCACTTGGATCAGAAAAACGATTCCGCAACCCTGCATGCCGAGAACGTCCTAACGCCACAACCTTGTCACGCAGTTGCTTCTCTAAAGAGCCGGAATGCGCCATCCATGCACGCATATCCTTAGAAAGGTAATCAAGTGCCCCTGCCTCAAGCGCTTGTATAGTGACTCGTGCTCCCTCAGATGTTAATGATGAGAGCATCAAGATATTTGTAGGGCATTCACGCATTATGACCCGAACAGCTTCAATACCATTCATTTGGGGCATTTCAACGTCCATAGTAATAAGGTTAGGGCGCAGGGCCTTAGCTTGCTCTATAGCCTCTTTACCATTTTTTGCGGTGCCTACAACCTCTATTCGACAATCCCCAGAAAGTAGATCGCTGATACGATGTCTAAAAAAACCGGAATCATCAACAATCAGCACCTTAACTGGCATAAATCACGCTCCTATCGAAGTTATTAAGAAGCGTAATGTTTAAGCAAGTTGGGGATATCAATAATCAATGCAATCCGGCCATCACCTGTAATTGTCGCACCAGAAAGTCCTGGAGTGCCATGTAGAATAGTACCTAATGGCTTGATCACGACCTCTTCTTGACCAACCAACTGATCAACAACAAAACCCACTCGTTGCGTACCTACAGTTACAATAACCACATGCCCTTGTTCAGGAAGGTCAGCACTTTGCAGGCCATCAATCAACCAACGTTTTAGATGGAAAAGCGGTAACGCTTGATCGCGCACGATAATTACTTGCTGCCCATCAACTACGTTTGTTTTTGTTAAATCAAGATTGAATATTTCATTTACATTTACAAGAGGCAGAGCAAAGGCTTGCTCCTCTAAGATAACCATTAAGGTTGGCATAATAGCTAATGTTAAAGGAACCTGAATCGCTATACGTGAACCTTGGCCGATCACTGAATCAATACTCAATGTACCATTCAGCTGGGTAATCTTAGTTTTAACTACATCCATGCCGACACCACGGCCAGACACATCAGAAATCTCTTTCTTAGTTGAGAAACCTGCCGCAAATATCAGGTTAAAACACTCCTGTTCAGTCAGTCTGCGAGCAGCTTCAGCATCCATCATACCGCGTTCAATAGCGAGCTCTCGTAGCTTCTCTGCATCCATTCCGGCACCATCATCCTGTATTATCAACAGAATGTGATCGCCTTCCTGCTCTGCAGATAGAAGCACATGACCTTCACGATCTTTACCTGCAGCAGCCCTGACATCAGGCGCTTCGATACCATGGTCAACCGCATTACGCACTAAGTGAATAAGCGGATCAGCCAAGGCTTCAACCAAATTTTTATCTAAGTCTGTCTCTTCACCCCGTAGCTCAAGGCGAATCTCTTTCTTTAAATTTCGAGATAGGTCTCGAATTAAACGCGGAAAACGGCCAAATACTTTTTTCACCGGCTGCATTCGCGTTTTCATCACCGACATTTGCAGATCAGCGGTTACCATATCTAAAGTGCCGAGTGCTTTTGCCATCTCTTCATCTTCGCGGGTAACCCCTAAACGGACCAGTCGATTCCTGACAAGTACCAGCTCACCTACCATGTTCATAATTTTATCAAGTAAGCGCGTATCTACACGCACATTACTTTCTGGCTGAGGTTTGGCTTGTTGGTGAGCCGCTTTAACAACGGCGGAAACGGCGCTTTCTTTCTTTTCAGCCACTGGCGTTGGAGTAGGCGCTACAGCAGCAACAGGGGCTGGCGCTACAACAGCGGCCGGCGCTGGAGTAGGAGCGGGAGCGGGTTCATGTACTGCTTCAACAGCAGGCGCTTCCACAAAAGCACCTTTACCTTGTGCTTGTAGCTCATCTAATAAAGCTTCAAATTCATCGTCTGTAATTAGCTCAGGATCGGCAGAATCATCAACAGCAGGTGGCTCTTTAGTTGCTACCGCTGCATCCGGCCCTTTACCTGGACCATGTAATTCATCCAACAAGGCATCAAATTCATCATCGGTAATAAGGCCATCATCTACAGGCGCTTCATTAACCTCCGGAGCGACCTCAGGCAAGTCACCAAGATCATCCAACAGCATATCAAATTCATCAATTGTTGGATCCTGTGAATTAGGCGCACTCGATGCCGGAACTGGGGCTGGGGCTGGGGCTGGGGCTGGGACAGTTTCAGCAGCAACAGGTTTTGGGGCTTCACCCTTAGTAAACGCTACTAAAGCTTGGATCAGTTGTGGATTAGCTTGTTCGAGTACCTCGCCATTACGCACAGCTTCAAACATAACATTGACACTATCTAAAGCTTGGAGCACAACATCCATAAGTTCAGAAGTGACTTTAATGTCACCATTGCGCAGCATATCAAATAGGTTTTCTGCGTTATGGCAACAATCGACCATAGGCTCTAATTGCAAAAAGCCTGCGCCACCTTTTACTGTATGGAATCCTCGAAAAATTGCATTGAGCAGATCACTATCGTCTGGACGCTGTTCCAGGTCGACTAACTGTTCGGATAACTGCTCAAGGATTTCTCCTGCTTCGACAAGAAAGTCTTCAAGAATTTCCTGATCCACTTCCAAACTCATATGGCGCTCCTCTTAAAAACCCAGACTGGATAACAAATCATCGACTTCATCTTGGTCACTGACAACATCAGCATGTTCTTTCCTGATTTGCGGCCCTTCAGCCTGAATAGGATTCTTATTATTAGTCTGCTTATCGTCAGACTCTATGGACATATCAACGCCCGATATTCTTTCAACTTGAGCAGCCATTCCCATCAACGCGACGAGATGGTCTTCAACATTTGTAACGAGATTAATGACTCGGCGAATTAGTTGGCCGGTAATATCTTGATAGCTCTGAGATACAACAATATCTGTTAGTTCTTCACGCAAGGTACTAATGGTTTGTTCTGACTCTTCCTTTACCGCACATGTTCGGTCATAAACACCCTTAAGCGAATCATGTTCTTTTTCTAACTGACCAACCAAAAGCAGTAAATCTTTAAACCGTTCACTCTGTTTATCTAATTTATCAACCAGTACTAAAGCTTTATCAACACGATCCATTGTCTCGTGAGCATTTTTTTCGGTTACTTCAATGACATAGTTTAAACGTTCAGCAGCATCAGTCTCAGCTTGAGGAGTTCCATCAATATTGAGGCTTCGTCCTAACTCACTTGAGAACGATTTAATGGCCTCATGCAGCCCTCTCGTAAGATGCCCTACTTCACTAAAAAACGTCTGGTGACGAAACTCATGAAGTTCGCGAATAATCTCCATCGCATCAGGTAATTTACCTTCGTTGAGAACAGAAACAAGTTCCTGCGCCTTCAACTGCAATTCCATTTCAAAGTGACTTAAGCCATTGCCTGTTTCTGAAATCATTTAAAACTGACCTTTTATTATTTAACTCAGGCGCTCAAAGATTTTGTCAATCTTTGCCTTAAGTACCGCAGCAGTGAACGGTTTAACGACATAACCATTCACCCCAGCCTGAGCGGCAGCAATGATTTGCTCTTTTTTAGCTTCAGCAGTAACCATTAATACTGGCATTGCGGCCAAATTAGGATCAGAACGAACCTCTTTCAAGAGATCAATCCCAGTCATGCCTGGCATATTCCAGTCAGTCACTAAGAAATCAATACCGCCTTGCTTCAGAATTGGCAAAGCAGTCTGCCCATCATCCGCTTCAAGAACATTTGTCATGCCCAAGTCACGTAATAAGTTTTTTATAATTCGTCTCATTGTGGAGAAATCATCCACTACAAGAATCTTCATGTCTTTATTCAAGACCAGCCTCCAATTAACTCTGCGCAACCCATTGAGTCTACACTAAATTACCGCAATTACGTTGAGTCTTAGCAACCTATTATTGCCATTCGCTTAATCGCGACCGCAATCTTAGTGCTGCCTGACTATGAATCTGGCTTACCCTAGATTCACTAACCCCTAAAATTTGACCAATCTCTTTTAAATTAAGCTCTTCATCATAATAGAGCGCTAATACTAATTTTTCCCGTTCCGGCAAATTATTTATAGCGCCACTTAGTGCTTTTAAAAATGATTCTCGCTCGAAATGCTGATTTGGCCCAGGGTCATCATTGGCAAATGATTCACCTGGCCCTTCATGCTGAGGATTAATCATCTCTTCAAAGCTAAATAAACGGCTATCAAGGGTATCTTTTAACAGATTGTGGTATTCATCCACAGAGATCCCCAGTTCCTTTGCTACTGAAGCATCACTCGCATCTCGACCTGTCCGTGATTCTATCTGCTGAATTGCCTCAGTCACTCGCCGACTATTTCGGTGTACTGACCGCGGAGTCCAATCTCCACGGCGCACCTCATCAATAATAGAGCCACGAATGCGAATCCCTGCATAAGTTTCAAAGCTAGCACCTTTTGCAGCATCGTATCGTTTGGCCGCCTCAAGCAGGCCAATCATACCCGCTTGAATTAAGTCATCGAGCAACACTGTGGCTGGCAATCGAGCCAGTAAGTGATGGGCGATACGTTTAACTAGCGGCGCATACTGCTGAATTAACTCATCACTCGATTGTAATTGCAGCTGGTTGTACATACTGCCTCTTTATCAATCCGATGGGCGAGCTCCTTGTACAAGCCGCTCAACAAAAAACTCTAAATGACCTCGGGGCACAGTCTGAACTGGCCACCCATTTACTTTATTCGCTAATTGACGATATGCCAAGGATACTTTGCTCTTTGGAAAAGCTTTTAAAACAGCGACTTGGCGTTGCACCGCTTTACGAACATTTTCATCATAAGGGATTGAACCCACATATTGAAGCGTGACATCAAGAAACCGATCAGTAACTGTTAATAACTTACCAAACATATTTCTACCTTCATTGTCCGTTCTTACCATATTGGCAAGGACACGAAAGCGCGTCATTTTATAATCACGATTTAACAGTTTAATTAAAGCATAGGCATCTGTAATTGACGTAGGTTCATCACATACAACAACCAGCACTTCCTGAGCGGCTTTAACAAAACTAACCACAGAATCCGAAATACCTGCCGCGGTGTCAATGATTAACGCATCAATATCATCAGAAACCTCATTAAAAGCATGGATTAACTCTGCATGTTCATGAGGAGAGAGCGCTGTCATCTCCTGCGTACCAGAACAAGCAGGTACAATTTTTAAATTTTCACAGACATCCAGCATGACCTCTTTTAGCCCACACTCACCACTTAAAACATCTGCAATATTTTTTTTCGGGCGCAAACCAAGCAACACATCAACATTCGCCAATCCTAAATCAGCGTCCATTAAAACAGTACGGTGCCCTAAATCACTTAATGCCATCGCCAAGTTAACAGAAACGTTTGTTTTACCAACGCCTCCCTTCCCGCCAGTCACAGCAATTACTTTAACGGGCCTATGTTGATCAATCATTATTTCACCACTAACCCATTTTATACGCTGAGTCTAACGCGACCGCATTTTTTTCAGCTTCAATTGCTCTTTGCGCCGTAATCACAGCTCGACTTACAAGCTCATGTTTTTGGGCAATATCGATATCATCAGGTATGCGTTGCCCATCAGTGACATAAGTCACAGGCAGGCGTTTTTCCACAATTAGCGAGATCGCCTCACCCAAACTACCTGACTCATCCATTTTGCTTAAGACACAACCATTCAACCCAAGACTTTTATAAACATTAAAAGCTTGTTCGACGACTCGGCGCTGACTACTACAAGAAACGACTAATAGTTTTTTTAGACGCAAAGTTACACTTTCAAGCATCTCCAACTGCGCCTCGCTATGCGGCTCTTGCGCATTCAGCCCCGCCGTATCAATAAGTACGAGACGTTTATTTTTCAGAGAGTGCAGAACATCATCTAAGCTATTCGCTGCATCAACAACCCTGACAGGGACATCTAAGATACGCCCAAATGTCCGCAACTGTTCATGGGCTGCTATACGGAATGTATCAGTTGTCACTAAGGCTAAGCTTGAACTGCCATACTTCAATACATAACGCGCCGCCAGCTTACCTATAGTGGTTGTTTTACCTACACCTGTAGGTCCTACAAATGCAACCATACCACCACGCTCAATAAAATCTTCACCAAGCACAGGAATAGAATCCGATAAGCGAGACAAAGCATTTTTCCATGCTTTATTAGGCGGCAGCCCCACTTCCATTGAACCTAAAAGATGGGCTGATAATTTTTCACTGACGCCCAACATCTCCAACTTTCGCTGCAATGGGGGCTTGGAAAAACTAGAATTAACATTTGTTGCCGATAAAGCCTGCTGACTTAATAGATTTTTGAGCTGTTCAATTTCATTCTGCATTGATCTAATTAAGCTACTTCCCATCTCCTCTTCAGGCTGAGAGATTGATAGCTCTTCACGCAGATCGAGACCAAGATCGGCGTCATCAAGCACCGAACCCGTCATGAAATTTCGGTGAGCTGCATCCGCTTTCTGCTTCTGCCTCTCTTTAAGTGACGCTAAGATTGCGCGCAACTCATCATCATCATTATCAAGCTGCCGATTAACTTTGCCAGATGTGTCATAATTTTGACCACCCCCCATCTCAGCTTCAGCGATCTGCATTCGGGCCTTTTGCAATTCACTTGCAAGATCCCCTTTTTGACCATGAGTTAAGACGTCAATTTGGCTTTGGCGCTTCTGCTCTATTTTCTTCTTACGAGAAAACTCTTGCTGTGCCGCTTCATAATCGTTTTCATGGGCAGCAACAACCTCAACACCACCCGCAACGCGATGGTTCGATACAATGACGGCATCAGGACCGATTTCATCCCGAACCCTACGCATGGCCTGTCGCATATCTGGTGCGAAGTAACGTTTCACTTTCATATCAATTCCTTATCGGCCAAATAAGGCTCAGCTAAAATATACTTAACCATTAACTTCACCTCCCACCGTCGCAACGATAGTGACCTTTTTATTTTCAGGAATTTCCTGATAGGAGAGCACATGGATCTGATGCTCACCATAACGAACAAACTTAGACATTAACGGCCTAACAGGCGCTGCAACCAAAAGCACTGAAGGACGCCCCATCATCTCTTGCTGTGTAGCCGTTTCAGATAAAGACGATTGTAATCGCTCAGCCATACCCGGCTCCAAAACTAAACCATTATCTTGCCCTTGCTGCACAGAATTCAATAACAACTGCTCCAACTGTGGAGCCAAGGTAATAACAGGTAATTCAGGCTCTGAACCATTAATATTCTGAACAATTAAACGCGCTAACGAAATTCGGACAGCCGCTGTTAATCCTAGTGGATCTTGAGTTCGACTCACGGCATCAGCCAGTGATTCCGCAATCGTTCGAAAATCTTTTAAAGGCACCTGTTCCATTAACAAGTTCTGCAATACCTTCAATAGCACACTGAAAGAGAGCTTGCCCGGAACCAGCTCTTCCACCAGCTTAGGGGAAGTTTTGGTCAACATATCAAGAAGCTGCTGCACTTCTTCATGGCCTAACAACTCATGCGCATGCACTTGAAGCAATTGATTCAAATGCGTAGCAACCACTGTAGACGCATCGACAACCGTATAACCTAGAGACTGAGCCTGTTCTTTTTGAGACTGCTCAATCCAGATCGCATCAAGCCCAAAAGCAGGATCTTTAACTTCAACACCCTGCAACTTACCAAAGACCTGACCTGGGTTTATCGCAAGCTCTCTATCTGGATAAACTTCAGACTCACCCACTACAACACCCATTAAGGTAATACGATACGCACCCGGTAAAAGGTCAAGGTTATCGCGAATATGAACAGAGGGAACCAAAAAACCTAAGTCTTGAGATAGCTTTTTACGCACCCCCTTAATACGACTCAGCAGCTGCCCACCCTGCATTTTGTCGACCATAGGAATCAAACGGTAACCCACTTCAAGACCGATCATATCAACCGGCATCACATCATCCCAGTCTAGATCTTTCTTCTCAGAATCGTCTTCTTTTGGCAATTCGGCCTGCTCTTTCGCCAACACAGCTTCATCAGATACCTTCTGTTTCTCTTTCTGAATAATCCACCATGCACCCCCTCCAGAAGCCGCTGCTAATGATAGGAAAGCCACATGAGGCATACCTGGAATAATCCCCATAATAGTCATAATTCCAGCAGAGACAGCCAACGCCTTTGGCGAAGCAAACATTTGGGAAATAACTTGCTTCCCCATATCATGGGATACATTTTGACGGGTAACCATGATCGCCGCGGCGGTAGATAGTAATAACGACGGTATCTGCGCAACCAACCCATCACCGATGGTTAATAGGGAATAGAAACGCATAGCGGTTTCAAAGTCTAAATCATGCTGCAGCATGCCGATGCCCAAACCGCCCAGCAAGTTGATGACCAAAATCAAAATACCCGCTACAGCATCGCCACGAACAAATTTTGAAGCACCATCCATAGAACCATAAAAATCAGCTTCTTGAGTCACATCTTGACGGCGAGCTCGCGCCTCTTCTTGCCCAATAAGGCCAGCATTAAGGTCCGCATCTATGGCCATCTGTTTGCCGGGCATTGCATCCAACGTAAATCGAGCACTTACCTCTGATATACGTCCGGCACCTTTAGTCACCACAACAAAGTTGATAATGATCAGAATAAGGAAGACAACAAAACCAACTACATAGTTACCGCCGACAACCACCTCACCAAAGGCTTCAATCACCTTACCGGCAGCATCACCACCCTCATGGCCAGCCAAGAGAACCACACGGGTTGAGGCTACGTTCAAGGAGAGGCGCATCAATGTTGCAATCAGAATAATGGTCGGAAAAATAGCAAAATCGAGAGGGCGGTCTGAATAGACACAAACCAAAAGAACAACAATAGAAAGAGCAATATTAAACGTGAACAACACATCTAATAAAAAAGGCGGAACAGGCAATGTCACCATCGCCAAGATAACAAGCAGCAGCAAAGGCACACCTATATTGCCTTTACTTAATCCGCGAACATTATCGAGAATTACCGCTTTATCCACCCAAACCCCAAACCGTCAAAAAAACATTATTTAAAAGTATCATTCGACCAATTCAGCACATACTTACACAGACAAACAAAAAATACGCTGTTTTTTTGACGAATAATTACACAATGGCAAGAAAATGCAATTTTCGAGCCATTTATAGATCGTCTTTAAACTCATCAGGAATAGGTAATTCATCCACCTTGACCTCTGTAGGCCGTTCAGCTTCTCGACTTTTAAAACGCTTAAGCTGAAACACATAAGCCAACACTTGAGCCACAGCCATATACAACCCTGAAGGGATTTCATCATTAATTTCAGTAGAGTTATAGATAGCACGCGCTAAGGGCGGAGCAGATAGTATAGGTACATCATTTGCCTCAGCCACCTCTCTAATTTTCAGCGCAACAAAATCCACCCCTTTAGCAACCATGATCGGCGCCGCCCTATCATCTCCCTCATACTTCAATGCAACCGCATAATGAGTAGGGTTAGTGATCACTACATCGGCTTCTGGAACTGCGCTCATCATCTGCCTCTGCGCAATCTCTCTCTGCAACTGACGGATACGCCCCTTAACTTCAGGTTTCCCCTCAGTATTTTTCAATTCATCTTTAACCTCTTGCAAGGTCATTTTCATTTTCTCGGTGTATTCATAGAGCTGATAAGGTACATCAACCATTGCAACCAATATCAACACCGCGCTCAATGCCATAAACACCCAGATAATAATCTCTAACGCAGAGTCTATTGCAGGCCTAGGCTCGAACGTAGCTAGAGCCAAAAGATCCCCCCTTATATTCCAAAGAATAAGAATGGCAAACCCACCCACCAAAGAGAATTTTGCTATAGCTTTAAATAACTCGACTAAAGACTTCAGGGAAAACATTCGCTTAATACCCGCCAACGGGTCAATGCGACTACCTTTAGGCGCAATAGAATCAGCGCTAAAATTCCATCCACCTAAAGCGATAGGACCAACAATAGAGGCAACAAGAAGAGAGAAAAAAACACCTGCCAAACCCAGCAATGCATCCCACACCGACAGATCAAAGTGCGCAAGCATTTTATTCGGATCAAAAATAGCTTGTCTATCAAGCACAAAATTACTCTCCATCATGCCAAGCATATGCTCAGCAAGCTGGGAGCCAAAAATAATGACTGAGAAAACAGCAGCCATCAAGACCAAGGTTGTTGCGAGCTCCTTAGATCGCGGAACATCGCCTTTTTCCCGGGCTTCACGTATTCGCTTGGGGGTGGGGTCTTCGGTTTTCTCTTGACCTGAATCTTCTGCCATAAGACCCCCCTATAGAAACAAATGCTCAATATAATCTAATACAAAACTAGAGATTCGCATATATTGATCGAGAAACCCTCCCAAGTTAACCCAATTGATAAACAATCCAAGCACCATAGTAAAAGGGAAACCAACCGCTAGGATATTAAGCTGGGGAGCGGCCCTAGACATAATACCGAACGCCATATTAACCACTAACAATGCAGTAACAGCTGGAAGCGCCATAAGCATTGCAGCAGAAAACATCCAACTACCCGCCATCGCCACTTTCCAGTAACTTTCACGATCTAACGCAGAAAGACTGACAGGCACTACATCAAAACTTCGCACAATAATCTCAATCATCACTAAATGACCATTGAGCGAGATAAATATCATCATAATCAATGTCAGGTAGAACTGCCCCAACATAACCACAGAAATACCGTTAGTAGGGTCCGTCATAGATGCGAAACCTAAACCCATCTGCATAGCGATAATCTGCCCACCTAGCACAAAAACCTGATAAAAAACCTGAAACAGAAATCCCAGCATTGCACCAACTAAAATCTGCTGACCAATAACAAGGTAGGTATTCACACTCAAGCTATCAAGAGGGGGCATATCAGGCAATAAAGGTGCAACAACAATAGAGACAGCCAGAGCAAGCATTAACCGAACACGAGCATTAATTAACTGACTACCCAGCAAAGGCACAGCCATAAAAAATGACGCTATACGGAAAAAAGGCATAAAGAAAGCCGAGATCCATTGTTCAACCTGTAGAACACTGAGCTCGAACAAAGGGCTAACCTATAAGATAAGGAATATTTTTGATCAATCCTGAAAAGTGCTCCATCAAGGTATTCAGGATCCAAGGCCCCGCCCACATAATGACAAGGATCGTCATCAATAAACGAGGAAGAAAGCTCAAGGTCTGCTCGTTAATCTGTGTGGCAGCCTGAAAGGTTGAAACAATTAAACCAATAATCAAACTCGGCACAATAATCACCGAGACTAAAAGAACAATTAGCCAAAAAGCCTCACCAAATATACTAAGTACAACCTCTGGAGTCATAGACGACGTCCCGATTCTACACTTTTAAATTCCAAAACTCGCCGCCAAAGTACCAATCACCAGCGCCCAACCATCTATAAGAACAAATAACATTATCTTGAAAGGAAGGGAAATAATGACAGGCGACAACATCATCATACCCATCGCCATTAAGACACTCGCCACTACAAGATCTATAACCAGAAAAGGAATAAACAACATAAACCCTATCTGAAAAGCCGTTTTCAATTCGCTCGTAACAAACGCAGGCACCAGAACAGTAAATGGAATCTCGTCCGCACTAGCAACCTCAGGAGTTGCTGATATCTTCATAAAAAGACCCAGATCACTTTCTCGTGTTTGCAGCATCATAAAGTCACGAAAAGGAACACTCGCTTTCTGAAACGCTTCTAACATTGGCAGCTCTTCATTTGCATAAGGCTGCACAGCTTCCACATACACTTTATCCAAAACGGGCGTCATAATAAAAAGCGTGAGAAACATAGCCATACCTACCATAATCTGGTTCGATGGCGTTTGTTGCAACCCTAACGCTTGACGCAAGATGGAAAAAACAATGATGATTCGTGCAAATGAAGTCATCATGATGAGCATAGCTGGCAAGAACGTCAGCATAGTCATCAACGCAAGCACTTGCAGCGTTACGCTGTAGTTTGTTTCGCCGTTTTCACCCGTCGTCAATGTGAGTGCGGGTATACCAACATCCGCAGCTTCCACTGTAAATGCAGTCGCCCCTAAAGCAACAAAGAGAAGAACTGAAAACAGCTTATTCATCTCTATCTCCGCTCTTCTCTTCAGAAGCTCGACGCTGTTTCACAACCTCAGCTAACCGATTAGAAAAGCTGTCTGCTTTCTTATCATTCGCTTCCTCAATCTCACCTGGCTCAAAAGCATGTAGACGGGACACTCGCCCAGGCGCAACACCTAGCAGTAGATGTTGCTGACCAACCTTAACTAGAACTGCTTTCTCACGCGCACTCAACGGCAAGACGCCGACGACACGCATATTTTTTGTCATAGAAGATATGCCAGAGAAACGTTTTAATACCCAAGACAATATAAATATGATTGCAACGACAACGCACAAGCCTACTACAAGCTGGATCAAAGCCTCCCCAGAGAAAGGCTCTTTAAACGCTGGAGGTATAGAACTCGGCATAGAAGTATTTGCTGAGGATGCTGTCGCCCCTGCAAAAACCGAGTTCGATAGCATCAGGAACGCTAAGAAAAGTATTGGACGCATATCCCGCTATTTCAGCCGCTTAATACGTTCTTGTGGACTAATAACATCCGTAAGCCTGATACCATAGCGATCATTCACTACAACAACCTCACCATGTGCAATTAAAGTCCCGTTGACCATCACATCTAATGGCTCACCAGCAACTCGGTCAAGCTCGATAACAGAGCCCTGATTTAGCTGCAATAAATTACTAATAGGTATATCTGTCTGACCTACTTCCATTGACAAAGTCACAGGAATATCAAGGATGACATCTAATTTTGGATCAGATACTGGTGTCCCTTCATCCTGTAATTCATCAAGCTCAACCGATGTTCCAACAGCACCCGTTGCAGCTAACAACTCATCAGGATCAACCGCGCCGCCACCCTCATCAGTGACCTGCTCTTCCATTGCTGCAGCCCATTCATCAGCTAGTGCTTGCTGATCTTCAGTTTCATCACTCATCTATTTTGCTCTCTAATAATCTTATCTGCCGTTTATTTAGGGCGTACTATCTGATCAACAATTTTTACAGCCAAGTTACCCCGAGCAACTCCCATAGTACAACGATATACGGGCACCTTGTTAGCCTTTAACTCAAACGTAGATGGCAACTCTATAGGTATTACATCACCCGCCTCTAACTCCAACACATCACGCAATGTCATATCCTGCTGCGCCACCACCATATCTAGTGGAAGCTGCGCCATCAAAATATCTCTCTGTAACGCGATTTGCCAGCGCTCATCTTTTTCATCTTCGTTATTCTGGAATCCAGATACGAGCAGATCCCTGATCGGCTCAAGCATGGAATAAGGCATTGCCACATGAAACTCACCTGACCCGCCTTCAAGATCGACCTGAAAAGTACTGACAACCACCACCTCAGTGGGGTTGATAACATTAGCCATTGCTGGATTCATCTCATGGCCTAAATGCTCAAAACTTAGCTCTTTAACTGGACGCCATGCCTCCTCTAGATCCAAAAAGAACTGTTCCAATGCTTTATGAATAAGGCGGGTTTCTGTAGGTGTAAACTCTCGCCCCTCTATTTTTGCGTGACGCCCATCTCCACCAAAAAAGTTATCCACCAGCTTAAAAACCAGCTTAGCATCCATAATAAAGAGCGCGGTGCCACGAAGAGGGGAAACCCGTACAAGGTTCATACTGGTAGGAACATATAGCGTATGAATATAATCGCCATATTTCATAACCTGCACACCACCAACAGTAACATCAGCAGCACGGCGCAACAGGTTAAAAAGACTTAATCGGGTGTAACGCGCAAAACGCTCGTTAACCATTTCAAGTGTAGGCATTCTGCCACGAACAATACGTTCATGACTGGCTAGATCATAAGGACGAACTTCTCCGTCCTCAACCTCAATATCTTCAGAAGTTTCAACATCACCATCGTCCACCCCATGTAAAAGAGCGTCGATTTCATCTTGTGAAAGCAGGTCTTTGACTGACATCTAGCAAGGTTCCTCAACCAAATACAATCGCATTACTGCATAACCATATTAGTAAAGAGAATAGCTTCAACACCGGGTTTACCTATTTTGTCTTGCATAATCTCACACACTAATTCAGTGGCATCATTTTGCAAAGCTCGTTTACCTTCCAATGACTGTAAAACTCGAAAATCTTGCGCACTAAATAAGTTATTTAGTCTAGAAACAATCAATGGCATATGAAGGGTCAACGCATCAGCAACTTTTTGATCGCGAGTTTTCGCCTCTACATAAAGCTGCATATAATGCGAACGCTGATCGTCTGACTGGAGAGTAACGACAAACATCGGCTTACCCCCCATAGTTCTCACCTTAGTATAAATAGCTTCAGCCTTAACCGGCTCCGCTGACGCAGCCTCTTCAGTCGAATCATCTCCACCTAGAAAAAGAAATGCTGCAGTAGCTCCACCGCCACCAATAATGAGCGCAAGTACAACGATAATAATTAATTTTAACTTAGACGATTTTTTTGGATCGCCCTCTTCTGTACTCGGTCCCTGCTCTTCAGCCATGTATAGATCCTCAGCAACATCACGGCAAGTGCTTTACGATAGCCGCATGGTAAAAATAGAATTAAGCCTAATATAACACACTGATTTTAAGGCTGAAGATCAAGAACCACAAAAACTACTGTTTTTATAGTAAACATCGAACAAGAAGCCGAAGCGCCATTATAAGAAAAAGAAAATAAGTAGGTATATTAATCACCAAATACACCTATCAAATAAGAAACAACAAACTAACAACCTGATTTCAAAAATATTCTACGATAATTTACAGGTCACCTATCTATTTAATAATCATCAACAAAAGCGATCTAAGCATAGTAATCAACCAACGACATCGGTTTAGACTCCACTTGAGAAAGTGACTCTTCACCACCCGCTTCCCCTGATTCCATATATGAGCTTCCTGAAGCACCTTTTTCACCCTGCTCAGCAAACTGTTCTCTACGTTGCTGATCCGCAGATTGATCGGCCACAGATGAATCCTGCAAAGATAAACCTTGCTCAGCAAACATCTCACGGAGTCTTGGCAAGCTCTGTTCCACAGCATCACGAACATGCGCATGAGGCGAGGTAAAACTAAGACTGACTTGGTCTTGATTTATATGCACTTTGATACTCAAAGCGCCAAGTTCTGGAGGATCTAACTGAATATTAGCTACATTTAAATTCTGTGTCGAAACCATGATGGCGCGCTCACCCAATGCATTTTTCCATGCGGGTGTATTGATCTGAACTTGCTGCGGCATCATAAGGTTTTGAGCATCAGAAACCACCTTTTGAGCCTGTGTCGGCTGATTAACACCTGACGCCTGCTGAGTTTGAGCCAATACAAGCGTTTCCATACGCTGATTAAAGCTACTATCAGACACTTTCTCGTTAGACGTAACTTTCTGCAACAGCTGCTTTGACAGCTCCAACGCAGACTCAAATTTTTCAGGAAGCTCTTTTCCAGATATAGGTTTTGCAGCCACCTCTGCTTTTGCCGCTAAATCAGCGGCCATCTCTTTTTGATAGCTAGCACTCAACAGATCAGCTCGCTCAGAAACACGACCTACAGCAGAGTTATCTCTTTTTAAACTAGGATCAAGTGTACTATCGACTTCATCGTCAACAGGCTGAGGCAGCACAGTACCGGATGCTCTTTCATTATTCGATTTAAGAGCTAAATTCTGTGCAACTACAGAAGAAGCAGCCGCTTTATTCATTTCATCTGAAGCGCGTAATTGAGCAGCAGCGGCCATATCGGAAGAAGAATCATCCGCCGCGACCTGCGCTTGAAACAATGCAGCACGCTCATCTCTATTGGCATTAATAAGCGCAAGCTGATCAGCAGAACGTTGATTCACAATCTCAGATAAATCTTTCAATCCATCGGCATTAACAACATTATCGACCAAGCCAGCAATTCGCCCATTTTGCCGAACAGCGTCATCAGAAATTTCTGCATCATCAGATAACGCAGCGGTGCCTGAAGAGAATTCATTAAATTTAGCTTTAAGCGCATCATACAGAGCGCCATTACTCATACTCTCTTCAAGATCAGATAAAAGTATAGGAGGACCAACAACACCAGCAACCGCTAAATCATCCCCTATCTCTACATCAGATGACTCAACCTCTGCCACCTCACCTTCGTTTGATAATGTCGTGCGCTGCTCTGCGAATTCTTTCAAAGCTTGAGCAAGCTCTGCTGTAATCTCTGGAGGAAGCTCAGCACCCTCTCCATACTGTTGCTCTAACATCTGTGCGATATAGAGCATTTTCTGCTCCATGGTAATGTCCGGAAGCAAGCCATCATCGCTGACTTGCGGCAAACTAGCACCCGATTGCGGCAAAAAAGCGCCGCTGGCAAGCCCAGCTCCTTGTTCAGGCAATTGACTCAGCACTGAGCCAAAACCACTAAACAAAGCACCACCAGGAGCTAGCGAAGAGCCACTTGATGACGATACTGATAGATTTAAAGTTAATAGCCCACTACCTGCAGGCATTGATATTTGCTCGCTCATTCTAGGCTCCTATGAATTTGCCTAGTACAACAAAAGCAAAAAAAGGGCCAAGATTACAGGAAGGAGTTTTTCATTACTTGAGCACGCTCATCTATCTGCTTTTGCAAAGCCTTTTCCTCTGCTTGCATTTCAGTTTCGAGCGCCTTATCCGTCAGTTTTTGCATACCCTTCATACGTGCGTATGAAGTTTTCCAATGCTGTTCAACTGCCTCAAGTTCTTTTAAGTTCTGAGCCATGGCATTGCTCTGAGTATCTTTGGCATCTTGTATCTTCTGCATAAAAGCTTGCTGTGCATGCAATTGTGCACCGGTACAGCCTTCCGCATTGACCCCTAGATAATTTTGATGGTATTCAGCTAAATATTGATCCAACTGCCCCATAGTTTTCTTATCTTGTTCAACTCGCTGACGACTAGCCGCAAGAAACTGATCCGCCTGTTTCTTTTTTCTCTCGGCAAGATCAAGAACCAACTGTAATCGCTTTGAACGTTTACTCATTTCTGCAAGCCATTATTTGCTGGGCGACGTATTTGCTGGTTTAACTCCGCTTGTGGAGGTGTAGAGATAACCATAAACATCTGCTGCATAGATTCTTTTAGCGCGAAGGATTCATTCATACCCTGACACAGATAAGCGCTAATTGAAGGTAAATTTTCTATCACAAAATCAGTATCAGGATCACTTCCCTTAACATAAGCCCCTACATTAATAAGGTCTTCATTTTGATGATACTTAGAGTATAGCTGCTTAAACCGCATTGCCATTTTTAGATGATCCGCTTCAACAATCTGCGGCATCGCACGACTAATTGAGGCCTCAATATCGATTGCAGGATAATGTCCTTGTTCAGCCAAACGACGCGATAGAACAATATGCCCATCCAAAATCGCACGTGCCGAATCAGCTACAGGATCTTGCTGATCATCCCCTTCAGTCAATACCGTATAAAACGCAGTAATAGAACCACTACCCTCTTCACCATTACCTGCTCGCTCAACCAGTTTAGGAATTTTAGCAAAAACAGAGGGCGGGTACCCTTTAGTTGCAGGTGGCTCACCAACGGCCAGCGCTATTTCACGTTGAGCTTGAGCATAACGGGTTAGAGAATCCATTAGCAAAAGTACATTTTTCCCTTGATCGCGAAAATACTCGGCTATACGTGTCGATAATTGTGAAGCCCGAAGCCTCATAAGAGGCGAATCATCTGCAGGTGAAGCCACCACAACCGAACGCTTTAACCCCTCCTCACCTAAACTATGCTCAATAAACTCTTTAACCTCCCGTCCTCGCTCGCCGATCAGACCTACAACAATAATTTCCGCTTCAGTAAAGCGCGTCATCATCCCCAGCAATACTGATTTACCGACACCACTACCAGCAAATAGACCCATTCGTTGACCACGCCCGACCGTCAACAAACCATTAATTGTGCGGATACCTACATCAAGAGGCTGTTTTATTGGCTCTCGCATAAGAGGATTAATAATCTCTCCAGCCAAATCCGTTTCAGCTTCAGGCTGCAAAGGCCCTTTACCGTCTATAGGCTTACCAACACCGTTTAAAATTCGACCAAGAAGGTTCATTCCGACAGGGACTTTTCCGGACTCAGAAGAGGCTATAACTCGTGTTCCAGACTGTAATCCATCGATTGGATATAAAGGCATTAAATAGATGCGGTCTCCAGAAAATCCCACCACCTCAGCCTCAACTTTATTTGTTTTGGATAACTCAATAAAACAGCATGCCCCCACAGCACACTTAATACCGACAGCCTCAATCGTCAAGCCGATCATACGCGTGATGCGACCCTCTACACGCGGGCAAGGAGGATCTATTCGGTATTGAGAATAACGGGATAGTTTTTCTAGGAGCTTACTCATGATCGCCAGCGGCTTCATGTTTTAGATTGTTATAGAATTGCTCTACAACTTCGGAAAAACGCGCTTCAACCTCATCTTGAATCAAAGTACTTTCAGTTTCAAGACGAAAGCCACCAGCTGCAATATCAGGAGAAACCTCAACCACAAGAGATGCCCCTGGTAGAAGTAGTGATTCCTCAATAAACTCAGAATCGTCTGCACTTACTTTGAGAAGCACTGTCGTTATGGGTTCAGGCAACTGCTGTAAGCCTTCTCGAATAGAAGATAGAAGCAAATCCTTTCTTGTTAACAGCTCAGCACCTACTGTTTTTTCAGCCAATAAAACAACAAGTTTCACTAACTCTTCTTCGATAGCTGCGGTCGATTCGTCCAGTGGGGTTTGTAATTCAGACAACAGATCTTTAAGCATTGTTTGAAGCCTTTCGACCTCTGACTCACCCTGCTGAAAACCCTCTTTGTAACCAATTTCTCGTCCCGCAACTAAACCTGCAGCATGCCCTTCCTCTTGACCTTGACTACGCCCTTCCTCCAAACCCGCTGCAAGACCTTCAATACGTGCGGTTTCTCGAATAGCTTCAAGTTCAGCGACAGTAATCTTTTCTGCAGCAATAACTTCATCAACAACAGTAACTTCGGCAATCGTTTTATGCTGAAGCGCAGTAGCGGTCGTAGAAGACTTTCCCATTTGAGGTAAAGTCCAGCTTTGGGCATCACGCACATCTTCAGCCCTAATACGTTTATACGCCTTAGTTTCGTTAGACATATATCAATTACACCATCGCCTCACCACCACCGCCAAGGATAATTTCACCATCATCGGCAAGTCTGCGTGCAATGGTAAGCACCTCTTTCTGTGCACCTTCAACATCACTAACCCGCACAGGACCTTTCGCTTCAAGGTCATCTTTAAGCAATTCGGCAGCACGCTTAGACATATTTCTAAAGATTTTTTCTTGCAAGGCTACATCTGCGCCTTTTAGTGCAATCACTAACACATCCGTTGACACTTCACGCAAAATAGCTTGAATACCCATATCTTCAACATCAAGTAGATTATCGAAAACAAACATTAGATCAGAGATGCTAGACGCTAAATATTCATCCGATTCCTTAATGCTCTCCATCAACTCCACTTCCATATTAGAGTCAATAAAGTTCATGATATTCGCAGCTGATTTTACGCCGCCCAAGGTAGCAGTGCTCGCACCGCCTGCGCCAGCAAATTGACGCTCCAATATATCATTCAACTCCTGTAACGCTTGCGGCTGAATACGATCCAAAGCAGCAACACGCATAAGAATATCAAGGCGTTGTTTTTCATCGAAACACCCTAAAACACCCGCCGCCACATCAGGCTCAAGATAAGCAACAACCACCGCCTGAATCTGCGGATGCTCATAACGAATAATTTCTGCGATTTGTCGAGGCTCCATCCAGCGCAACGTATCAAGGCCAGACGTATTGGTGCTCATAAGAATACGATCGAGGAGAGTTTTAGCTTTTTCTTCACCTAACGCCTGATTAAGCATAGAGCGAATATAGATATCGTTATTAATGCCTATACCGGTTTGGTCGCTAACCAATCCCATAAAGTCACCTACAACCGATTCTACTTTTGTTTGAGGAACATTATTTAACTGTGCCATCGCCTCCCCAATCATTTGAACCTCTTTAGGGCCCATATGTTTGAGAATCTCTGCAGCGTCAGTTTCACCCAAGCTAATCAGCAGGATGGCGGCCTTATCAATTTCACGCCCCCCCTGATCTGCTCCGTCACTCATTATCACCTACCCATTGTTTAACTGCCTGCGCTACTCTCGCAGGATCTTCGGCCACCATACTACGAATAGCATTTAACTGATAATCAAAACTTTCATTGGGGGTAGGTAGTAATTCATCATCACTGCCAAAGGTCACAGAGTCAGACGAAAAGTCAGCGCCATCTAACCCAGCCAACTCAGCACTCACATCACCAGCAGCACCTAGACCAGCCACATGACCAGCAGTACCGGCTGTCGCCAAGTTACGTAAAATCGGTCTTAAAATCCCAAAGACTAAGACCAGAACAAAAATAACAGCCATTGCTTGCTTAGCGATATCCCAGATCCAATCTTGCTTCCAGATCGGAATATCCTCTGTCACTATAGGTTCTTCAGCGACAAAGGGAGTATTTACAACATTAACACTATCACCACGCAAGGCAGAAAAACCTACAGCATCTTGGACAAGTATACGTAAGCGTTCTAATTCATTCTGATCCCAAGGCGCTCTGATCGCATCACCGCTTGTGGGATCCACGCTAGACAGATCATCTACCACAACCGCTACAGTTAGACGTCTAACACGCCCTTGTTGATGCTTGGTATAACTGATCGTTCTATCCAATTCATAGTTTCGAGTCGCCTGCTTACGAGCGGAACCTGGAGATCCACCTTCCGCCGCAGCGCTGTCACCCGACCCTACTTGTTCAGGAACACTACTTGGCCCCGGCGGCTGATTAGATAATGCACCAGGCACTCCAACAGGTGCGCTTCCGCTAACACGAGATTCATCCATCGTTTGCTCACTACGCAACGCTGGCAGATCCGGATTATAAAGTTCATCCGTTTGTTCAACCGCTGTAAAGTCCACATCAGCAGACACTTCAGCACGGAAACGCCCAGCCCCCACAACAGGCTGCAGAATACTATTGACCCTATTGAGCAACGTTCCTTCTAGGCTTCGTGTATATTCAAGTTGCTTCGCTGCTAAAACGACATTAACGTCTTTGTCGCGCATATTCAGCAAACGGCCCTGCTGATCAACCACTGTTACATCTTTAACATTAAGAGCAGGAATACTTGAAGCGACTAAATTAGCAATTGATGCAACTTGATCCCGTTCGAGAGCTCGACCAGAAAAAAGTTCTAAGAAAACTGAGGCTGTAGGCTTACGAGTGTCACGAATAAACACCGTATCTTTAGGTATAGCTAAATGCACCCGAGCATTTCGAACGGCCGTCATACTAGCGATTGTGCGCGCCAGTTCACCCTCCAAACCTCGTCTATACCTTGTCGTTTCCATAAACTGACTGGTACCGAGGCTTTGCTCTTTATCCATTATTTCGAAGCCAACAGTTTTATCCGCAGTAAAACCTTCAGCCGCTAGCTTTAAACGTGCTTGATGAACATATTCATCAGGCACCAATATAGCCCGACCATCCGCATCAAAATTATAGGGCACATTGTATAAACGAAGTTGTTCGATAATCTGATTCGCATCAGAAAAAGAGAGATTACTAAAGAGAACTCGCTGTTCGGGCTTTTGAGACCACAGAACAACAGCAAAGCCTATAGCGACACTGGCAGCCAACCCAACCATCAAACCGAGTTGACGTACAATGCCTAGCTTATTAAAGCCTTGCATTGGGTTTCCACTTAACGTTTCAGAACCACCAGCCACAGCCACTCACCTTGAATTTCTATTTTTTATTAGATCGGCATATTCATAATATCTTCATAAGCTGAAACCAAGCGATTACGTACTTGGGTCATAGCTTGAAAAGATATAGACGCCTTCTCGGCCGCAATCATTACTTGCGGTAAATCGATACTCGAATCACCTTGCTCGTATGCAACCGCCAACTTTTTGGCATTCACCTGAGTATCATGAACACCATCAACGGCATTTTTTAAGATATCCCCAAACGACGTTCGTCCTACAACACCATTTTCCTTCAAACCTTCTGGCGCAATATGCGCAACATCAGAAGAAGTGGCTTGGACCTGCGCTTTAATAGTCCGCATTTGCATAAGAACGCTATTTATATCTGCTCTTTCTACCATACCAACACCAAGCGGCAATTTATTGACATTATAATCACACTTAGCACTTCATCAATAGAGGATAACAAAATAATGTCATTATTTTGTCTATTAAAACTATAAATGAGTACATATGGTAGAAATAAAGCAAAAAACGGGCCATAAGTCCCGCTAATCTTTTGACGTATTACCGATTAATAATGCGCTTCTGGCGGATCGCCGTATTTTAGACGCACATACATCAAAGCTACGGTCAAAGCATCACCTATAGCAGTATGCCTCTCCAACATGGGGATATCTAACTTTTTCGATATAGTATCAAACCGTAAATCGACATTACCACCGACAGACTTCCACTTGATGATATCGTGGTAGACGTGCGAAAGCTCCACCGCTTTATTCGGCAAACCAAAGCCATATAGCGGCCTGATAAATTTATCTAACATCCGAATATCATAATTCACGTAATAGCCTAAAATCGGACGATTACCGACAAATTCAAGCACCTGCTGCAAGGCATCTTCAATCTCTATACCTTCCGCTAAATCGCTCTCACGAATTTTATGAATTTTAATAGAATCGCCACTCAAAGACTTGGGTGGCTTTAATTTAATATCTAACCGCTCACTCGCGAGTACTTTGCGACCTCTAATCTTAACCGCACCTATAGATACAATTTCGCCTTGTTTCACATCTAAACTAGTGGTTTCACAATCAAGCGAAACAATCTCGTCGCCACTATAGGACTCAAAAAGATGGGCGAACGGACCCGCTTTGTGATCGTATTTCTCTTTTATTCTTCTAACCGCTCTGGGTATTATCATCAACTAACCCCCGAGGTGATATCTAAGCTCAAGATGCTTCTTAAACCCTTTTACAATATGCAAAGCATCTCGCAACAGATCACGCTCCATTTTATCTAACGACTGCAATTCAATTAAGTTAGGTGTTTGATCATGCCCACTTTCACTGCACTCTATGCGTTTAATTTGCTGCCTTAACCTTAAACTAATAAACAGACTTAGCGCTTCTGCTAGTTCACTACCATGTTTTTTCTGTAACTGATCCTGCTCGACCAACGCCTCAATTCGCTCAAATGTATTTGTCGCCTTAATACGATACTCAAGCGCAATCGTTCGAATACCATGAACAACAGGAAATATCCCACCCTTCTTAATATCTAAGTGCCCTTTATCTTTTAAGTTACCAAAGAAGGTTAACGGCGTATCAAACTCTAAGGATGCTTTTGCAAAATGAGAGAAAAACACATCATTATTACGTAAATGACGCATAAACCAGTTACGACTCGCTTTAAATATAGCAGGGTTACCCGCTACAGGTTTAGCATCTATAGCGATAGCCAAGTTCATCTGCGACTCACAGTCGCACTTTTCAGCCCACTCCCTCAACATCTGAGTCCACTCACCCAATGAACGAACCCAAGCGGGATTTGATACCATAATATTACCTGGGCACGGAGGAAAACCAAATCCGATCAAAGTCTCACTAAATCGATTTAAGGTCGCCTGCATCTCCGGCCAAACCAAACCATCTCGATAAATAACAGCATTATCTTGATCTGTTTTCATGATTTGCTCACCACGCCCTTCTGAGCCCATCACTAAAAGGCAAACATGGGGCTGCATATCAGAAGGAATGATAATATTGAATAATTTAGCAATAATCCGGCCATTCATTGCAGCCAAGAGGTCCATGGCAAATCGAGTCTTAACACCATGGGAGACTAAAGCCTTAATTAAATCATCTAAGCCCTGAGCAGCCTCTTTTAGATCTTCAACCGTTTGCGCTCTCTCAATCCGCAAACCAATCACATGAGAATGACTCGAAAAATAGCTCAACACATCCGTGAGCTCTACTATCCCACTCATCTCAGCTCCCTGCATAACCACAACACGTTCAATGCGCTGTTGAGTCATGATAATCAACGCATTGAACAGATAGTCATCTGGCTCAACTGTGATTAAGCGGTAACTTGCTATCTCCGCTAGATCCGTATCCATCGACATCTCATTAACGATAACCGCATCAAGCAAGTCAGTTCCGGTAACCATGCCATATCGACTTCCTCGTCTAACCAACAAGCAATCCGATTTATGCTCTCGCATAATCAGGGTTGCTTCACGTATAGAGGTCCCCTCCACTATAACCAATGGCTCCCTAATCAACCCATCGGATACTTTAGCCAACATAAATTCGGCCATATCTTGATCTTTGCCATGCTGCTGAACAATTTCAGTTTTAGCGGACAGGTTTTGCTGAAAATAGTCTGCAAACAGGCTATTCGTAGACATTAAATCTAATAAGGTTTTAGTCGGCAAAACATGACATATTGTTTCTTCTTCAGCGATAAAGTTATGAATAGCCTTACCTCGGATTGCAGACCAACCCCCGAAATAATCTTCATTCGTGTAATAAACAAAGATCTGCTCACGGCTTGTCTCCCCCTCCTCAATAACTTCGCTTTCACCCACCCTTCCTTTCAAAATAATAAACACACCTTCAGGCTCCTCCCCGGCAGCCATAATTACCTCGCCCTTTTGGTAGTAACCTATATCAAGGCTCGAACGCAGTATGTGTTCCTCTTTTTCATCCAACAAACTAAACGGAAGGTTTGTCATTTTGAAAGAATCAGGCATCTCTATAATCCTTATGCAATGTTCACAAAAAAGGGCGCTCCAACTTTACGCTGGGCGCCCCTTCCGTAAGGTGATTACTCGATCTTAATGATCATGAGCCTCAGTAGCGCCACGTGGAATACGTAGATCAGCTACAATCTCCTGGATTTCTTTTGGTGGTGCCGCAGTCATACTAGATACTACGAAGCCAACAATGATATGCAGAACCGCACCAACAGTACCGAAGCCACCTGGAGAGATACCTAAGAAGTACTGATCAGGCGTACCACTACCGAATGCGAAGTAGTACATGTAACACATTGTAGATACAAGACCTACAAGCATACCGGCAATCGCACCTTGTGAGTTATGACGAGTCCAGAAAATACCCATGATAATTGCAGGGAATACAGACGCACACGCCAAACCAAACGCTAAGGCAACAACCTGAGCCACAAAGCCTGGAGGGTTAATACCGAAGTAACCGGCAATACAAATCGCAACAATCGCAGCTAGACGAGCATAAAGAAGCTCCTGCTTATCGCTGATATTCGGATTGATAGTTTTCTTCATCAAGTCATGGGAGATCGCTGTTGAAATTACCAACAACAAGCCCGCTGCAGTAGATAGTGCCGCTGCAACCGCACCCGCTGCTACTAACGCAATTACCCAGTTAGGAAGCTGCGCAATATCAGGGTTAGCCAACACCATAATGTCTCGGTCGACATATACTTCGTTAGCAAATGGCTGTTTATTTGCATCAAACTCAGCATCATCTTTAGCGTTAGTTGCTAGACGCTGACCGTATTCGCCACGATCTTCAAGGAACGCAGGCTTACCTTTAGCGCCATTAAATGCATCACCAGCAGCATACTGAACTTTGCCATCGCCGTTACGGTCATTCCAACCGATAAGACCTGTATTTTCCCACTGCTGGAACCACTTAGCTTCGGTTTTTAGAGCTTCATAAGAAGCACCAGAACCATCAGCGCCATTCAGTGTTTGGATAAGGTTTACACGACCAAAACCAGCCACACCAGGAATCGCAGTATAAAGAAGCGCAATGAAGATCAATGCATAACCTGCAGAGATACGTGCATCTTTAACACGAGGTACAGTGAAGAAACGTACGATTACATGAGGAAGACCTGCAGTACCGCACATTAGAGCAACTGTTAAGCAGAAGATATCAATCGTAGATTTCTTACCGCTAGTATACTGACTAAAGCCTAAATCAACTGAAAGCTGATCCAACGTCGCTAGTACAGACATACCACTATCTAATGTAGCACCTAAACCGATCTGTGGAAGGATATGACCCGTAACCTGAGCAGATAGGAACAATGCAGGTACAGTAAACGCAAGAATAAGTACGCAGTACTGTGCAACCTGAGTATAAGTAATACCTTTCATACCACCGAGTACAGCGTAGAAGAATACGATCGCCATACCGATAATAACACCTGTGTTGATATCAACGTGTAGGTAACGAGAGAACACGATACCAACACCACGCATCTGACCAGCAACGTAGGTGAAAGAGATTACAATTGTACAAGCCACTGCAATTACACGCGCAGTTTGCGAGTAATAACGGTCACCGATAAAGTCAGGTACTGTGAACTTACCAAACTTACGTAGGTAAGGTGCTAACAGCAGTGCTAACAATACATAACCACCAGTCCAACCCATTAAATAAGCTGAACCATCACGACCGATAAAGGAAACCAAACCGGCTAGAGAGATAAACGAAGCTGCAGACATCCAGTCAGCCGCTGTCGCCATACCGTTTGCAATTGGTGGTACACCACCGCCTGCCACGTAGAATTCTTTGGTTGATCCTGCGCGCGCCCATATCGCAATACCGATATATAGCGCAAAGGAGCCACCTACAAAGAGAAAAGTTAAAACGTCGAGACTCATAGCAATGCCGTCCTAATTGAAATTATTATTGTTATTCGTGAACGTCATACTTCTCGTCAAGCTTGTTCATACTGAACACATAAGTCCAGATCAAGATGACGAATACGAAGATTGACCCCTGCTGGCCGAACCAAAAACCTAATGGGAAGCCGAAAAACGGAATCTCGTTAAGCTGTTCAACGAACAGGATTGCGCAGCCGTAGGAAACTACAAACCAGATCGCAAGGTGAGTCATAATGATGCGCAAATTTTCGCGCCAGTAGGCTTGCGCCTGCTCATTACTAATTGACATAACACCATCCTTATTTTTGTTATTGAAAAATTGGTGAAAATTTAAGACAGGTAGAGACTATCAGACACCGTCGCCAAACAAAGCTAAACTTTAGTCGACTCGTTATATCCTTATGCCTACCAATCTCCCTCTGATTAGCCGTTTTCCGTAGAGTCTAGGGCATAACCAAAAAACCTATTAACAACAAACACCTATACAAAAGTATTAGTCATTTAGATACATATCTATTCGTTATTCTGCAAAAATCAGGTAAATATTGGGTTCCTGCTAAAAACTAGTAAACTAACTACCTGATAATCTCACCGAGGAATTGTGTTTATGCTTTCAGGTTGGTCGATAATTCTTATATCGCTTGCCTACCTAGGCTTGCTTTTTGCCATCGCTTACTACGGTGACAAAAATGCTCAAAAAAATCCTCGGGCAGCCAGTAGACCAATCATCTACTCACTCTCCCTTGCTGTCTACTGTTCCTCTTGGACCTTTTATGGAGCAGTAGGCAGAGCAAGCACTAACGGATGGGAGTTTTTAGCCACTTATCTGGGACCAATTATCGTATTTATTTTTGGATGGCAATTAATTGAGAAGATGGTGCTGATCAGCAAACAACAAAATATTACAACCATCTCGGATTTCATCTCATCTCGCTACGGGAAAAGCCAAGCCTTAGCTGTACTAGTAACCATTATTGCCGTTACCGGCACTATGCCCTATATCGCCATGCAGCTTAAAGCTGTAGCGATTAGCTACAACGCCTTAACGCCTGGAACAGAAGAGGTAATAAGCAAAGGGAGTGATACCGCACTCTTTGTGGCCATAGTCATGGCAATTTTCGCTATACTTTTTGGTACGCGGCAGATTGATGCGACCGAACACCATGAAGGCTTAGTACTCGCCGTAGCTTTCGAATCCATTGTAAAACTCGCAGCATTTATAGCCGTGGGTATTTTCGTAACCTTTGAAGTTTTTGATGGTTTTGGCAACCTTGCTTACAATATCGCCTTACAGTTAAACAACAATAACAATTACACAACCTCACTCCTTGAAGGCAGTTTTTTAACAGAAACACTTCTCGCCTGCGCGGCCGTTATCTGCTTACCCCGTCAATTTCATGTCACCATAGTAGAAAATACAAATGCTGGACATTTAAAACTGGCTCGCTGGTTATTTCCTGTCTATTTGATTTTACTATCGGCTTTCGTTTTACCCATCTCTACAGCAGGTGTGCTCTATTTTGAAGGTACAAACGTTGATGCAGATACTTTTGTACTTATGCTCCCCTTAGCTGCGGATTACAAACAACTTGCGACCTTCGCGTTTATTGGGGGATTATCCGCGGCCACCAGTATGGTTATCGTAGCGAGTATTACCTTAGCCACAATGGTATGTAACGACATTATCATGCCGCTTTTATTTCGAATTTCATGGCTCAGACTCTCGGATAACAAGGATATCGGCTCCCTTTTACTTCGTGTCCGACGTATCACCATTTTATGCCTAATGATCTTGGCCTATTTTTACTATCGAATTTTAGGCGACCAATCCCCTCTAGCGTCTTTCGGCTTACTTGCATTTGTAGCAGCAGCACAATTCCTACCAGCGATTATTGGCGGAATTTACTGGAAATCAGGGTCTCGTAATGGGGTTATTGCCGGTCTAATTGGCGGATTTATACTATGGCTTTACACCCTTGTACTTCCCTCTTTTAGTGAAGCTGGACTACTGGGGCCTGAATACCTAAATAACGGGATATTTAATATTACTTGGCTTTCCCCAACCCATCTATTTAATCTCGATAGCCTAGATGTTTTATCCCATGGAGTATTCTGGTCTCTATTCGTTAATACGAGTCTTTATATTCTGATCTCTCGCTACGCAACACCACGACTTGTGGACCGTATACAAGCAAGCGCATTTGTTGACGTATACAACAAGGATCTAACCGAAAGCTCAAGACAGTACGGGCAAGTCACTGTTGGTGATTTACAAATGCTGACAGAGCGTTTTCTAGGGATCAGCCGCACCCAACATGCGTTTACGGGCTTTGCTCTACAACGGGATGAAGACCCTCCTTTATCTGATGATAAAGCCACACCTGAATTAATCCAATTTACCGAACGATTACTGGCGGGCGTGATTGGTGCTTCATCTTCACGCATAGTCTTAGCGTCCACCTTGCGTGGAAAAGACATGCACATTGGCGATGTTGTAACTATCGTTGATGAAGCTTCTCAAGCACTCCGGTTCAACCGCTCACTTCTGCAATCGACTATTGAGAATATCAGCTTAGGTATCAGCGTAGTCGATCAGCAAATGAGGCTTGTAGCATGGAATCGAGTTTATGTAGAGATGTTCGATTATCCGGAAGGCCTTATCTGCGTTGGGCGCCCAATTGAAGAAGTATTTCGTTTTAATGCAACCAAAGGAGAATACGGCCCCGGTAATAACGAGGAACAGGTCAAAAAGCGTTTATCCTTACTTAAATCAAGCCAACGCCACAGTTACGAGCGTTTTCGCCCCAATGGCACAGTCTTAGAAGTCCGCGGCAACCCAATGCCTAACGGCGGCTACGTTAACACCTACATGGACATCACCACTTACAAACATGTAGAAGAAGCGTTAAGGGAAAGCGAACAAAATATTCGTATCTACACGGACAATGTACCTGTACTTATTGCATACCTTGATCCAGAACGACGCTATCTTTTTGTCAATAAGGCTTATGCAGAGACCTTCCACTTAGATCGAAACTCAATCTCAGGAAAACCCTGCTATAAAATCATGTCTGAAGCAGAATATGAGCTTAGAAGCCCTTACATTACCGAAGCACTAAAAGGTAAACAGCAGCGTTTTGAAACGACCTTACCAACTTCCGACGGAAGCAAGCGATACGCAGAAGTAAAATACATTCCACATATAGGTGATTACGGCGATGTACTAGGTTACTTCTCTTTATATCAAGATATTACAGAGCGACGTAAAGCAGAAATAGCCCTTAAAGAGACTAACGAAACCCTAGAACAGAGAGTGAGAGAGCGAACGCACGCCCTTTCTGTCGTAAACAAAGAACTACGTAAAGAAAATACAATCCGCTCACTAATGGAAGATGAGCTACGTCAGGCCAAATCGGACGCGGATGATGCCAATATAGGCAAGACACGTTTCTTAGCTTCAGCCAGTCATGACCTATTACAGCCTTTAAATGCGGCACGTCTATTTACTTCCGCACTGGCCCAACAGAGCCATAGCGAGGAAACAAGTCAGCTGGTAGATAATCTAAATGGTTCTTTAACTGCGGCAGAAGAGCTAATTACCGCTTTACTCGATATATCTAAATTAGATGCCGGTGCATTAATTCCTTCAATTAGTGACTTCTGCCTAAGCGATATGTTTAACGCGCTGAATACAGAATTTACAGCCGTTGCAAAGAAAAAAGGGCTAAGGTTTCGTTTCGTCCCATGTAACAAAATTGTTCGTTCCGACCAACAGCTTTTACGCCGTGTAATTCAAAACTTCCTATCCAACGCTATCCGTTACACACAAGAGGGAAAAATTCTGCTGGGTTGTCGCAGAGACAATAACATGCTGAGAGTTGAAGTATGGGATACCGGTGTCGGCATAGCTGAAGACAAACTCAACGAGGTATTTGAAGAGTTCAAGCGAATAGACAACCCAAGACACTCCCAAGTACAAGGTCTAGGACTAGGACTAGCCATCACCGAGCGTATTGCCAACATGCTAGGACACAGCCTGAATGTTCGCTCATGGCCAACCAAAGGCACCGTATTTAGTATTGAAATACCTTTAGGTGATCCAGCAAAAGCTATCAAACCTAAACCTGAAAAACGCGGCTGGATTCACAGTAAAGGGCTCAAAGGAATTAAGGCATTAGTGATCGATAATGAACCTAAAATTCTTGAAGGGATGTCAGCTTTACTTAATGGTTGGGAATGCGAGGTTAATACAGCACTATCAACAGCGGATGCGATAAAACAGATTAACGCGGGCTTCCAACCCGAAATAATTCTGGCAGATTATCATCTTTCAGAAACACTAACCGGTATTATGGCGCTGGAAGATATTCAACCACTGCTCAACAAAAAAGTACCGGCCATTATCATTACCGCAGACCGCACCGAAGCAGTAAAAGAGGAGATCGCCGCTAATGGCGCTCAACTACTCACAAAACCGATTAAGCCTGCTGCACTAAGGGCCATCATTAACAAAACCATCGCAACCGCACGGGCCAGCTAAAGCAAATCATCCCTGTGCCACAGACATGAAAAAAGGCGCATTAAGCGCCTTATTAAAATCAACGAGCTACAAGTTACTCTAAATCAGTTTTAGGCGGTTCTACACCCAAACGTTGTGCTGCGATTACCGCCTGTGTACGACTATGAACGCCCAATTTACGTAAGATAGCAGTTACATGCGCTTTGATGGTCGCTTCTGAAACATTTAATTCATAAGCAATCTGCTTGTTTAGCAGCCCTTCAGTCAACATAGTCAAGACGCGAAATTGCTGCGGCGTTAAGGCCGCTAAAGCGACTGCAAACTTCTGATCATCTTCACTTACATCAGGAAGATTATCTGCAACCTCCTGTGGCAACCATTCCTCCCCTTTTAGTACCGCAACAATCGCATCCGCTATTGTTTCTAAAGAAGAAGATTTTGGAATAAAACCAGAAGCACCATAATCAATTGCACGCTTCATAATATGAGGCTGCTCGCTTCCGGAAACTACAACCACAGGTATCCCTGGATTTTGACCACGAAGAAAAACTAAACCTGAGAATCCATTAGTACCTGGCATGTGAATATCAAGCAAAACAAGATCAGCATCAGAATGCTGGTCAACAGCCTCCTGAACAGCCGGTAGAGAATCTGCTTCTATCGTCTCGACGCCGGGCAGTGCCTGAGCAACCGCCTGCTTCAAAGCCGCGCGAAATAGTGGATGATCATCTGCAATAATAATTTTTTGAGCTAACTGCATGCGTTCAATTCCCCCTTAAGAAACTGTTACTCGAACGCCGACCGTAAATGGAACGGTTTTCCAGTGATTTAACTACTACTATAGAACAAAAAACTCCCGTAAGTCTCGGATATTCCGAGTCCTACGAGAGTTTTTTAGACTAAATATTAAAAAATATTACTTAGCACGGTTCATTCGGTTATTGATGAGATCATCTACAACCGACGGATCAGCCAGTGTTGAGGTATCACCTAATGCATCAAAATCATCTTCAGCAATCTTACGTAAGATACGGCGCATGATTTTACCGGAACGAGTTTTCGGCATGCCTGGTGCAAATTGAATCAAGTCAGGCGAAGCAATTGGACCAATCTCAGAGCGAACATGCATACGCAGTTCTTTCAGTAGCTCATCTGATTGCTCGTAGCCGGACTGTAGCGTCACGTATACGTAGATACCCTGACCCTTAACTTCATGCGGGTAACCTACTACAGCGGCTTCAGCTACAGCAGGATGCGCAACAAGTGCTGACTCAACCTCAGCGGTACCCATACGGTGACCAGAAACGTTAATTACGTCATCTACACGACCTGTGATCCAGTAATATCCATCTTCATCACGACGCGCACCATCACCTGTAGTGTAATAGCCTTTGTAGGTAGAGAAGTAAGTCTGGATAAAGCGCTCATGATCACCCCAGATAGAACGGCTCTGACCAGGCCATGAGTCTTTAATAACTAGGTTGCCATCTGTAGCACCTTCTAGCTCATTACCATCCGCATCAAGCAACGCTGGCTGAACACCAAAGAATGGACGTGAAGCAGCGCCTGGTTTAGCAGCGGTAGCACCAGGTAGAGGCAAGATCATCATGCCACCTGTTTCTGTCTGCCACCACGTATCAACAATTGGGCAACGGCTCTGACCAATAACACGGTAATACCATTCCCACGCCTCAGGGTTAATCGGTTCACCTACTGAACCTAAGATACGTAGTGAAGATAGGTCGGAATCACCTAGAACATCTTCACCTTGCTGCATCAAGGCACGAATCGCGGTTGGCGCAGTGTAGAATTGATTAACTTTATGTTTTTCAATAACACGACCAAAGCGGCTGTTATCTGGGTAGCTTGGAACACCTTCAAACATCAAGGACGTGCCGCCGTTAGCAAGCGGTCCATACACGATATAACTGTGACCTGTAACCCAACCTACATCAGCAGTACACCAGTAGATGTCACCTTCTTTATAATCAAAGGCATACTCATGCGTCATAGACGCGTAAACCATGTAGCCGCCGGTTGTATGCTCAAGACCTTTTGGCGCACCCGTTGAACCGGATGTGTAAAGGATAAACATTGGCGCTTCCGCTTCCATCTCTTCAGGAGCGCAATCTGCAGAAGCATCGGCTACAAGATCTTCATACCAAACATCAACCTTGTCATTCCAAGCAACGTCTTTATCAACACGGTTAACAACGATTACGCTCTCAACACGCTCTTTCGCTGCTTCATGCTCTAACGCTTTATCAACATTAGCTTTAAGCGGTACAGATTTACCTGCACGTAGGGAGTAGTTTGAAGTAACAACGACTTTGGAATCTGCACCTTCGATACGCGCAGCTAATGCTTCCGGCGAGAAACCACCAAATACGATTGAATGCACTGCACCAATACGTGTACATGCCAGCATCGCAACAGCAGCTTCAGGGATCATTGGCATGTAAAGAGTTACAACATCGCCTTTTTTAACGCCACGCGCTTTAAGCGCATTTGAGAACTTACAAACACGTTCATGTAGTTGACGGTAAGTAATATTCTCAGACTCACTTGGGTCATCTCCTTCCCAAATGATAGCAACCTGATCACCGCGAGTTTCTAGATGACGATCAAGGCAGTTGTATGAGGCATTTAACGTACCATCTTCGAACCAACGGATATCAACATTATGTGGATCAAAAGATGTGTTTTTAACTTTAGTATATGGTTTGAACCAATCTAGGCGTTTACCTGCTTCACCCCAGAATGTGTCTGGATCATTCACAGACTGATCGTACATTGCTAGATATTTATCATTATCAATGTGCGCCTGTGCCGCTATCTCCGGACGAACTGGATATATTTTTTCACTCATCGTGATGCCCTTAGCTTGATTGTTGTAATTATCAAATACCCTCAGATCGTCTATGTTTTTGGTATTTTTTTATTATCAGACGCAAACGAGGTTAAATATCTGTCCTAGGTTTATACAGAAGGGAGAGCAATACCCTGAATTAGACCTTGGTATATCCGAGCTAAGACCTTAGTCTCAGAAATCCAGCAACCTACTAATTTATAAGGACTTTTTTATTATCACTCAATTCTTCAACGACCGAGCAATTTATCCAAATCTAAGCCTAGCTCACGCATTTTTGCTAATTTATAACGCAACGTTCGGGGACTTATCCCTAAATTTTCAGCGGCATCCTTGCGGCTTCCATGAGTAGCTTTCAACGCATCGATAATTAATTGGAATTCATGTTGACGCATACCTTCGCCCAACTGACCCACCAAATCTTCATCATCTAATTCGGTCTCTACTTCCGATATTTCCGCCTGGGGAATGTCAGCAGGATTAAGCATAAGATCAGCCATTCGAATCTCAGCCCCCCCTTGCAGAATCAAAGCACGCTGAACCACATTATCTAACTCCCTAACATTACCCGGCCAAGTATGCTCAACTAGCGCATTAACAACTTCAGAGGACAAACCAACAGGGGAACGCTGCATCTTTTGACAATACTTGCTAAATAAAAGCTCTGCTAAAGGCACTATATCCGCTGGCCGCTCTCTCAAGGGTCGCCATTGAAGAGGAAACACATTTAAACGGTAATAAAGATCTTCTCGAAACTTACCCTCAGAAACATAAGTTTCAAGCTTGCGGTTAGTCGTAGCAATCACACGGACATTGAGTGATATCACTTTACGCCCACCGATACGCTCAACTTCTTGCTCCTGCAAAACGCGTAACAGTTTTGCCTGTAAACCTAAATCCATTTCCGACACTTCATCTAACAGCAAAGTTCCCCCATCAGCTTGTTCAAACTTACCGGGAGAGCTGGTATATGCTCCAGTGAACGCCCCTTTTTCATGCCCAAATAGCGTAGCTTCCAACATATTTTCAGGGATAGCTGCGCAATTGATGGCAATAAACGGTTTATCCGCTCGTGAGGAGTGGTTATGAATATATTGGGCTAAAACCTCTTTACCCGTTCCTGATTCACCAGAGATAAGCACTGTAGAATCTGAAGCAGCCACCCGTCTCGCCAATTGAAGTAATTGCTTACTACTACTCTCTTCGGCAATGGGCTGTTGTGCTTCTGGTGCTACAACAGCGCCCGAGGCAAAACGACGTACCGCAGAAATAAGGGCTTCAGAATCAAAAGGTTTCATTAAATAATCAACAGCACCTGCCTTAATCGCCTCAACCGCTTTGCTCACTTGGCCAAATGCAGTGATTAACATAACAGGTAGCCCTGGATGCAACTTCCGAATCTCATCTAAAAGCTGATGACCATCCATACCGGGCATATTCACATCAGTAACAACCATATCGACCTGATGTTTGGCGAGTAACGCTAAGGCCTCTTCAGCATCAGGCGCCTCAATATAAGAGAAACCCGCTAGCTCTAACGTATCGCAAAGCGCTTCTCGTAACTCATTGTCATCTTCAACAATCATTATCTTATTAGGCATATTGTATATCGCTCAAGCTTAGAGTTATTTGGTTGATAGGCACGGCAATACTATAGTAGCAACAGTGCCCTCCCCCAGAGTGGAGCGTATTAAAAATTCACCATGATGAGCATGAGCAACCACCTGAGCCACAGCTAAACCCAACCCTGTACCATGGGACTTAGTTGTATAAAAAGGCTCTAGCGCACGCTTTACCTGCTCCGGCGCCATACCTTGCCCTTGATCAATAATCTGCAGGGCTATGCGGCCCGCGTCATCCGTAAAACGTATAGTTAATTCGCACCCTTTACCACTTGCCTGCAGCGCGTTTTCAACCAAGTTAATACATACACCTAATAGTGCATCTTTATTACATTGAAACTCATAGTTAGGGACATCATTGATACAATCACAATCAGCATCATAGCTGACTAGAGGAAGGTCGAGCATATCCTCTAACTCCCGCATAAATGAGGAAGAAGAGATCAGATCATCCAACCGCATCTCTCCCCGTGCAAAAATCAGCATATCTCGCACTTGCTGCTCAAGGTTGGTTAAGCGAGATTTAGCTTTACGTGCAAACTTCTGTCGCTGTTCAACCAAAAGATCTGGGCGCATTAGGTGATCAACATACAGTAACGCAGCAGATAGCGGCGTCCGAATCTGATGCGCCAATGAGGCCATCATACGACCCATTTCAGATAACCGTTGATAATGGGAAACACGTCCTTGCAACAACCGTGTTTCGGTTTGGTCTGTCAGTAACACTAACTGGCCCGGCTCACTATCCATCGCACGGGTCATCAAACTTACACGGCGACCATCTTTTAAAGAAACTTCATGGCCATCATCGCCACGAGGTGCAAAACTGCGGTTAATAATGTCAAACCACAACTGCCCGATCAGAGGGGTGCCCAAAAAGTTTTCCGCTGCAGGATTGGCTTCAGCCACTTTGCCTGCGCCATTAATAAGGACAACACCAGCCGGCAAAATCGACAGTAAATTTTGAAAGCGGTCACTAAGCCCAATATTTTTATCTTCATTTTTTTGACGTTGAAGAGATTCATTTACTAGAGATTCTTGCGCCTGACTTAAGGCAGCTTCTAATTCCGTAATACGGGCTTTATAGCGTTCGATATCATTCATATTACTTACGTTGCATCCCATATTTACGCATTTTTTCTACTAAGGTCGTTCGCCTAATTTTTAACAACTCAGCGGCTCTAGCAACAACACCATCATGTACTGCCAATGATTGCTCAATTAAGCTCCGCTCAATAGCTTCTAAATGAGCCTTAAGATCCAGCCCCTCTTCAGGCAGATGGTCTAAATGAGTGACAGAAGCTATAGCGCCAGTAACAGAGGATGATTCCAACAGCTCTTCCGTATTCGCATAACGCGCTGGATCAGGTTCTTCAACATGCTGAAAACGGGCCGGCAACTCAGAAACACCAACAACGCCATTAGGAAAAAGAATTGCTAGCCGCTCAGCAAGATTGGACAGCTCTCTCACATTACCAGGCCAAGGATGGGCCTTTAAGGACTCTAGAGCGCTCATTTGAAATCTGACAGAGTCAAAACCTTGTTTTTTTAATCGGCCCAATAACTCATCCAGTAACAGAGGAATATCTTCGGTTCGCTCTCGTAATGGCGGCATCTCAATTGGGAAAACATTGAGGCGATAATAAAGATCCTCTCTAAAGGTCCCTTCTTCAATCATCTCTTCAAGGTTTTTATGCGTTGCGGCGATAACACGTATATCCGCTTCAAGTGTTTTAGTGCCACCGATACGCTCAAACTTTCGCTCTTGAAGCACACGTAATAGTTTTACCTGCATAGATAAAGGCATATCACCTACTTCATCAAGAAAAAGCGTCCCCCCTTGAGCCAGCTCAAAACGACCTGAACGACTAGAAACCGCACCCGTAAAAGCTCCCCGTTCGTGACCAAACAACTCACTTTCAAGCAAATCTGCAGGAATAGCTCCACAGTTAATCGGCACGAATGGGCCATTTTTACGTACAGAATAATCATGCAGGTTCCGAGCAACCACCTCTTTACCAGTACCCGACTCTCCTGTAATTAAGACATTGACATCACGTCCCGTTACTTGAGACATAGCCTGTCGCACCAGCCTCATAGGCCGACTACTACCGACTAAACTTGAAAACAGCTCTGAAGGAGGATTATTCGCATCCCCTGCCCCCTGAGGCGGCCGAGAATAAAGTTGAGCTTTATGTAATTGATCGAGTAACTCTTGATAACTAAAGGGCACATTTAACTGCCCTGTCACACCACTTTTCAGATCATCAGGCAGCTCAGCGACTTCAGACCATTCATCTAAAGTAACAACAGCAGCATCAGGTGTTTTTTGCTGTAAATTGCGTAGCAGCTTTTCAAGGGATATAGGTAATTCACTTTGTCCAAGCAACACTAAAGAGACTTTATCACCTTTGAGTGTTTGGTCATCTGACTGCAACCAATCAACAAATCCATAGAATTTGAAAGGCCGACCTAAGAAGGAAAGCGCAGCGGAGATCAACTCTCTGCGACTTAGATCATCATCAATAATTAATAGTTTTGGCTGCGCAGTCATTCCTGCTTATCTCTACCTGATTTGAGTAGAACCAATAGTGGCAACCATAGCACGGAATGTCAATTAAATGACAGAGCTTAAAAACAGGAAAAGGAACGCCTATATTTTGACGCCTATTCACATATATTCTTTACGTATATATAAAGTATCCCCTGTCACAAACGCCGTATCAAAACGATTAGTAGCTAGTAGCTCATCCCCTGCTTTTTTCGGGCCATCACCAAATGCCCAAAGGTAGTCATCAATGGCAATCCACCCTCCCACATCAACATAAGGCTCCCAGAGCCCAATATCACGGGAGACTTCGTCATAATGATGATTGCCATCCACATGTAAGAAAGCAATCCCAGCATCACCTCGGGTGCTCTCAGGAGTATTCACCCGTTGATGGTAATCGTTAATCGCTTCAGCAGACGTCTTTTTGAAAAAAGTAACATTATTCAAAATACCAATCGATGATAAAAATACCCTGAAAATTTGTTCGCTATCTATATCACCAATCTGGTTATCTAATACCGATGCCCTTCCTCCTTGAGGCTTTACCAATATCTCATCCCAAGGGTCGACACAAAATAATGAGCTTTGCGTATACCGATTAGCCAACCAACCTAAAGCAAATGAAGAACGTCCATATAATGAACCAATTTCAACCCAGTCCCCTTGAGGTATTAAGGGCGTAATTGCTACAAGTGCCTCTAGCTTTGTTGCATCAGATTGCCCGGGAATAGCAAAATAAAACTTATATAACGAAGACAGTTCAGCCTCCGTAAGCACCGGCGCATTGTCTACTTCACTTTTAGACACATCCAAGGAAAATGAAACAGCACGCGCCCATTGGACAGCCGGGCTTAAGCGCTCCCATTCTTTCTTAAACGGGAATTCAGAACACATAATTAGATTTATATTTAAATCTGACTGCTGCAAATAATTATTAATTAATCCCCAGACACCCGCATGAGATGTATAAAAATGCGTCACATTTTGCTCACTAATTACTTTCCTAAACTCAGTTAGGAAATCGCTCGCAGTTATAAACGGTAACGGTACGAATTCATCCACTTCAGAATAGGAAGTTAGGATAGAGCTACTCCCTAAAATTCTAATTCCAAAACTACGTAACAGAGAATAAGATTCAAAATTTTCTTCAGACTCCACCGGAAAAATCAATAATGTAGACTTCACTAGCACTCCACGTTAGATAAAATACATTCTAAATCAGACCGTTCTATATCCGCTCGACTCAAGAGCACTTGATTACACTCAAGCTCATCAACCACCCGCTTTAATTGCCGTGACCCTAAATTGCAAGTACGAGAGAAAAAACCCCAGACAGCGAGTTTCTCTGTAAAGTAAGCACCCAGCGATTTATCAGCCAGACCTAATTTCTGCTTTAATATCAGGATTTTATTGTCATAACGACCAGAACTCTCAAGGTAGCGAAGCCAACCGGGCAATACGAATGCTAAGCTTTCCCCGTGGTTCATCGTCGCTTCAACTGCCACTTGATGAGCACAAAAGTGCAGTAACCAAGCAACATCTTTACCTAACGAGAAGAGGTAAGACATAGAAAGACTAGACGTTAGCATCATCTCAGAGCGGGTATCATAATTTTTATCTATAGATAAAAACTGTTTATCTTCCTCTATAAAATAAGAGAAAGTTCCTAAAAGCATATGGTCTACTACAGAAACATGGTCAGTAAAAGAGAAATATTGTTCTAGAAGATGAGACAGAATATCTATGTAATTATTACGTAATGTGTCGCTATTTAGCGTGTATGAATGTTCAGGGTTGCAGCAAGAGAAGCGCGGCCTTGTCGATAAATTAGCCAACCCAACCTTTACCTTCTCGGCTTTATTATCCAAAACAAACCCGCCATTTACCTCCGAGCCAGTCCCTAGCGTCGTTAAAATGACGCCCACAGCAATAGCAGGCTTAGGAAATGCAGCACGAGAGTTTTTGTAAAGCCAGATATTTTCATAGTTATTGGCCACACTCAACGCGATAGCTTTAGCGCTATCAATAACCGATCCCCCACCAATCGCTAGTACAAGCCCTACATCAACACTTTTTAACTGCTCGACACATGAGTCAATAAAACCAGTATCTGGATTTTCTGGACAATTACGTAGCTCAACAATAGGGTCCCTAAGCACTGCTAAAACTTCATCATATAAACCACTTTTTCTACAACTACCTTGCCCTGAGACGATAGCGACGGTGCCGGCATTATATTCAGCGACTAAATCAGCAAGCGCGGAAAGAGCCTGCCGACCAAACACTAAACGCGTTGGAAGTGAATACTGAAAATCTTTTATACGCTCCATTTATCTAAAATCACACGGCATATAAAACAGTTTCAATGGCTGTAATACAAGAATGCTGTTTCACATGCAGTTTATAATCACCCTTACTCATTTCATTAATTAAAATCGGTATATTAATAAAATCATCCATTGAATGATAAAGACAAATTGTTAACTTAGGACGATCACGAGCAATTGTTAACTCAGCACCTTTAAGTACATACTGTTCAGAACCTTCTACATCTAGGGCTATATGAGTGACAGGACCGTCAATGTAATCATCTATCGGCACTCCCTGGACGGTAGAGTCGCCGCCCCCCTTTCCAACATGTGCATCTAACCCGCCATTACCCTCATCTTCTAAGAAAGCCAAATCTTCATATTGATTCCACAAGATCTTATTATGGATATTTACATTCTTATTAGCCGAAAACTTATCTCTCAAATAAGCAGACCAGCGGCTGCTAGGCTCAAAAGCTTCGACTTTCACAGCAGAATTACTTAACAGCATACGATCAATATGTTTTCCGTTAAAAGCGCCCGCAAAGACCATTCGTTCATTATTTCCCAACGACCCGACTACATCATTATCAAAATAAGCCGAAGGCTCATATAAAGATTGATCCCAAAACGCTCCCTTCATTACACCCGTAAGACACTGCTGATAAACCTCTCGGGAGTGTTTATCATGCAACAAGGATAGAGAGTGTTCGTATTGCTGCTCATGCTCTTTGAGATAAAAATAAACTTCAAACGCTCGGCAATGATACATAGGAAAATAATAAAGCTCTGACTTAACGACCTGCGCCTGTAAATCAAGAAGACCCGCGGTCATAACAATAATTGTATCTGCGGCCTTCATTTTCTTAACTTCGTCAAAAGAGATGACAGGCACACCACCGATACTCTCTTCCTCGATCGTACGTGTGCTATCACAAATATAATCTGGGAGCGGCAACCTATTTGATGCTATGCAAAATTCTGTTAGAAATACGTTTAACCGACGACCTGCGCCCCAATAAACAACCGTCTTATCTGACATTAAATCTATAGCGTTACTAATATAATTCATGATTATCACCGAGGGTTTTAGCCGCCTCTTCCTTTGTAAAAAGATTATTTAGTGTGTCATACAAACGATCAACATCTTCCTTTGTTATCATATAGTTTGGAAGCAAACGTATCGTTCTACCATTATTACAGTGCTGAAGTAACAAGCCGCTATTAAGCGCTGAATTGCAAAACTCCTCCCCTTTAATCTTCGCCTCAGCATCAGTCGTCAGCTCTGAAAAGCAAAGATCAAAAGCACACATTAACCCACGACCCCTTGGGTTCATAACACTCTTATGCGTCGCACATAGTCGATGAAGACAATCTAACAAATAAGTTCCTAGCGTCTCATTACTACTTAGCAAGTTATCCTCAATGATTCTTTGAATTCCGTATGAAACAAGCTCACCCGAAAATGGTTCATTTTGATGCGAGCTAAAATGCTGCATGATAAAGCGATCTTGAGACACCGTATTCCCATTAGCAATAATACATGACACCGGATAACCCAAACCAATAGCCTTTGCACAGACAACAAAATCAGGCACGCAATCTAGCTGTTGAAAATAAAACCAACTACCTGTACGACCCATACCTGTTTGGCATTCATCAAAAATAAGAAAGATTCCATAACGGTCACAAAGCTCTCTTACTCCTTGAAAATAGGCTTTCGGCGGAAAATAAAACCCCCCACCAGACACTATCGGCTCAAAAATAGCTGCGGCTATATCTTCATGATTATCCTCTAATAAGGCACTAAATTCCTCTAAACACTCCTCAACACTTGGCTGGTCTGAATGATAAATACAAGGGGTTTTCACAGTATAAGAATGCGGGAGTACTGGCCGTATTCTATCTCGAGACATGGAATACCCAGCAGTGCCATGTGTCAGGCCATGGTAACCCTGATCAAACGCAATAACGCCGCTTTTTTCTTTTAAATGTTTAGCATATTTCAGACAACATTCATTTGCCTCAGCACCAGTAGATAAAAACAGTATTCGTCCATCCATCTCACCAGAAATCTCATGCATCAATTTTGCAGCGTGTAATACTGGTACCGAGAGAGTAGCTGTATCAGTATCCTGGAGCCTTGCAGATATACTATTCAGATGCGAAGAAAGACCTGGATCAGAATGGCCAAAAACAGAACAGAATTGACCACTATTAAGATCTAAATACTCATTACCATCAACATCCCAAACATAACTACCCGCCCCTTTAGTCAAGACGATCTCTCTAAAATCAAGCACTGGCATCATGTATTTATGATACTGCTCTAAGAGAGCTTTATTCTTATTCATTAAGTAATACCAACGTCGCCTTTAGCAAAAAAATCGATACAGAAGCTACTTTCTTCTGCGACAAAATAAAATAATTTCTCTAGTAATTATTTTTTAATATAAAACATACAATGCACGGCCCATCAGCTGCCTATAGATCTCTTGGGTGGCAGCCTCATTATGACAATCAATGAATGATACGCCCACACGTCCATACGGGCTTGGCAAGACAACGTCTCCTGTCACCCTTAACGGCACCCAACGACTCAGTGTAATAGGCTGAAGAAAACGGACACCGTTATAAATAATTTCATCATTACTAGAAAGCGTATGCCTAACAATATAGCGCTGAATATCGGTAGAAGGCGCGGTATCTAACGCTAAACCAAGAAATGGCCGGATATAATTTTCAACATAGGGAAACCCTGTTTGAAGCTCAATCAATTGGCTATAAAGATCACCGGGGCACCTTCGCGTCATTTCAATTAAACACACACATCCATCTTTGAGGATAAACTGCGTATGCACCAATCCATCAAGCAATCTCAGCTTTTTGGCGATGCTCTCAATAGACGACCTCAACGTTTGCAATAACGATGACTCAAACTGACTACAAAGACTGCTTGTATCAACCGCAAAAGGGTTTATAGATGAATCCTCTTTTACTATAAAGTCGGCACTAACAGATCTATTTTCAATAAATGCTGAATGACTATATAACTGCCCATCAACATATTCTTCAACTATATAACGACCAGTGGGAGACACCACCTTGGCAAAATTGATAGCATCATCAAGCGTAGATGAATGCTCGACAATCGTAATCCCTTTACCACTAAACGAATCCACAGGTTTTACAATCACTGGAAAGTCACTCTCATCAAGCTCAGCAGTGTACAAGCGAGGAAACTCTAGGCCTAATGTTTTACCCAATGCTCTATATTTATGTTTAAGGTTAATTGTTTGATCATTATCTAATGACTCAATACCGGGAAAGCGCTCCTCACTTACCATGACACAAGAGGTATATGACCGATCAGTACATCCTGGAACGATAAAATCAAACCCTTCGCGGCCCACTAATTCTTTTAATTTATCGACATTAGAGTAATCCAATTCCCAATAATTCTCCGCCGTTTTAGCAAGCGCATCATTGGGGTTTCCGCCAACAACATGAACTTCATACCCCATATTAAGAATGGCATCATAGATAGGACGTGAAGAAAAATTAGTATCAACTAGAAGTACCTTTTTTGGCATAACTAATAAACCACTTTTTCTAAACGACCACTTTGGCCTGCATGCTTAATAGCTTCAACTACGGCTAAATTACGAGAGCCATCTAGTACAGATACCGCAGGAGATTCAACACCGTTTATGACCGCTTTAAAATGCGCCAATTGCAGCAACAAAGGATCTTTTCGTTCGATGACATCACATGATTCTTGAAAAGGTTCCCACCAAGAAGCATCTTTGCAAGACGCATAAGATTTAACTTTCATGGTTGGTATATCAATTGATCCCAAAGTGCCAGCAACAGAATAGCAATGCTCTTCGCCATAATATGGGTAGCTTGGGTTTTCAGCCGATGTAAACTCCCAGCTACGAGCAGATGCAGCCGTGTCTGATAAAACAAATGAGCCAAGCACTCCCCCCTCAAAACGAAAGTTAATCACAGCCGTATCCTCCACGTCATAACCCCGCATCGCAGAAGAACTTATAACTTGCACTGCTTCAATTTCACCAACAAGTTTACGCATATTACTGATCTCATGAATCATATTAATGAGGATAGGCCCCCCACCTGTACGCGTTCGCCACTCTCCTTCTAAAAAATAATGCTGAGGCTTATAAAATTGAGCACTACCCTGCAAGGTAACCACCTTGCCCAAGCGACCACTTTGAATAATATTCGAGGCATACTGAATTAACGGACTATAAACACGATGGTGTCCAACAATTACCTTATCAACAAAACCTTGGTTCTTTGCACAATCAACAATACGTTTTCCCTCAGTTAGACTCATCGCTAAGGGCTTTTCAAGCAAAATAGGAACGTCATGCTTAATACAAATGATAGCTTGCTCTGCATGAAACTCATTCGGGCTAGCAATAATTACCCCGTCTGGTTTCTGTGACAAAATACAGCTTTCTAAATCACTAAACATTGGCACGTTCAGTGTCGCCACATAATCAATATTAGTTGACGATGCTGGGGCCACGACAGCAGACAAAGTCACGCCGGATATCGCCTCAACCTTTGCGATATGTTGCTTCCCCATTAAACCAGGGCCAACGACAACAATATTAAGCATAATAGATGAATACTCTAATCAAAAACCACGATAATACTTTGTAGCTTTTAAGGTTCTTTTTTTACTAAGCCTTCGATCTAATTTCATCGAGAGCAGCAACAACTCGCTCACATATATAGGAAATATCAGCTGAATCCAGGTCTACATAAAAAGGTAAGCACAGCAGCCTATTCTCGACCACTTCTGCATTTGGCAGACATAAAGGCTGATTTGAATAAGCCGCTAGGTTATTAATCAGGCCCTCAAAATATTTCCGTGTTTCAATCCCTTCTTCAAACAGCATTTTATGTAGGCAATCCCTCTCTTTAACACTATTAAGAATCAAGGGCATATAACTAGGTGAACATCTATCAGTGCCTTCCTGTCGTTTTGGAAACTCTACATCATAGGGCGCCAAGCACGTTAAATAGTGCTCCACCATTTCACAACGCTGATCAATCATTGATTCAATATCATCTAACATCGTGAGTCCAACAGCAGCATGAAACTCACTCATTTTCGCATTAATACCAATCTCAATTACTTGGCCTTGATGATCAAAACCAAAGTTAATCATCTTTTCGGCACGCTGATAATCCTCATGGGATGCAAAAACAATTCCCCCACCTTCAATGGTATGAAAGAGCTTTGTGGCATGGAAACTAATAACTGAAGCATCACCCTCAGACAACACACATTTCCCACCATAACGTGTCGCAAATGCATGGGAGGCATCATAAATTGTTTTGTTCTTAAAACGCAGAGAAAGTCGTTTAAAAGAATCTATATCACAAGGGTTGCCATACAAATGAGTTGCAACAACTAAGTCATTGGCGTTAAGCGCTACAACATCAGTAACGTGGGCGGGGTCTAAATTGAGGGTTTCTAAATCTATATCTGAAAAACAAAGCTCCTTATTCAACCACTTGTAGGCACTGGCTGTTGCAACAAAGCTAAGAGGCGTTGTGATAATATTACCGCTTACCCCTAGCGCTTTATACGCAACCTGTAATGCAACGGTGCCACTTGAAACAAGCAATAGATTTTTTACACCTAAATACGCTTCAAGTCTCTCCTTTAACTCACCAACCAGAGGCCCATTATTTGTAAAGTATCTACGTTCATTAATATCTTCAAGATATTGAATAAGCTTAGCCTGATTCAGCGCCGAAGGCCTATAGTAAGGGTGTTTCATTCAATATAGTTTCAATAAGGTGTTGACGGTAATCGCTCTGTGGATAACTGTTCGCAATACATTCTAAATCATTCAGTGAAATCCAACTGTTTTGAAAAGCAATCACCTCAAGACAAGCAATAGTTTCACATTCCGTACGCTGAGTATCTGCCACAAAATTAGTAGCCTCACGTAAACTCTCATGAGTGCCCGCATCAAACCATGTAACATCTTCATCTAATAGTTCGACACTTAACTGACCAGCCTGTAAATAAGCCTGATTAATAGAGGTTATTTCATACTCTCCTCGCGCTGATGGGACAATACTTTGCGCAATACTTACAACGTCTTGATCATAGAAATATAGGCCTGTCACGGCAAAATTAGACTTAGGCTTAGAAGGTTTCTCTTCAATGGATATCGCATTGAGGGACTGATCAAATGCAACAACCCCATATCTTTGAGGATCAGGCACTTTATAACCAAATACCGTCGCCCCTAACTGGGCCGCTTTCGCTTTCAACATTAAAGGTTTAACCGTGTCTCCATAAAACAGATTATCCCCTAAGACTAAACATACTCTTTCGCTGCCAATAAAATCGGCACCTATTTCAAAAGCTTTGGCTATACCATTAGGCACGTTTTGTGCTGCATACTCCAACCTCATCCCTAAGTGACTCCCATCACCTAACATACGCTCAAAACTATTTTTGTCTTCAGGGGAGGTAATAATGAGAACGTCGCGAATTTCTGCCAACATGAGCAAAGATAACGGGTAATAAACCATCGGTTTATCAAAGATAGGTAACAACTGCTTTGATATATTTTTAGTTGCGGGGAATAAACGCGACCCTAAGCCCCCTGCCAATAAAATAGCCTTCATAACTAGAACCTTTTTGGCACTTAAGCGTTATCGCTCATCATAATATGTAAGATACCACTCAATGGTTTGAGCAAGGCCTGCATCAAAACTAATGGAGGGCTCCCAGCCTAACTCATTTTTTATTTTTTTACTGGACAAAGCATAACGAAAATCATGTCCTTGGCGATCTTCAACATATGTAATTAATTTAAGAACGTCGTCTACTTCAGTGTTCAATAATGATGCAGATATGCGGCACACACACTGTACAAGATCTATGTTTTTCAGCTCATCCTCTGAACCTATATTATAAATTTCTCCTACATCGCCTTGTGTAAGCACGCAATAAAGCGCACTGACATGATCATCCACATGTAACCAATTACGTTGCTGGTCCCCCTTACCATAAATAGGAATAGGTTCCTGCTTTACTATGCAGTTAATGACAACGGGAATAAGCTTCTCCATATATTGCCATGGGCCGTAATTATTAGATGAACGTGTAATTAAAGTAGGCATACCATACGTCTTTCCCCAAGCCTGTACTAAATTATCAGCACTGGCTTTAGAGGCAGAATAAGGAGAACTCGGTTTAATTGGTGAGGATTCCGTAAACGGAGATTCAAACTCATCAGTCAGTTCCCCATAAACCTCGTCTGTTGATACTTGATGAAACCTAAAGCCAGACTGACTAGCCGAGGGCAATCCCTGCCAATATGCCAGAGACGCTTGTAGTAGGTTATATGTGCCAACAATATTAGACTGAAAAAACGCATTTGGACCATGAATTGACCTATCAACATGGGTTTCTGCGGCAAAATTAATAATACGATCAGGTTCTTCGGATTCAATGACCTGCGTAATTGCTGAAAGGTTAGTCAAATCTTTCTGGTAAAAACGATAACGTCGGGAATTAACCTCATAAACCGAACAAGCATCATTAGCCGCATAAGTTAATTTGTCTAAATTAATTACAACATGCTCAGTATGCGTCATTAAATAACGAATAAATGCGGAACCAATGAAGCCTGAACCACCAGTGACAAGAATTTTCATTGCTGACTTTTCTTCACAAAACATTGCCACATTTCTTTAAATACATGCTCTAACTCGTCCGCCATCTTTTTCCCATTAAACAGTGCAGAATTTAGTGCAACTTCACGCAGTCCCTTACGAATAAAAGCCAGTTGTTCAATATTTGATGCCAGATCAACCGCTACATCAACATAGCGAGTACGATCATCAGCTACCAAATGGTTCAACCCTACTTGTGAAAGGTTAGAGTAGCCTATACGCGATAGAATACGATCCCCTTGCAAAGCAATATACGGAACACCCATCCATAAACTATGATAACCCACAGTCCCTGAATTATAAGGAAACGGGTCTAAACCTATATCGACTCTATTATAGGCTTCAAAATACTCAGATAGCGGCGAGCCCTCTTCCATAATTAAACGATCCTGCTCTATACCCAGACGTTTACATCGATCTATTAAATGCTCTCGAAAATGGATATCAACCAACTCCTTGCATTTAAAAAAGAGTTTGGAGTTCGGTGTTTGATGTAAAATTTCACACCAAGTTTCTATCACCAAATCTGATATTTTTGCCAAGCTATGAAAACTACCAAAAGTAACAAAACCATTACGGCTTGCGGGTAACTCAGCAACATCAACATCAAACTCAGGCACCTGTAAACAAGCAGCAGAATTAATATGCCACTGTTTTTCAATATAATGCGATTCAAATTCAGCAGGTGAAAGCGCTGTATTTGGTAGCATATAATCCATTTCTTCTAATCCAGTACTGGCAAAATAACCGATCCAGCTAATTTGAATAGGTGCGGGTTTCCAAGCAAAAACAGGTAACCGGTTACCCGCTGTATGCCCAGATAAATCAATAAGAATATCCACTTTACTTTGATAGATAAGCGTTGCGGCGTCTTTATCCGTTAATGTTTCTATGCAATGCCAATCCTTGAAATAGCCTTTAAGCCTCTCACTAACCTTATCAACCCTAGATGTTGTTGAAAAAGCAGTAAGAGATATTTTTGTATCATCAAAACAGCCAATAAAGCTTTCAATAAACGCAGCCACTGGATGATTACGAAGATCGCCAGATACAAAACCCACATTTAATGTTTTACCCGGCGACTTATCTAACAAAGGCCAATCAGTATAGGGAACCGCTACTTTTCGGGCTTGAGTGCCATAACAAATCGCTTCCTTCAGATATTCACTCGGAGACACCCCATCAGTAGATGCCATACACATGAGTAAATTACTATGAATATCCAACCGCGAAGGATCTAACCCTAATGCAGATTTATAACAGGCGATTGCGGAAACCAAATCTGCTTTTTTACGATACACCATACCAAGGTTGTTATGGGCCTTAATGAGTGTTGAATCGTGTTTTAAGGCCGTTTTATATGCCCCTACCGCCTCTTCATATCGCCCCATACTCGACACAACATCCGCATAACCTAGATGCGCTACCGCTAAGGATGGTTCGAGTTTGACCGCTTCCGAAAAACAGTGTCTAGCTCTTTCCGCATCACCTAAACCTTTAAACGCTAAGCCCAAATGATGATTAACCTCAGCATCCTTTGGCTTTAAACCTAGAGCCTTTGCCAATAAAAGCTGCGCTATTTTGTAATTCTGCTCTTGAAGAAGAATAATACCGAGAAAATGCAATGCATAGAAATTACTATCATCGAGCTGAAGTACTTTTTGAAATAACGCTTTAGCCTGTGGAAAATTAGAGTTCTGATAACTTGAAATCCCAAGAGCGAGAGCCTTTTTTACAAGATCATTTTTCTGATTCACAGGCAACTACTACACATAATTTAACAAACTAAAAACTAATCGTTCTGAAGCTCTACCGGCATACTCGACCAGCCCTGCCTTATCTCCAAAATAAGCCCCATCACTTCCTGAACTTTATCAGCATTATTTTCACGATTAGCCACTATTAGTTGACGTATCATGTAATTATAAAGTTCGTCCAGATTAGCCGCCACTTCGCCGCCCTTTTCTAAATCTAACGCACCTTTTAAACCGACGATAATATCTGAAGCTTTGTTTAAGTGTTCAGTTCTTTCTTCAATCTGTTTACGTTCGATAGAGCCTTTAGCTTTGGCCAAAGAGGTCAACGCCCCTTCTAATAACATCGAAATAAGCTTATGTGGACTCGCTGTTTCTACAGTCGCCCTAAGATCTACACTTTTATACTCTTTTAGGGCGTTTAAATTGACGCTCATAAAACATACCTATCCAATAAAATATTCTAAACACATGTCTAACTATAAACGCTGTGTTAACTACTCGTAGATGTAAATGGCAACTGTTCAAGTAAACCGTCTAACTGACTACCGGTGCTTTGAAAGCTGCTAACAATTTGCTCCATCGCTAAAAACTGTGCAGACAAACGCAACTCAAATGTTTCCATCTTACGCTCTAGCTCAACACGATCATCAGCAACATCTTCTAACGCTTGATTAATATTGTCTTCACGAAGCTGAATACTACCTGATGAAGAAAGAAAACTAGCAATAAGTTTATCAAGTTCACCAGCAAACCCACGAGAGAAATCAACAGTAGCAGTGCCTGCGGCGACTGCATTTTCACCTATGGTAAAGTTCAGGCCATAAGGATCAGAATCGATGGCTGGCAATAAAATATTACCAGAGCCGAAACCCGCTTCCCCATCAATGGTACCCACTACATCAACACCATTATCTGACTGTGTAATAAAACCCAGCTCAGCGATATCTGCACCAAAATCAGCCGTATCAAAAGCAACACTCGAGGCTACGCCATAACTTCTGGATGTAAAAGCAAATTGATCTGTGGCTTCATCATAAGTCACATCTACAGCAACATTAGCTCCGCTAATATTACTATCGCCATTAATTAATGACTGCAGGTCTGCACGAATTTCATCTGCAGTTGTATAACTACCTGTCAGCGTAATCGTGTCAGACTCAACCCCGTCCACAGTCACCTTAAAGGATAGGTCTAACAAAGTGGCGTCAGCTATAGCAACGGTATCAGTAGCACTATCAAAACCAATAGCACCACCATCAGCCATCGCATTAGCGCTCACCGATGCTTTTTCTGGATTCGTGGTTATAACAACATCATAATTACCCGGAACAGTACCTGTCGCATAACTCCCCACTGAAACTGATACTTCATCACTAGATGATCCTGTATTAGTCGCAAATAAAGTCTCAACTAATGCAAAATTTTCATCCATTGCTCGACTGAAATCATCTTCATCAATAGACAGCGTTCCATCTAACTCAGTACGTATTCCTACATTTGTTAGCGCGGTAAAACCATCATCAATACCTGGCACTAAAGATCCGATCGTAGATCTAATCTGGTTAAGCATTGCTTTGGCTGTACCGTCAGTGGCTAGATCACCTTTGACTGTCTGGTTATCCTCATCCGTACTATAACCCGTTAAATTCTGCGCTGTTTCATAAAAGAGATTATAAGCTTCAACAAAATCTCTTATCGCTTGCTCGGCTATGGATGTATCTTCACTAACAGTAAAGGTAAAGCTACTACCAGGTTCAGCTTTATTTAACGAAAAGCTAAACCCCTGAATAACATCATCAATTTCATTTGTCTCACGAAAGACGGTAAGGCCGTTAACTTTTAGCTCTGCATCTTTCGCTTGCTGCGTCTCGATAACTTGAGACGATTCTGTTTCATTAAATTCAAAAACACTTAAACCTGTTGTATCACCTTTAGTGGCATCATCACTGCTCACTCTCAACGCATTATCTGCACCGGAAGGGGCGGTTAGTAACAACTGGTACTGGCCATCAACCAATAAAACTGATGCTTGAACATCCGCATCTTCAGCATTAATTTTATCGGCTATATCCTGTAAAGAGTCTCCAGCTTCAACCGTAATATTTAACGCTGCCCGCTCGTCATTAGTCGCAAAGGAATAAGGATCCTGATCAGCATCAGCATCAGCTCCCGGATCAACGTCTTCATCATAAGTCCAAGTACCAAAACTAATAGTCAGCGTACCTGCCTCATTCAAAGCTTGATCTTTATCAGAGTATGCTCCTGTCGCTAAAGACTGGGCTTGAGCAACTTCAACAACCTCTATTTGATAGGTACCCGTTTGCGCACCTGGGTCTACTGAATTAGGTGTAATCACATCAGTATCAGGGAATGACACCGTACGCGCATTAAACGTGTCGTTATCTGCAAGGGGATCAAGCACTGTTTGCAACTCAGACAAGCTACTTTGTAAGGTTCCGTATGCTGATATCTGAGCTTCCAGTTTCTCTTCGGTGTCATTTAAACGCTCCTCTCTAGGAGCCTTCTCAATGTCTACGAGCTGGGAAACAATGCTGGAGGTGTTGATACCAGAACCGGCTCCCAGTGAGCTAATAATGCTATCACTCATGGTTTTTGCCTCTGGTTTTTAAGTGGGTGGAAGAAAGCCTTTAAAGGTTAGGCTTTCTTATCAAAAAGGAATCCTATCATCCGATCCAATGATTCGGCAAATGCTAGCGCCTCTTCATTTGGAATCTGACGTATTACTTTATCAGTTGTTAAATCACGCACTTCCACAACAACCTGCTCTGAAGCTTTATCAACCGAAAAACTCAACGAGCGCTGGCCACTTTCCATCATCTCATTAAGACGATCAATAGCAGCATCTAACTTCTCTGCTGAAACCTCTTGGGTCTGTTGAAACTGCTCGTTTTTCTGCGGCGCTTCAACAGGCTGAGGCTTAACCTGACTTACGGTTTGTTGAGTCTGCTGTGACGGCTGAATGACATTAGCAGCTGCCCCCATCGATTCAATACCCATAACTCAATCCTCTTATTTAACCTTGTGAAAATTCCCCCATCATCGTTATAGACTCAGGGGGATCAACACTCTACTAGGCACTTAGCTTAATAGTATAGCTAGTATTTACTGAAGTAGAGATAGTACTTGCTGTGGTGCAGCGTTAGCCTGAGCCAACATTGCTGTACCTGCCTGCTGTAGTACCTGAGCTCTTGATAGGGCTGCAGATTCTGAAGCAAAGTCAGCATCTTCGATACGTGAACGGGCAGCCGAAACGTTTTCAGATACGTTTGACAAGTTATTCACTGTAAAGTCTAGACGGTTATTAACCGCACCCAAATCACCTCGAGTGGAGTTAATCTGCTCAAGTGCAGAGTCAATAATATCTATAGCTTCCTGTGCACCACTAGCAGTCGAAATATCGATACTTGCTACGCTACCACCAGCACCTGCTGCAGCATTGGTTTCATTTAGACCAAAGATAGTCTCCATCGCAGCTTCATCACCATCTTTGTATGAGATAGAGATATCACCACCATCAACGGAGGTAAGTTTTAAAGCATCAGTTACGCCATTAGCACCATCTAGAGACGCTGTCACACCTGTTTCATCTGTGTAAGAGTTCAACCAAGCAACCAAATCACTTTCTTCACCAGCAGTGCTGTTACCGTCATAATCAACAGTTGAATCGTACTCACCAAGCGTTACGCCATTTATAGTAACCTGACCCGCATCAACATCGCCCTGCGCTTGAGCTTGATAGCCTGTTACAGTACCCGCTTCTAAACGCGTATCTAAACCAACAACATCAGCATGAGCTGCATCATTATATTCAATGGTTACAGCATCGCCAGAATCGTCAGAGATGGTAAGCGCAGCTTCAAACGTTGCATTCGTAAATGTACCAATGGCATCATTTAACGTAGCACCACTTGCAGTAAGCGCAACATTATCAGCACCCTCTACAGATACAGTCAGGTAGCCATCATCATTAATCTCTGCCTGAATAAGACCGTTAGATACTTCGTTAGCTTTATCAGCCAACTCCTGAAGAGAACCCGTCTCAGATACCTGGAACGTCTGCACATCGCCATTCGCCATAGTTACTGCAAACTGAATGTATTCACCTGAAGCAACGATACCGTCACCCGATGTTGTCGCTGTAGCTTCAGCCAATGTACCAACTGTCACGCCGGCAACGTTGGAGTTAACTGTATCAATAGCATCCTGCAGAACAGTTTCAGCAGACAAATCGCCGATATCAATACCGTTAATAGACATTGTCTCTGTGCCGTCAAATGTCTGCAACTGAGTCAATAGGTCATTGCCCGAATCTGTTGCACCAATAATAGATGCACCCGTACCATTACCTAAAGATTGAGTATCTGTCGCACCAATGTTTAGCGCGATAGTTTCATTGGCATCAGCACCGGCTTGTAGCTCAACCTCACCTAAAGTGCCGTCAAGAATATTAAGGCCGTTGAATTTAGTTGTTTCAGAGATACGATCGATCTCAGCAATCAACTGCTGAACCTCAGCATCCAATGTTGCACGGTTACCATCATCGTAAGTACCGTTGGCAGACTGGATAGATAGTTCACGCATACGCTGTAGGATGTTAGTTGTTTCGTCCAACGCACCCTCAGCCGTTTGAATTAAAGAGATACCATCGTTTGCATTTCGTACCGCTTGATCCAAACCACGAACCTGAGAGGTCATGCGGTTAGAGATTGCCAAGCCCGCAGCATCATCTGCTGCAGAGTTGATACGTTTACCACTAGATAAACGCTCCATTGCTTGGTTCTGATCATTCTGTGAAAGCGTTAGGTTACGCTGAGCATTCAGCGACATGATGTTTGAATTAATTACCATTGACATGAGTTTATTCTCCTCATACTCAGCCGAGTTTGACCGACCGTAATAAAAATATTTTCTTTTTGAATTTCCAATTTTAAAAAGACTGAAAATCCAAGCTTGTGTAGGTTATCGACCATTGACAAAAACCCTTTAGAAAAAACATTTACTTTTTTCCTAAGCATTTTTCCAAGTAGCCCAATGCCTCGTTGATTTTTGTTATCGGCACCTTCAAACTGATCATTAGTATTTTTTGGAGAAAAGCATGAACCCTTTAATAAAGCTCGCAGAAGAAGCACTAGAACAATCCACCAATATGGAGGTATTAGCGCAAGAAGGAAGATGGGACGAGTTAACCGACTTACAAAAGATACACACAGCCACTGTAGAAAAAATAATGACAGCAGAAGCCGATGATGCCATTAAATCTCAACTACGCGCTTTATTATTAGAGATAAAAACAACTAACAACCGCACAATGGATCTAGCTGGCGACTATAAATTAAAGCTCGTTAAGGAAAAGAAAACCTTAGGACAAGGTGCAAAAATGCAAAAAATGCTGAACGCATTAAAGTAGATAAAAGTCATTACCACCACTCTCACCTACTTTAATACTGCGACAAACCAACAGGCCTACCTAGGCGCCAGCACTCTATTCATTGATTTTTGGATGTAACAAGCGCGCAATTGCGGGTAACAATATCAACGCACCCAACATATTCCAGATAAACATAAAGGTAAGTAGAATCCCCATATCCGCTTGAAACTTAATAGGCGAGAAAGTCCAAAGAACAACCCCTATTGCCAACGTCAATCCAGTAAATGCGACAGACTTACCCGTACTTTGTAAAGTTTCAAGATAGGCCTCAGCCAAGCTATGACCTTTCTGCAGATAGGTCTGCATTTTTGAATAAATATAGATACCATAATCCACACCTATACCAACACCTAAAGCGATCACCGGTAATGTAGCGACTTTTACGCCAATACCTAATTTAGCCATCAACGCCTGACATAGGATTGAGGTTAATATCAAGGGCGCGATGATGCAGACTACTGTACGAAGTGATCTAAAGGTTAACAAGCACAGGAAGCTCACCACAGAATAAACCCAGATCAGCATCTCATACTGGGCCATTTCAATCACTTCGTTTGTTGCGGCCTCAAAGCCTGCTTTGCCTGCCGCCATATTAAACTTGATTGTATCTGTCTCGTATTGAGCAACAAAACCATCGACAGCAACTGTCACCGCTTTTAATGTTTCTGCTTTATGATCATCAAGGAAAATAATAACCGGTAATAAAGAGCAGCTACTGTTCATCAGTCCCGCTGGAACATAAGAGAGAGAGGCATTAATCACATACTGATTACGTATTACCGAACGCCATTTCAGACTCCCCTCATTCAAACCTGCCGTTACACGTTCCGATACATCCACCAGCGAAATACTGGATTGCACCCCAGAAACATTCCGTAAGTAAAATTGGAAACGATCGACTAAAGCCAACGTTTCATAGCGACTACAATGTTCTTTTGGCGTAGAAACCATCACAACAAACACGTCACTCGAAGTAGAGTAATTAGCGGTAATAAAACTATTATCTAAGTTATAACGAGAATCCTCTCGCAACTCTGGGGCACCCACATCCAAATCGCCAATCTGTAACCCTTTACTCCCATAAATACCTAAAACCGCGAGACAGATAGCAATCACAACAGCGACTATAGCTCCTTTTTGAGTAGCGAAGACACTTAACAAGTGCCAATGGGAATCCTTTTTCTCTATTCCTTTTTTGGCTTTAGTTATAGCGTTACGACCCACCCCAAAATAACTCATTAACAAAGGGAGCAGCATTAAATTGGTTAAAATAATAACGGCAACACCAATAGATGCAGCTACAGCCAGGTCTTGAATAACTTGGATCTCGATTACCATCAACGTAATAAAGCCGATACCATCTGAAATCAGCGCCGTTAACCCAGGAATATAGATTGTTTTAAAAGCATGCTTTGCCGCTTGAAGCTTATCAGCCCCATTCGTAGCAGACTCTAGTGTGATTGTATTTACAATTTGAACGCCATGGCTGACCGCAATAGCAAACACCAAAAACGGCACTAACATCGAATAAGGGTCTATTCCATAACCAAGGAGATTCAATACACCTAACTGCCATATGACCGCAGCAAGAGAGCAGATCAAAGGAATAATCGTACCCATTACACTACCGGAATAGAGATAGAGCAGCACCATAGTGACCACAAAAGCGATCGCAAAAAATAGAGCCACCTCAACCGCACCATCAATCAGGTCACCAACAATTTTCGCAAATCCGGTGATATGAATACTGATATTTTCAGAACTATATTTATCTCTAACCAGCTTTTCTAACAGAGCGGAAAACTCTTTATAATCAAGCTTCTCCCCTGTCTCGGGATCTTTATCAAAAAGAGGCACCTGCACCATAGCTGAGCGAAAATCATTACCTACTAATATTCCCACCTGACCTGAGCGAAGAATATTGGTGCGTACGAGCTCTAAACTTTCTTTTGAACCATCATATTTGGCAGGTATTACTGGACCACCAACAAAACCATCTTCAGTCACTTCAGTCCAGCGTACATTAGGTGTCCAAATAGACTTTAATGCGGAACGATCAACCCCAGGAATAAAAAACAGCTCATCAGTCACACTTTTGAGAGTAGACTGAAATTCAGCACTAAATATATCGCCATTTTTTGCTGCAACAACAACACGAATACTATTACCTAAACCCGCCAAATCATCTTTATAGCGCATATAGTTTTCAACAAACGGATGTTGAGCAGGGATCATTTTCACAAAACTAGCATCAGGACGAATCTGTGAGGCCTGCCAAGTAAAGAATAAAGTGGCAATCAAAAAACCGACTAAAAGCAATTTCCGATAACTAAAAAGTACGCGCTCAGCTAGTTTTTCACTGGTATTAATCGGCCAGAGCAGTATTGAGGACAACCTTTTCATTAGTCAGCCCCTCCGTTCAAATCAATTCGAGAAACACCACCTTCGCCGACTACAATAAGATACTGCCCTACAGACTCGACAGCACTATAACTCCTAAGACCACGTTTTTGGAAAGGCACAAAAGCCTCTCCCTGCTTTTGTAATAAAGCCCCCCCTTGCCCAACAAGATAGGCAATATCATCAACCACTATTGCGTCATTAATTGTTGCAGTTGAGCCTATATCAATTTTATTCCAAACAGTGCTGCCCAATTCATCTCGAGTACGCTTAAGCACAGTACCTCTCAACCCCATTAGATAAAGACTATCTGCCTCAACTGCTGAGAAAAGGGAACCTTGGTAAGGCAACTCAACTTTATGCCAGCTCCCCCCATTATCAAGACTCTCAATCAACAGCCCAGCCTCACCTAAGATCAACAAATGCCCCGCTTGCGTTTGGATTACTCTATTCAAATGCAAACTGTCTGGATTAGGTAATTTATACCCTTCGTAAACCCAACTTAAACCACCATCATTTGTTTTAAGAAAAAGCCCATACGCACCTACCGCATAACCCGTTAGCGAGTCTAAAAAGATAATATCAAGTAGTGGAGAACTAGGACCCTCTTCAACAGCTATTTTTGCATCATCCAGCTGGTAACCAAGATTTTCTAATAAATCAGCATCAACAGCGCCCAAACTGTTTTGATAATTAAATTCAGTCTCAAGCGCATCTACCCTTAACTGATTAATCACAGCACCATCTAATCTCTTTTGCCAAGACAGGCCACCATCTTTAGTCCCTAAAATGACACCATCATGCCCTACAGCCCAGCCTGTTTGTTTATCAAAAAAGTTCAAGCTTGTAATTAAAGTGCTGGTAGGAACTTCCGCTTGCTTCCAAGTTAACGCACGATCTCCCGAATAGATAATCACCCCTTGCTCACCCCCAGCAACCAAGCGTTTACCAGCACGTGAAATAGTAAGTAAAAGGGATTTCTCAGGAGCCGCCTGCTGTATCGCAGACTGAACAAGACGATCAGCTAATACACATTGAGATAATGCTAAAAAGCAACCAAAGACCACACTGTAAGAAAACGTTATTTTGCTCATCTAAAGCCCAGTTATTATTTTTTTGTCGGGAGTTTTAATAGCTAAAAAGCATCTACCTTTAACGCAAACACAGCAATGACATTCTTTCCCATTATCGCTAACAATATAGGTCACTATAGCAAACTCATCCACACATCTATCATCACCATAATGCAATGGAAGGCTTATATTGACTAGCGTCATTCAAAACTAATTTATCAGCTACACCTATCAAGCGAAGCACAAAAAAGGCCCTAAAAACACGTTGCTCTGCGTCCGCTCTTCTTTTTAACGCCTAAACTCAGGCTCTAACGTCGATCCAGCTATTTCACGGTCATAGAATGTTTTTATCTATACTTAGCCATATTCGGTAATTATTGTTTCACATAGCGTTTGAGATTGATTATCATTAACAAAAAACTTGCCGAGTTCTCTATGTCAAAACCAAAAACCTTATGTAAATTAAAAAAGGCAGATATAGAAGAGCAGTTCAAGACACTTGCAAGCTATACTCGCTCCAGCTGCTATCTATGCAAAAAGTGCGCACGCTCTGCTAACGCCAAAAAGTGGTTATGCAAACCCGAAATGATTTAAAATCCGCTAAAGATTATTTTAAAAGGATCCAATTATTATGCTAAGCCCTGCAATGCTTGAAAAACTTAACGAGCAGATAAACTTAGAGTTTTTCTCTTCAAACCTCTACCTACAGATGGGGGCATGGGCTGAATCTAAAGGCTTTGAGGGTTGTTCCGCATTCTTATACAAACATGCTGACGAAGAGATGTCACACATGAAACGTTTATTCACTTATGTGAATGAAACCGGCGCAACAGCAATGATAGGTGCTATAGATGCACCCGATGCGGAATACAATTCAATTAAAGATCTCTTTGAAAAAGTATATGAGCATGAGTGCTTCATTACTGGAAAGATCAATGAATTAGCCCACACCGCTTTTACTCACCACGATTACTCAACCTTCAGCTTTCTCCAATGGTATGTCGCAGAACAGCATGAAGAAGAGAAACTCTTCAATGGCATTTTAGATAAAATCAAGATTATCGGCGAAGATGGCAAAGGATTGTTCTTTATCGATAAAGAGATTGGCGAATTAGCCAAAAATGGTTCGGGTGGCAGCGTTATGGATAGCGCATCAGATAAAATATAAAAACTATATTTATCAATCAGTTATAAAACAACTCTACAAACAACACCAAGTTTTATCAAAAACTTTCTGTTTTTTATAGATTTTATTCTAAAGATTTTGATAGGCTGTCCGATAAATACTTTCAAAGCAGCCTCTCATGCCTAATACAGGGAAGGAGAATAAAGCGTGAATACTGATTGTGTACTTTGTTTTGAGCTAGTAAAAACAGGGAAAGAACACCCTTCATTAAAAACCGTCAGCGACCTTGGCCATTCACAAATCTGTAAATGTGGCGAATGCGGCTCTCTACTAATGAGTACAGCAGGCGAATGGGAGACCGTACTTAAAGGCTCCATTTCTCGACGCCAAAAGCAGAATAAGAAAAACGCTGCATAAGAGTTATTTTTTTACTAAATAACTTGGCAGCGAGCGCCTCTACGCGTAGTTTTATCCTAACTAGTAACAGGATAAAACTGCGGTACTTATGGACTCTCTGCGCGAACTGATAGATCAAGACAATAATCACAATCTATTAGATCTACTATCGAGCTTATGCCAAGGCTCTATAGCAGTAGATGAAAATTGCAACATCCTATGGATGAGCAATGCATATAAAGAGCTTATAGATATAGCCCCCGACGTCGACCCAACTGGCTGTCATGTAGAGCAACTCCTCCCTACTACCCAACTCCCTCGCGTTATAAAAAGCGGCAAACCTAGTTTTGTTGACCTTATGCAGATAAAGCATCGCTGGTGCGTTGTCACCCGTTTACCCATTAAAAACGAAAATCAGCAAACTATAGGTGCGATCGGCTTTGTTTTTTATGATGACTTAGAAAGCTTACAACCTCTGTTTGATAAATTTGCCCGCTTACGCCGCAAATTTGAAGATGAAAAGATCCTAAGACCTAGTCGATATGCATTAGACGACATGCTTGGCCGCTCCCAACCGACAGAATTATTACGACGCCAAGCGCTTCGAGCCGCACAATTAGACACAACCCTCCTTCTTCTTGGCGAAACCGGCACGGGTAAGGAATTATTAGCCCAAGGCATCCATCACGCATCAACCAGAAGAAGCGCCCCTTTCGTGGGCATTAACATGGGAGCATTACCTGAAGCCCTAGCCGAAGCGGAATTATTTGGCAGCGCCCCAGGTGCGTACACTGGCGCCAATAGCAAAGGACGTATAGGCAAAGTACAACTGGCCGATGGCGGCACACTTTTTCTTGATGAAATAGCCGAAATGCCATTAGCTATGCAAACAAAACTACTCCGAGTACTACAAGAAAGAGAAGTTGAGGCCTTAGGCTCCAACCGTTTAGAAAAAGTAGACGTCAGAATCATTGCAGCCACAGCAAAAGATCTTCGAGAACTAGTAGAAAAGGGCCTGTTCCGAGAAGATCTGTACTACCGACTCAATGTACTCCCCATAAAGTTGCCACCTTTAAGGGAGCGACGAGAAGATATCCCAGAACTCTCTCAACATATGTTGCAGCAGATCCAACATCAATCACAGCTACCAGAACTATCCCTTTCACCAGCAGCCTATGAGTGGCTTAAAAGCTATCACTGGCCTGGAAATATTCGAGAACTAAGAAACAGAATTGAACGCGGCTGCGTGATGGCCGAAGGAGAATTCATAGAAGCCAACGATCTAGGCGCATTAGACGATTTACCCCACACTACATCAAACCAACCAACAGCAACCGATTTAAAAAGCAAAAGAGCACAAACAGAAATAGACGCAATAAAACAAGCCATTCAAAGCTGTAACGGAAACAAAACCGCCGCAGCGAAAATGCTTGGCATATCAAGGGCAAGTTTGTACTTACACTTAAACAAAGCGTCAAATAATTAATACACCCAAAAAAAACAAACGTCTATAATTCAAGACGGATCTAGTTATTTCTCACCCTACAAAAAAAGTAACCCATTGTTTACAAACATATTTAAAACATTGGCCATCCATTTGCTACATCTGTAATACTAAAAATAATAATAGACAAAATTAGGTCCTCCATGAGTCAACGTCCAAGCAAGCTCATTACCGCATCACGAGCGGCAGAACTAATTCAATCCAATGACATGATTGTTACCGGCGGATTTATCGGCATTGGATTCGCAGAAACCTTAGCTACCGCCATTGAAAAGCGCTTCCTAGAAGAGGGCGAACCTAATAATCTCAACTTATTCTATGCAGCAGGGCAAGGTGACACTAAACATCGCGGATTAAACCATTTTGGCCATCAAGGCATGGTGAAACGTGTTATAGGCGGACACTGGGGACTAGCTCCAACGCTTGGCAAACTGGCCATAGATAATCAAATTGAAGCCTACAATTTGCCTCAAGGGGTTATCTGCCATATGTTTCGAGATATAGCTGCAGGTAAGCCGGGAACCCTCACTACAGTCGGCTTACATACTTTTGTGGATCCAAGAATTGAAGGCGGAAAAATAAATTCACGCTCCACAGAAGATCTTGTTCAACTACTCGATATAAACGGCCAAGAGTGCCTGCTTTACAAACACTTTCCCCTGAATATTGCACTACTTCGCGGAACAACTGCAGATAGAAATGGCAATATATCAATGGAACGGGAAGCACTCCCCCTCGATTCCTTAGCCATCGCCCAAGCGGTAAAAAATTGCGGCGGAATCGTCTTAGTGCAAATAGAACAAATAACAGACGAACACCTGCTGACTCCCGACCGCGTCCGTATCCCTGGCATCTTAGTAGACCACATTATTCTTTCCACACCCGAAGACCACCCACAAACATTCGCTGAACCCTTTAACCCAGCATATTCAGGGCAAGTACGAAACACAGCCCAACAATCAGGCAAAACCTCTCTCGAGGCCCGCAAAATCATTGCACGCCGAGCCTTAATGGAATTAAAAAAGAATTCGATTGTAAACCTAGGTATAGGCATGCCTGAGATGATCGCCACTGTAGCCGCTGAAGAAAATAAGGGTGATGATTTCACTTTAACAGTAGAGCCAGGCGGCATTGGCGGCCAACCCGCAAGTGGATTAAGCTTTGGTGCGGTCAGCAACGCCCAAGCCATTATTGATCAGCCGGCTCAATTTGATTTTTACGATGGCGGTGGATTGGATCAGGCTTTCTTAGGCCTCGCTGAGACCTGCCCAGAAGGACATGTAAACGTCAGCCGCTTTGGCACAAAACTAGCGGGCGCTGGCGGGTTTATAAACATAACGCAAAATACACAGGATGTTTATTTTTTAGGTACATTCACCTCAGGCAAACAACAACTAGAAGTGATCAATGGCACGTTAAAAATTACTACTAACGGCACCCTAAAAAAATTCAAGAAGAACGTACAGCAGATCACATTCAATGGTAACTACGCTATGGAATGCCAACAACAAGTAACATTCATCACAGAGAGAGCTGTATTCAAACTCACAAAAAACGGCCTACTCTTGACCGAAATAGCACCGGGGGCCGATCTCCAAACTGATATTTTAGATCAAATGGAATTTATCCCGCTTATCGATGACAACCTAAGCTTAATGGATGCTAGGCTTTTTCAAGACAAACCAATGCATCTTGAACACCCCGGTAGTCGCTCGATGACACAGATGCGCTCTTTAATGAAAAATGTTTTAAGCCGATCAGAATATCCACAACCTGAACAGGCAACAAAAACCACAAGTTGAGCGCGATCTACAGTCCATCCACTTAGGTGTGAATGATTAAGTTTATCTATATAACGCGTGTGCAGCGCTATTGTGCAGAAGGTAAACAAGCCATATCACACCTAAAACCAGAAAACAGGGAATGATAAAGCATTGTACAAAACCTAATAGAACGGAGATAAGAACACACGCTTTGTTCTACCTTTAGGCTAGAAAACTCTATATCACCCCTGTTTTCAGGATGGTATTAAAACAATTCTTATTGCATCAGGCAGCAAAATAAATATTTGATGACTCGCATTTACACAAATATCAATTAATCTTTATACAGCCAATTCCTATTTAATCGTTGGGTACCTCAAATGAAAAAGCTCACGTTGGTGCGCCATGCAAAATCCAGCTGGAAGCATCCTGAATTAACTGATTTTGAGCGTCCACTTAATAAAAGAGGAAAGCGAGATCTCCCTGCAATGGTTGAACGCTTAGCCGATTACCAATTAACACCGGATACGCTTCTTAGTAGCGGCGCTACACGAACCCTCTCAACGGCAAAAGCGATCTGCAGCCGACTCGCTATACCACAAAACCAAATATTTGAGATTCCAGAGCTTTACGAATCATCCGCAGAAACACTCTTGCTTGTATTACAAAACATGCCCGAATCATATAAGCACATTATGCTTGTAGGCCATAACCCTGGACTCGAACACTTAGCATCGATCTTACGCCAAGAGAGCGTCACTAAATTCCCCACCGCGGCTGTTATGCATCTACACTTAAGTATCAAGAACTGGCATGAGCTAGCAGAAGGTTGCGCAAGCTTATCCCTGTTTGATTACCCGAAAAAACACATAACAAGCAATGAATAGAGGCAATGCTACGACTCTCAGATAAATAAGCATCATCTATCCCTTAGCATTAAACACCTATGCTAAAATAGCGGCACTTTTTACTCATAGGGTAGCCCAAAGTGGAACTTTATCTTCACTCACTTAGCTTTACTGCCAATATAGTTGCACCAATTTTCTTTATCGTCTTTCTTGGTTATTTGCTCAAACGCTTGAAGGTGATTGATGAGGGTTTTATCCACACAGCCTCAAAACTGGTATTTGTAATCACCCTACCAACCCTCGTATTTATGTCTATCTCTCGGACTGATTTCCAAGCCGTCTTCAATCCTCAACAGCTTGGTTTTGTGCTAATTAGCACTTTTATATCCTTTATCGCTCTCTGGGCTATAGGGAAATATTGGATTAAGCGACCAGAGGACTTAGGGGTATTTATTCAAGGCGCATTCCGTAGCAACTATGGAATTATCGGCCTCGCGGTAAGTTACAACCTTTTTTCTGATTCAGGGCTAGCACAAGCGTCTTTACTATTGGCCTTAGTCATCCCTATGTATAACGTATTATCCATTGTAGCTTTGACGATCCCCGCCCAAAGAAGCGGTGCCTCTAATATAGGAAGCACCCTTTATGAAATAATAAAGAATCCATTAATCATTGCTGTACTGCTTGCCCTACCTTTCTCTTATTTTGGCTTCAAACTACCTGAAATTGCCCAAAATACGGGACGCTATTTCGCTAATTTAACGCTACCACTGGCATTATTAGCTATAGGCGGGTCACTTAACTTGGCTAGTTTAAGGAACACATCATCGCAAGCAACTTGGGCCACGCTCAGCAAGCTAGTCTTTATCCCTTTAGTACTAACAATCGCCGCTTGGCTTTATGGCTTTAAAGGTCAAGATTTAGCAATGATGATGGTACTGTTCGGATGTCCTACAGCCGCTGCCAGTTTCGTTATGGCGAAAAGTATGGGCGGTAATGCTGAACTCGCCGCTAATATTATTTTAATGACCACCTTAGGGTCCGTACTCACTCTCAGTGCGGGGATCTATCTCCTAAGAGTAATCGCCATTATTTAAAGCGACTTAATCGGAATAGACAGGGTATCTACGTGCGCCATCTCTTTAAAGCAGATCCACTTGCTAACGCTTACAAAGCTATTTTGGCTGATGATAAGGAGAAACTACTCAAGTATTTAAGAAAGATAAAACCGAGTGATATTGATAAATTATCATCAGATACAACACCAGGATTAGTTGAAGCCTGCATTATTCAACAACGCCCCCATCTTCTGACATTAATACTTGAACAGGGCGCATCAGCAACAGGAAAAACCGTTAATGATCACCCTTTCGGCATATTATCCATTAAGCAAGAAGCTAGCCTTCGCCTCCTTACCGCACTTCTAAGCGCAGGTAATAACGAAGATAGGGATCAACTATTAGCGGCTTGTTTTGAGTACAGCCAACCTACACAGCTAATGCTTCATATAAGTCTCTTAATTCAGCACGGTGCCGAAATTAAAGAGTCCATAGTTATAAAAGCATTAAAAATGGGCGAACGCCCCTTAATACACTTCCTAATTAATTCAGGGGCTGTACTACCTAAACAGGTGGATATGGATGAGATTGACGAGGAGACACTTTCATATGCTAATAAGTGCGCCGAAGATCTACAGATCAGGAGGATGTTTCTCTAATAAAATTTAAGCCAGCCTAGCATTATCCACGGTGATGAGGTTCATGAGTCGCCATCGCTGCCGGAGAGCACACCGAACAATGCGGATCTTTCCGTAATTTCAGCGTTCGCCATTCCATTGATTTCGCATCCAGCAACATCAAACGCCCCGCTAAACTTTCACCCACAGAGGCAAGTACTTTCAAGGCCTCCATTGCCTGAATAGAACCAATAATCCCTACTAAGGGTGATAGCACACCAGACTCTGAGCAGGTTAACGCCTCATCACTTCCCTCAGTATAAAGGCATTGATAACAAGGTGATTCCAACTTAAGAGGATCATAGACAGCAACTTGCCCTTCCATACGGATAGCTGCTCCAGAAACAAGCGGCTTTTTATGTCGAAAGCATGCACGATTAATAGCAAAACGCGTAGTAAAATTGTCAGTACAGTCGACCACTAGATCAACCGTAGCGATTAAACGCTGAAGCGCGCTTTCATCAAGACGCTCGTAGATGGTCTTCACTCGAACATCAGGATTCAAAGAGGCGATCGTATTACGAGCAGAATCTACTTTAGGCTGACCAATCCGTTTACTGTTATGAATAACTTGGCGCTGCAAATTAGAAAGTTCAACCTCATCATCATCAAGCAGAACCAGTTCCCCTACACCCGCGGCAGCAAGATACATAGCAACAGGACTACCCAACCCACCTAGGCCGACAATCAAAACCGTTGAATTCAACCATGTCTCCTGACCATTAATATCCACATCAGGCAACATTATTTGACGACTGTAACGTAATAGCTGCTCATCACTCAGCATTAGAGCTCTCCAACAATGCTTTTATTTATAGGTATCAGCACTTTATCCACTGCCCTAAAGTTACGCGTTCATTATTGCCATAGTCACGAAGAGTTTCCACTTTTTCATAACCTAAACCATTCAGAAGCGCTCGGCAGTTTTCCCCTTGATCATAACCATGCTCAAACAACAAAAAACCACCGTCACAAAGAAAGTCACGCGCTTGATCGCTAATCAACTCAATATCAGCCATCCCCTTTTTATCAGCAATGAGTGCTGATAAAGGCTCAAAACGCACATCACCTTGCAGTAAATGAGGGTCATTAGGGTCTATATAAGGAGGATTACTAACAATCAGATCATATTCCCCTGAATGAGGCTCAAACCAGCTACCTTGCAGTAAGCTCACATTATGCAGCTTAAGCTTATCCCTATTTCGTTCAGCTAGCGCCACAGCCTCCGCCACATAGTCCGATGCTACGATTGCCCACTCAGGCCGCTCCCAAGCTAAAGCCAATGCAATAGCCCCCGTCCCTGTGCCTAAATCAGCAACACGGGCAGAAGAAGGAAGATCAAGCGCCAATACCTGCTCAACTAATATCTCAGTGTCAGGACGCGGAATTAATGTATGAGGAGAAACTTCAAGATCAAAATCCCAAAATCCTCGCGCGCCTAAAATATGGGCCACCGGCTCGCCATCACAACGGCGCTGAATCATTACTTCTAGCTGAGCAGTGATCGTTTGAGGTAGCTCTTTTTCTGGCCAAGTGAAAAGATAACTACGGGGCTTGCCCAACAAAGAACAGAGCATCAATTCAATATCCAACGCTGCGGATTCTGATTTATCTTCTAATTGTGAATACAGCGCAAGTGCTTGTTGGATCTGCATAAAACCACATTTTTTAAACTAAGATAAAGAAAAGGGCCATAACGGCCCTTAACATTTAACTTTCCTCTGACAGAGCGCCGAGCTGCTCGGCTTGATACTCTTGCAGCAAAGGCTCAACTACATGCTGTAACTCACCACCGATAATCTCTTGTAACTTATAAAGTGTAAGATTAATACGATGATCCGTTACGCGACCTTGTGGGTAATTATAGGTACGGATACGTTCAGAACGATCTCCGCTACCCACTAGACCTTTACGCGTACTCGCCATCTCTGCCGCATTACGTTCATCTTCCGCAGCCTGTAAACGAGACGCAAGCAGTGACATAGCTTTTGCACGGTTCTTATGCTGCGAACGTTCCTCCTGACACTCAACCACTACACCCGTTGGTATATGTGTTAAGCGGATCGCTGAGTCCGTTTTGTTGACGTGCTGACCACCCGCACCTGAGGCTCGGAACGTGTCCACACGGAGATCACCTTTATTGATCTCGATCTCTGCAGATTCATCCATTTCAGGCATCACTGCAACGGTACAAGCTGAGGTATGCACACGACCTTGAGATTCAGTTTCAGGAACCCTCTGCACACGATGCGCGCCTGATTCAAATTTCAATTTAGAATAAACATCTGTGCCAACAATCCGCGATATAACCTCTTTATAACCACCATGATCGCCCTCATTGACACTTACAACCTCAACGCGCCAACCTTGCACTTCAGCAAAACGGGAGTACATACGAAAAAGGTCACCCGCAAAGATAGCGGCCTCGTCACCACCGGTTCCCGCTCGCACCTCTAAAAACACGTTACGCGAATCGTTTGGATCTTTTGGCAGTAACAGTACTTCTAGCTCAGACTCTAACTTTTCAATGCGTGCTTTAACCTCTGGGTATTCCTCTTTCCCCATCTCACGCATATCTGGGTCGCTATCATTCATCATAGCTTCCGCTTCATCCATATCTTCTACGGCTTGATTATAAGCAGCAAACCCCTGAACTACAGGCTCAAGCTCCGAATACTCTTTAGAGTAATCGCGAAATTTATTTTGATCAGTAATAACTTCAGCATCGGACAGCAAAGCCGCAAGCTCTTCATAACGATCGCTGAGTTTTTCGAGCTTACTTACGATTGATTCTTTCATTATTTCTCGTTTTTAAATGGATCACCGATCTGATGCAGCTCCTGCACAAGATCCAATAGATCGGTACGACCTTCAGCACTTGCTTTACGCATCTGAATCGTCGGATGATGGAGCAACTTATTTGTTAATCCGCGCGCTAACATCTGCAATATTTCGTCAGCCGGCTTCCCGTTCGCTAGTTGCTTAAGCGCTTTTTCTAATTCCTGATCACGCACTGCTTCCGCTTGACTCCGAAAAGCAGTTAATAGATCAACAGCCTCTAAAGAGCGAAGTTGACGCATAAACTCATGAGCGCCACTTTCAACAATCTCTTCAGCTTGGCGAGCCGCATTCTCACGGCTACGCTGATTTTCTTCGATAACCTCTTTTAAATCATCGACTGTATATAAATATACATCGTCCAATTCCGAAACTTGAGTTTCAATATCTCTCGGAACCGCAATATCAACCATAAAGATAGGTCGATGTTTACGCCGCTTAAGAGCTGCCTCAACCGCGCCTTTACCTAAGATAGGCAACTGACTCGCAGTTGACGAAATAACTATATCCGCTTCAGCCAAGGCATCAGGTATATCACCAAGTAAAATGGCCTGACCATCAAACTCTTCAGCTAAAGATAAGGCACGGCTTAAGGTGCGGTTAGCAACAGTAATATCTTTCACGCCCGCCTGAGAAAGGTGACGAGCCACCAGCTCTATCGTTTCTCCGGCACCGATCAACAAAGCTTTACTATCATTTAGATTTGCAAAGATATGCTGCGCCAAGCTCACAGCAGCATAAGCAACGGAAACGGGATTTTCACCTATCGCTGTATCAGTACGCACTTGTTTAGCAATAGAGAACGTTTGTTGAAACAAGCGTCCAAGTTCCGCACCTACATGACCATGCTCTTGGGAAAGACTATAAGCTGATTTCAATTGGCCCAATATTTGAGGTTCACCCAACACTAAAGAATCCAACCCACTGGCGACTCTCATCATATGCCGTGCGGCCTCTTCATCCCAGAGTGCATAAGAGCACTTCTGCAGCTCATTAGAATCAAGATTGTGATATTCACCCAGCCATTCTAATAAAGCTCGACTTCCCTCTATACCAGCAGAGCAATACAACTCAGTGCGATTACAAGTTGAAAGAATAGCGATCTCTTTAAGGCTTGCAAAATCCCGAGCAGCCAGCATCGCATCCGATAATAGCTCAGGCGCAAACGCAACGCGTTCACGCACCTCAACCGGTGCTGTTTTATGATTGATGCCTAATGCTAATAAAGCCATTTTTTCCGCCACTACTACCCACAGCCATATATACACAGTTACAACAGGCTAATGGTAACTAACCCCAATAAGCGCGCTATGATACAACGCTTTGCCCCAAAGGTTAAAACACCACTGAACATTTATAGGAACTTATTGTCAGAAATAGCGTATTAATACTAAGTAAAACCGCTTCAAGTAGCTGACAAGCAGTTACTGATTCAACTATAGTGATCAAACAATCATAGTGATGGCCTAGACATTAAGTGCATTTTTCAATGAATAGATCTTTTATATTTATTACTTTCTCATTGCTTATTCTGCAAGGCTGCCAGAGCAATCCAGCACCTAAGCAAACATTAGCATCAGAACCTGCAACCTACGTTCCTGGGGAATTTAATCAGGAATCACTTTACGATCTTCTACTTGCCGAAATTGCAGGGCAGCGACGATTATTCCCAATTGCGTTAGATAACTATTCAGTACAAGCCCAAAAAACTCGCGATCCAGCAGTGGCAGAGCGAGCAACACGTATTGCTCAGTACCTAAGAGATAGCGATAAAATTCTTAGCAGTGCGCGTCTATGGCGTGAGATCTCACCAGAAAACCCAGAACCATACCAAATAGAAGCCTCTATGCTGTTACATGAAGGCAAATACGAAGACGCTCTCCCATTAATCCAAAAAGCATTAGACTACGACGCTCTCCGCACGTTAGCGCTAATTCGTAACCAAAGTGAAAACATAAACAGCCAAACGAGCAGCGGCTACATCTCAATGCTCGAAGCATATAAAAAGAGCCACAAACCTCGCTCTGATTTAGCACTCACTTTAGCTTTACTTTACAAAGCATCAAACCAAACAGAACAGGCCCTTGCTTCATTTAATCAAGCACTAGATATCAACCCGGAAAACCCTGAAGCATTAATACAGAAAGCTGAACTACTGCGCTTAGAAAAAGATCTAGACGGCGCACTTACAATGATCAAGTCAGCCTTTGAGCAGCAACCCGAAAACAAACAACTTAACATTCTCTATACACAGCTATTATTCCAGACCAACCATATCCAAGAAGCCACTCAACAAGCCGAATCACTTTTAGATGACAATATTAAAGATAAACAGCTCACCTATTATTTAGCGCTTCTTTTACTTGAAAATGAACAATTAACAACTGCACAAAAAGCGTTTAAACACCTTTTAATTATCGAAGAGAACGATAGCTCTCCCCACTTTTATCTAGGCCATATTGCACAAGCTCAAAAGAATAACAAACAGGCGATTGAGCACTATATTTCGGTAAAAGAAGGCCCCAATGTTTTACAGGCATTAACACGAGCAGTCGCGCTACTAGAAAGCGACCAAAATAAGGCACAAGTCCAACAAATTCTAAAGGATGCACGTGCTTCACTACCTAGCCAAGCAACTCAAATATTTACCATAGAAGCCGAATGGCTAAACCTCCACAACTATAGCGATGAAGCATTTACCTTAATTGAAGATGCCTTGAGCCTAACGCCGGACAACACCACGCTACTCTACACACGCGCGATGATGATTGAATCAACCGACTTTCCACAAGCGGAGAAGGATTTACGTCAAGTACTAGCCCTAGACCCCGATAATGCGACCGCACTCAATGCGCTTGGCTATACTCTACTATTACATACCGATCGATTTACAGAAGCACATCAATTAATTCAAACCGCGCTAAATCTAGAACCCGAAGACCCCGCTATTTTAGATTCTATGGGCTGGGTATTACATAAGATGGGGCGTTCACAAGAAGCGCTACCTTATCTGGAAAAAGCTCACGCGTTATATTCAGACCCTGAAGTATCTAGCCATCTCATTCAAGTTTACTGGGCAACCGATCAAAAAGACAAAGCTAAAACGCTGCTCGAGTCTGCCCATAAAGAGAACCCAGACAATCCCTTTTTAGATGAAGCAATGCAAGCTATTGGTACTCAATAATTTGCATTGTTTAACTGACAGATATCAAAATCTATATGTATAAAAACTTATTCTTTGCCTTCTGCTGCTTATATTTAGCCGGTTGTAGTTTACAAAAAACTCAACCACTCTCTCCCAACCTATCTTGGGATGAGCATCAAACCCTTTTGAAACAATATTTAAACTGGGAACTAAGCGGTAAAGTTGGCATTCGCACAGCTGACGACAATCAAACAGCCAGCCTCAAATGGCTACAGATAGCGCAAACTTACCAAATTGATATACATGGCCCTTGGGGGCAAGGAGGAGCCTCAATCGAAGGAAAACCTGGGGCTGTTACCGTTAACGTATCTGGTGACAAACAATACAGGGGAGCCAACCCAGAACAAATATTATATGAGAAACTAGGTTGGGATCTGCCCATCAGCGATATTTACTGGTGGATACGCGGCTTACCTTCACCAGAAAAACCTTATACTCATCACCTTGAAGACAACCGCCTTAAAGCACTACAGCAGGACGGATGGAAGATTCAGTATCTACGCTATAACAACCTAAATCCCGCGCTGCCGAACAAGCTAAGCCTATCCAGAAATGATCTAAAAATAACGGTCATCATTAATAGCTGGATCAAACAATAAGATCCAAAGTAAAACGATAAGGAATATTAACCTCTAAGCGCCTCTAAGGTTTGACATTAAAAAGCCAATCCTAGATAATCTGCGCCTCTTTCAATGGGAGGCCGGTCCTCCAAGAGGAAAATGTTGGGGTATCGCCAAGCGGTAAGGCACTGGTTTCTGATACCAGTATGCGGAGGTTCGAATCCTCCTACCCCAGCCAAAAAAGCCTATGAACGGTTCCCAATCTATAGATTCCGAACAAATTACAATCGAAAAGGTGCACGCCGTGTCCAAGATGATGGTCTTCACCGGCAATGCTAACCCGGAACTTGCGCGAAAAGTAGTTGATCGCCTTGATATCCCTATGGGTAAAGCAAATGTTGGTCGTTTTAGTGATGGCGAAGTAAGCGTTGAGATTCAAGAAAACGTCCGTGGTAAAGATGTTTTCATTATACAATCTACCTGCGCGCCAACGAACGACAATCTAATGGAACTGATTGTACTTGCGGATGCTCTTCGCCGGGCATCAGCTTCACGTATTACAGCGGTTGTACCTTACTTTGGTTACGCCCGCCAAGATCGTCGCCCCCGCTCTGCTCGTGTACCTATCACAGCGAAAGTGGTTGCAGACATGATGGATGCTATTGGTATCGACCGCGTTCTTACGGTTGATCTCCATGCAGACCAGATTCAGGGATTCTTTAGTGTTCCTGTGGATAACGTTTACGGTTCACCTGTACTACTAGATGATATCGTTGACCAAGAATACGACAATATAATGGTTGTTTCGCCAGACGTAGGCGGTGTAGTACGCGCCAGAGCGGTTGCTAAACAACTTGATTGTGATCTTGCCATTATCGACAAACGTCGTGAGCGTGCAAATGAATCACAAGTAATGAATATTATAGGTGATGTTGAAGGCCGTACCTGCGTACTTGTCGATGACATGTGCGATACCGCAGGCACGCTGTGTAAAGCAGCCAAAGCGCTGAAAGCAAACGGTGCAGCACGCGTAGTTGCTTACGCGACTCACGCAGTTCTTTCCGGTCCTGCTGTTAGCAATATCACCAACTCAGATTTAGATGAATTTGTTGTCACTGACACAATCCCTCTTTCTGAAGCAGCCGCTGGCTGCAATAAAATTCGCCAGCTAACACTCGCGCCACTGCTTGCAGAAGCCGTTCGCCGTGTTTGTAACGAAGAATCTATCAGCGCAATGTTCCGCTAAGGTAACACTTACAACAATCGCTGATACAGCGCTCGCCACGAAGCGGCGAGCATATTGCCCATAAGGGCCAAATACTGCAAAACTTGGTCGCAAGGTTTTGCAGTTTGTTTATTTAAAGGTATTAAAATGTCTAACTTTGAAGTAAATGCAGTAGCACGTGAAGATGAAGGGAAAGGTGCGAGCCGCCGCCTACGTCGCACAGGTCTTGTTCCTGGTATTGTTTACGGTGGTGATAAGCGCAAAAAGCCAACAGCCATCGCAATGCCAAATAACGAGCTAATTAAGCTACTAGCAGACGATGCTTTCTACTCATCTATTGTTACACTAAAACTAGATGGCAAAGATGAGCAAGTGATCCTAAAAGATCTACAGCGTCACCCTGCTAAACCTGTTGTACTACATGCTGACTTTCAGCGTGTAACTAAATCCAGCGCGATCAAAATCACTGTTCCTGTTGAATTTGTCAACTTTGAAAAATCACCTGCATCTAAAGCTGCTTGCAAATTTGCATCTGAGAAAAACACAGTTGAAATTATTTGCCTAGCAACAGATCTACCAGAAAGCTTGGTAGTTGACCTATCTGATTGCGAAACAGACAAAGTACTTCACTTATCAGACATCACTTTGCCTGCAGGTGTTGAGATCGTATCTCTTCGTCGTGGCGGTGATCATGATCAAGGGATCGGTTACATTTACGCGCCTCGCGGCAACAAGTAATTTACCGGTAACAATGCACTAGCATGAAAGACAAGATTCAGCTAATTGTTGGCCTAGGTAATCCTGGCGATAAATATGCACAAACTCGTCACAATGCTGGTGCAGAGTTTGTCGAGCAGCTTGCTGCTCGACATCTCACCCCCCTAAAGCCCGAAAAGAAATATCATGGGCTTTACGCTAAAGCTAATATTAATGGTTCAATTGTACATTTACTTGTACCTACAACCTTTATGAATTTGAGCGGCCAATCCGTTTCAGCATTAGCAAACTTTTTTAAAATCCCACCTGAATCAATTTTAGTCGCGCATGACGAACTTGACCTGCCCCCAGGCATTGCTCGCTTTAAATTAGGCGGCGGACATGGTGGACATAATGGTTTACGAGATATTATTAGTAAACTTGGCAATAATAAGAATTTCTACCGCTTACGTATTGGAATAGGCCATCCCGGTCATAGCAGCCAAGTAAGTGGGTTTGTATTAAATAAAGCTCCAGCAAAAGAACGCGATGCAACTCTAACAGCAATAGATGAAGCAGAACGTCATTTGGAGTTAGCCATTACCGGCGACTGGGCCAAAGCAATGAACCAGTTACATAGCTTTTCAGCCAGCTAGTTTCAACTAACAGGAATCAATCATGGGTTTTAAATGCGGTATTGTTGGCCTGCCTAACGTAGGCAAATCTACACTTTTTAATGCGCTAACCAAAAACGGTATTGCCGCCGAGAATTTCCCATTTTGCACTATCGAGCCAAACGCCGGTACCGTGGCGATGCCCGATCCTCGTTTAGATAAATTAGCGGCAATCGTTGATCCTGAGCGCGTTCTACCAACAACCATGGAATTTGTGGATATTGCAGGACTCGTAGCAGGTGCATCAAAAGGCGAAGGTCTAGGTAATAAGTTTTTAGCTAACATCCGTGAAACCGATGCCATTGCACATGTTGTTCGCTGCTTTGAAGACGACAATGTTATCCATGTCGCCAACCGCATCGATCCCCTAGCTGACATAGAAATTATCAACCTTGAGCTCGCTTTAGCTGATTTAGACTCTGCAGAGAAACAACTACAACGTATACAAAAAGCAGCTAAAGGCGGCGATAAAGAGGCTGTCGCACAAAAAGCCATTCTAGAACGCTTGATTCCGCATCTAGAAGAGGGCCTACCTGTTCGAGCTTTAGGTCTGAATGACGATGAGATGGCCATCGCAAAGACTTTCCATATGCTAACCGTCAAACCAACAATGTATATAGCCAATGTTGATGAAGATGGTTTTGAAAATAATCCTCATCTAGACAAAGTCCGAGAGTTAGCCGCGACAGAACAAGCGGGCGTTGTGGTTGTCTGCAACAAACTCGAAGCTGAAATTTCAGAATTAGATGACGAAGAACGCAACGAGTTTCTTGAAGACCTGGGTATGGAAGAGCCTGGATTAGATCGTGTTATCCGCGAAGGCTACAACCTACTAGGCCTACAAACCTACTTTACCGCAGGCGTAAAAGAGGTTCGCGCTTGGACTGTCAAAGTAGGCGCAACAGCACCGCAAGCAGCGGGTGTTATCCATACCGACTTTGAAAAAGGCTTTATCCGCGCCGAAGTTGTTAGCTATGAGCACTTTATTGAGTTCAATGGCGAAAACGGCGCAAAAGACGCAGGGAAATGGCGCCTAGAAGGTAAAGACTATATTGTTCAAGATGGCGATGTTGTCCATTTCCGCTTCAACGTCTGAACAAAAATTCACCAAAAAAAGCCGACACTCATTGTCGGTTTTTTTTATTCATTTTTTTCTGATTTTTTCCTAGATAACCTATTGACAGATAAACCGAAAAAGCGAATAATGCGCGCCTCTGAAGCGTTGGCAATATAGCTCAGTTGGTTAGAGCATCGCATTCATAATGCGAGGGTCGCAGGTTCGAGTCCCGCTATTGCCACCATGTTTCAGATAATGCTGGGGTATAGCCAAGCGGTAAGGCAACGGGTTTTGATCTCGTCATGCGGAGGTTCGAATCCTCCTACCCCAGCCACTATTTAAGCATTAGCTATTCATGTTAATCAAAGTGGCATTAACCAAGATTAGTTAAACTATGTAACTTTAGTCCTGCTTAAACCTTAGGTTAGTTTAAAACTACCATCTTCTACATATAGACTTTCTCAGCATATAAATCGCTTTGGTTTTAAATCCTTATAGGTTGAAACCTCTGAAGATAAAGCTGTGTATTCTATCCTTGTTGGGGTATCGCCAAGCGGTAAGGCACTGGTTTCTGATACCAGCATGCGGAGGTTCGAATCCTCCTACCCCAGCCATTTCTTATCCCCTTCTAAACACCCTCCATAATTTGATTATCCAATCTTCTTTAGAAACCTGACAACAACCAATAAACCGGATATATTTAACACTACTCATATTATTAATGAGCAGTAGATTTTAAAGGAATTAAATTCTGGAGTTCGCACATACATGTCTCAGGTTATTGAAGTTGACGACAGCACGTTGTTGAATAAATATGAAAACAATCAGCCCCGCAAACAGCGCCTGAGAAGAAATGTACAACTTCTGTTCTTAGGCTTATCTGCCGAAGAGACCGCGCCACTTATAACGCTGCTACGAACATCTAGAATATCCCCACGCGGCAAACAGGTAAATAATGAAACAGAGTTCCTCAGCGCCCTTAGCGAGCGATCTTGGGACCTAATTTTATGCACTATAGATCGTGGTGAATTCACCTCTAAACAAGCCATAAGCCATTTGAAGCGTTTAGATAAAGATATTCCCGTCATACAGATTATTCCCAGTTCTGATAGCCACCTACTGCTACAAGGCTTAAAAAACCATATCCAAGCCGTCGTGCCTTTAGATGAAAAAGAATTAGTTCTGATCAACATCAGACGTGAACTAGATCACTTAGATAACCGTCGCCGTTTAAGGGCAGCCGAAGCATCCTTAGCTGAAGCCGAAAAACGTGCTCAGCAACTAATGCTTAGCTCGAAAAACGCTATTGCCTGCTGCGACCAAGGCTCGCTTGTTTGTATTAATGAAAGCTTTCTTGACCTCTTGGGCTTTGAAAGCAATGAACAAGTGGAAGGCAAACCTCTGGTCGATTTCCTCAATTTTGAAGATCGGAAAAAATTCACAGAACAATTAAGCAAAATGGATGCGCAGCATCTGAACGAATCAGAGTTACAGCTCAGCGTTCAGAGAAGCGACCGCACAGAGTTCACTGCAAACATGGAACTCTCCGTTATAGAGCGTAACCAGAAGCAGCTCATTAGAGTCCTATTCCGAGTCGATGATCACCATGTAGGCGGACTATTAAACGAAGATTTAGACTATATCTCTGGGCTCTTTAACAAACACCATCTCCATAAGCAGCTCGAACAGATAACCCAAAGAGCGCAACGAGGTGGCAATGATTGCTCTTTACTCTACATAGAGCTTGATCAGCTCGCACAAATTAAAGAAAAACGCGGCCATGAAGGAAGCGATCAGCTAATACGAGATATTTCAGCCCTTCTGCACAAAAAGGTTAATAAAGCTCATTTACTAACACATCCAGAAGAGAACGCCTTTGTAATCATCTTTAAAGACCCGCATGTAGAAAAAGCCGAAGCCTTTGCTGAAAAGTTATGCCAATGCATCGCAAAAACGTGCTCAACTATATCGGGCATGGAGGTTCAATCAACTTGTTCTATAGGCATAACCGTTATTAACGACAGCACCCCTCCTCAAGATGAACTTTTAAATCGCGCAAAAATGGCGATTGCTGATCTTAGAAAAGAAAAAGGCAATGGAGATGGCGTTAAACTACATATCCCTCAAGCTGCCATTATTGAAGAAAAAGATGATGAATACGAAAATATTCGCACTTTAATCGACCAAAAGAATTTCAGGTTACTCTACCAACCTATAGTGAATCTCACCTCTGATGACCACAAGGAGCAGTACTATGAAGTATTACTCCGCCTACTAGATGATGAGAAAAACATGCTGGCACCTTGTGATTTTATGGCCACTGTTGAAGATTCCGAAGCATCAATAAAGGTTGATCGCTGGGTTATTGAACACAGCCTTATCCAGCTGAAGAGATCACTTAACCAAGAAATCAAAAACACACTATTTATCAATATATCCGCACACGTATTAAGTGATACAAAATTACTTACTTGGCTATCCGGTGTACTTAGAAAAAATAAGATTCCAGCCGAACGATTAGTTTTCCAGATCAGTGAATCAGATATAGCTATTTCACCTCGCCAAGCACAAGCTTTTACTGAAAAACTACAAAAAATTCATTGTAGAGTCTGTATTAAGCATTTTGGCAACGCACTCAATGCCAACGATATACTCTCTATGGTGCACTCTGATTTCGTCAAACTTGACGCATCTTATACACAAGACCTAAACAACACACCGGAACTCGATGAGCAGTTCTATAGCCTAATCCAGCAGCTAGGAAGTCTTGATAAGATATCTATTGCGCCGCAAGTAGAAGATACCAAAACAATGGCCTCCCTATGGAAAGCCGGTGTTGACTATGTACAGGGAAATTATTTACAGCCCCCGAAAGAAAAAATGGACTATGATTTTTTCGCCGAACAATAACTCGTTAAACTAAGAGCATCCATATACAAAAACAGCCCTTGATAGGGCTGTTTTTTTAATCCATATACCGCTTACTCTTGCAACGTATCTCGGTCACGGAAACCAATAAGGTACAGAATACCATCTAAACCTAAGGTAGAAATTGCTTGCTTTGCGCTTTCTCGAACTAGAGGCTTAGCACGAAAAGCTATACCTAGGCCTGCGATAGAGAGCATTGGCAGATCATTCGCTCCATCACCAACCGCAATAGTCTGCTCTAGGCGAATCCCCTCTTTCTGCGCGATCTCACGCAGCAGTTCAGCTTTACGCTCACCATTCACAATCACGCCTTTAACTTCGCCGGTTACTTTACCCGCTTCATCAATATCAAGCTCATTCGCATAAACATAGTCAAAGCCCAGCTTATCCTGTAAACGGGATGCAAAATAGGTAAAGCCGCCCGACAAGATCGCCGTTTTAAAACCTAACGCCTTCAAGTTAGAGACCAATTCCTCAGCCCCTTCAGTCATCGGTAACCGCTCAGCAATACGCTCCAGCACTGAAACATCCAGCCCCTTTAAAAGCGCCATACGACGGCGGAAGCTTTCATTAAAATCAATCTCTCCACGCATTGCCGCTTCAGTAATTTCAGCGACTTGATCACCTACACCTGCTTCTTTGGCTAGCTCATCAATCACTTCAGCTTCGATCAGCGTAGAGTCCATATCAAACACAACTAAACGACGGTTACGGCGATAGATATTATCCTCTTGAAAGGCGATATCCACATCAAGGTCGCTCGCCGCTGTCAAAAATTCTGATCTTAATTTCGCTGCATCGGCAGGCGCACCACGCACTGAAAATTCGACACAGGCTTTAGTTTGCTCACAGCTATCACTTAAACTAATACGCCCGGACAAACGACTAATATTATCGATATTCAAACTATGGAGCGCCGCAATTTCGGTGACCCGCGCAATTTGAACCGAACTTAGCTTACGTGACAACAAGGTGATGATATGACGTGACTTACCTTGGCCCGCAACCCAGGCCTCATAATTATGCTCATCAACTGGCTGAAAACGGATATTCATATTAAGCTCATGCGCTTTAAAGAGAATATCCCTTAACAACGGAGATGACTCCGCGGCCTTTGGCACTTCAATTAAAATACCTAAAGAAAGCGTATCGTGAATAACCGCCTGACCAATATCTAAAATATTGATCTGAAATTGAGCAAGTATATTGGTAATAGCAGAGGTAACCCCGGGCTTATCGTCACCCGAGATATTAAGCAGAATAATCTCTTTCATCAAAAGCGGTTCCAGTGGAAACTCATATTGGTGCTGATTATAACAAAGCGAACTTATAGGGCCTATTAATCATTCAGTTGTGGCGCGAACTGAATTCTACATTTAAGGCCTGCGGGTAAAACCAACTCATCATTTGGCACCAGAACCCTAATCGCAAATGTACCACTCGCCGCATCAATTAACGGGTCGACCAGATGCACTGTACCTTTATAACCCTGCCCTAAAACAACATCAGGAAAGAGCAGCACATCCATTCCTTTCTGTATTTTCCCGTAAAACTCTGAGCGCATAACCACTTCCGCATGCAAAGGGTTTAGCGCAACAATCTTCATAAACGGTTCTTCATCGACCAATTCACCGGGTTCCAGGTAACGTTCAACAACAACACCAGATATAGGGCTCTTTGTTTCTCGCTGCTTTAGTCTAATATAAGACTCACTCGCAAGAAGTTCCGCTAGGCGCTGTTCAGTCAACATTTCATCTCGTTCATGATCAGACAATAAACCTTTTTTATAAAGCACTTCATTACGCTTTACTTTTCGCTTAGCAAACGACACTTTCGCACGTGCAGTCGCCAATACTGCCCGTTCAACTCGTGAGCTTAGTGAGATAAGTACCTGCCCCTTTTTAACTCGATCACCCCGCTGCACTGTTACTTTTTCAAGTACACCCGTCACCTCACTACTAAGCTCAACCTCCATACTAGGCTCTAACAAGCAGCTTAATGCCCCCTCATCAAAAACCGAAGGTTCAGTAACATTCTCAGCAGCGGGCTCTGCAGCAGCCTGAGTCGATATAAAAAGCAACGCGATCAAAATACTGAAGAAATACTTCATTATTAACTGTCCTATATTTTACTGCTTGTGAACGAGAGCATCTCTCGTTGGCGTTCATCCGCTTTCAGCAACTCTGCACGCATTCGCACATGCTCAGCTTCTAGTTGTTTCTGAGCCCGCCGCATTAACCCAAAAGTAAGTGATCGACTAATAAAACTTGGTAGTGGGAGGCGTAAAACAAACCTCATCCAATGAACATATGCTTGAGTGAGAATAGCATCGTCAAGTGAAAGGATAATTTCAAAGCTTCCTTTATCTCCTTGTCGAGCACACCGCCCTTCTAATTGGCGGTCTATACGCGAGGCTTCGTGTAATTCAGTAAGGATAACATGTAACCCGCCTGCTTTTTCCACACAATCCTGTAGTTTTATATCCGTTCCTCGCCCCGCCATATTAGTTGCTATAGTAACCGCACCGGGTATACCTGCCTGTGCGACAATATCCGCCTCTTGCTCATCCTGTTTTGCATTTAACAATTGGTGACAGACACCCGCAGCCTGCAACTTTTCACTTAACAGCTCAGATGCCGCAACTGAATGAGTACCAACGAGAACGGGACGCTCTTCACGGTGCAACTCAATTATTCGCTGCACAACCTTGGTCCATTTAAGCTGCTCATTTTCAAGCACCCAACGTCCAGTCCGTTTCCGCAAACTTGGCCTATTAGTTGGAATAAAAACAACAGGCAAAGCATATACGCTCCATAACTCAGGCATAACCTCTTTCGCTGTACCAGTCATCCCCCCTAAATGATGATAAAAACGAAAAAAGTTTTGGAAACTAATTTTCGCCAATGTCTCCCTGGGCTTTGATAATTCACACCCTTCTTTAATTTCAATTAACTGATGCAGGCCTCGCTCCCAGGTTCTATCAGCCATTACCCTGCCAGTATGCTCATCAATAATCATAATTTTGCCATCATCAACAAGGTAGTGTTTATCGATATCGAAAAGGTGCAGTGCGGTTAACGCTTGATGAACTAATTCTAAGCACCTCACCCGTCCAACCCAATAGGGCCCTAGGCCATCCGTCAACGCTAGAACTTCCTCTTCACCTTTCTCTGTATATTCAAGCCGGTGCTCCCTAGCAATAACTTTGTAGTGAGCGTTTTGCTTTAATTTTTGCGCAATCGACATCGCCTGCTGATACACCCACTGCTGATCTTCTTGATTTATCTCTGGGCCTGAAATAATTAACGGGGTACGCGCCTCATCTAATAGAATACTGTCGGCTTCATCAACAATCGCAAAATGCAGCCCTCTCAACATTAACTGCTCCAGCATCGCTTGGTTACCTTTTAAACGCTCAGCATGTCGATTTAGTTGATGTGTTCTTCCTGCTAATACAATACTGTCTTTTAAAAAATCAAAAACAAGTTCCTTATTCGTGCAATAAACAACGTCTTTAGCATAAATATCTTTCCGTTCTTGCGAACTTAAACCATGAATAATGACACCTAAATTTAACCCTAGCGCTTCATACACTGGGGCCATTTCTTCTGCATCACGCGCCGTTAAATAATCGTTCACAGTAACCACATGGACCGGGATTCCAGCCATCGCTGCCGTCGCTGCCGATAATGTAGCCGTAAGTGTTTTACCTTCTCCTGTCTGCATTTCAGCTATATTTCCATGAAACATAGCTAAACCACCCAGTAACTGGCTATCAAAATGCCGCATACCTAGTACCCGACCAGAGACTTCCCTCACTAAAGCAAAACTTTTTATTAATAAGGGGTCTGTCACTCCATTTTTTCTAAGCTGAGCTTTAAGTGTTTCTCGGTAAGTATCAAGCGCATCTGTAGATAGGGTTTCAAGCACTTTTGCCTCTTTATGGATCGGCCTCAAAAAGCGTTTATATAGCCATAACGACGAACGTGCAGGTCTAGAAAAAAATGAAGCAATTTTACGAGACCAATGCTGCAATGCACTCACTTTATGTAAGTGTTGCTGTGGTCTTTCAAGGACATTGCTAGGTAAACACTGCGGCCGTTTATACATCAAACTGCCTCAAGAAAACACGCCGTACAGCCCGGTACCACCGATAAAACACAGGTTCCGAATCATGCTCAAATAAAACATAAACTCGTTCATCAAACCTGTTTTTAGGTGCATCGGGCACAGATATGTCCATCCGAAAATGCCCTCTAAAACTTTTTAAACGGTCTCCACCCTGAGGATCAACGGCAATTTTCCCTCCACCATCAACACTTAAAATAGAACTGGGCATCTCTTGGGTAGACGCCGGCATTAAACGAATAATTTCCCCTGCGTAGCTTTGCTCTGGTGATGTAACAAAACGTAGCTCAATTGAACGTGTTTGATTCCGCACTAAATCGATATTATCCTCAGAGACCAAAACAGTCACAGGGAGGTTTTGATAATTGATAACAGACCCAACCATTTCGCCACGGTTAAGGTACTTTCCTAGCAAACGACTAGCGCCGGGAATGATTACCTCTCCTGAAGAGGTGCTATACAAATTGACCCCTTTCAAGCGCTCTTTAGCCCGTTCGAACTCTCTTTCAATAAACCGCAACTCTTCTCGTAAAATATCAGAAGCAGACCGATCCCTTAGGCTAGATACTAAACGAATTCTAGCTTCCTTCACTTGCGCTTCAAGTACACTTGCTTTCGCAACTAGATCAGGAGAATCTAACGTTATTAGCAGTGTTCCCTTTTCAACATAGCTCCCCGACTGAACTTCAACACTCTTAACAAAGCCCGCGATATCAGTGCGCACATAAGCATCTTGAGGCACCCATAGCACGCCTTCTACTTGTGTTTTATAAGGTACCGGTAACAAAAACAAACCGGCTACTACCGCAGAGGCGATAACAGCACTGACCCAGAAAATGCGGAGACGCCGATTACGCAACTGTGGATCGGTGATCGGTTTAGATACTGTTTTCATAATAGGCATAATCAAAGTCAACCATATAGACCAAATAGCAAGCAAACTACCAATAATAAAATACTGAGATGCAACAAATAACGCGATAGCCACCATCACAATGAGGCGATAGATATACGCAGCTATAGCATACCCAGCAAGCCATGCAGCTTCTCCGCGACTGTTGGCCGTCGGCGTTAAGTTAGGCACAGAAAATAAATAGTGTTTTACCAAATAAGCGACCTGAGCATTACCCCTTGCCCCAAGATTTGGAATCTCAATAAAATCAGCTAATACATAATATGCATCAAACCGGAGAAGAGGATTACCATTAAATAAGACAGTAGAAATCCCGCCAATCAGCATCGTATTAAAAGCCACCGCACGTACGACACCCGGCTCAGCCAAACTCCATACAATCATGGCTAACCCTGCCAAAAAAAGCTCCATCAATATGCCTGCGGCACCGACCAGCATACGTTGGTATTTGTTTCTAAACGACGAGGCAGCTGACGCATCAACATAAGGAACAGGAAACATGACCAGTAGCATGATCCCGACCTCATGTACTTCTCCTCCCCAATGTTTTACTGCATATGCATGCCCGAGCTCATGCGTAATTTTGACAAACGGGTAGACCAGCGCAATTAGTAAAATATTCTCTAAGGCTAAAATCCGGTCGCTAACATTATCGGTTAACCCATCCCAATTAATAACCGCAAGCGTTAACGCTATAGCAATAACAACGAGCCACAATACAAGGCCAAACCAAGAATAAACGGGCCGTAGATATTTCATTGTTCTGGCTAAAAACGGTTCAGGATCAAGTAGGGGAATTCGGATACTCAACGGTGACTTCAACTGCTGGAGCAGTTTTTTGTTTTGATCATCTCGCCGCCGTATTTGTAGCTCTTCAATATCGGGCAATATATCCGACTGAATGACATTGGCTTTATTCAGCTGAGCAACGAGCTGTATTATTTCGTCTTGTGTTGGCATCCCATCCCCAAGACGAGCACATGCAATATCCCAAATTTCTTGCAGTGTTAACCGGCCATCCATTAAGCCAATTATTTGATAGGCTTCAGGTGTAAAGCGCTGGAACTGTCCTGTCACATGATCTTGTAGCACGTACCATACTTTGCCCCTATATATATGACGGTGTATAGCTGCGTGCTTACGTAAACGCACAGTTAAGTCGGATACGCGATACCAAGATGGACTAAAAAGAGATGCTGACATAAATCTCTCCTTTTAGGCCCACCATGACCAGACTTTTAATCTAAACCATTCATTCAATTCGCGTGTCCATATTGAGATTAACTTTCGATTATCAATATGGATTTTTCCGATACCTTCCATCCCTGGCTGCAATTGATCTGATTTTCCTTGTAATGATGCTTCTACTGTAAAGTAAGTTGCTCCGTCTTTTGATTCAGTCAAAGGTGTAATTTTTGTAACAACAAAAGGGAACGGTTTCTCTGGTAAGGCAGATAAGTGCAACGTACCATTTTGCCCAATTTTAAGATCGGCTATTCGGCTTTCTTTCACCAACAAATTAATACGGTAAAAGTGCAAAGGTGAAACCTCAAACAGTACTTCGCCTTTTTCAACCGCACCCCCTAAACGCTGACTAAGGTCCCCCCCTACAATCAAACCATCAAAGGGCGCTAAAAGCTCTGCTCGCTGTAGCTGACTATCGACTAATTTTAATTGTGCATCTACCTGATCTTGCTGTGCATTAATGATATTTATTTTGGCTCGATCATGGATAGCAAGTGCTTCTTGATATTGACGTTTCAGTTTTGCTTTTTCACTCAACCATTTTAATTTTTCTAAATGCAGGTCTCGATCATCCAACTGTACTAACAGCTGATCTTTACTCACCACATCACCCGCCCTATGTACTGCCGAATAGATATAACTATCATAAGGAGCAGCAACAACACGCTGAATGTAACTATCTAAACGCGCATCAGCAGATAAACGATATTGGCCTTCTGCGAGACTAAAAAAAACAACCACGATAGCAACAATAATAACAAACAGCTTACGGCCCAAATAACCAACACCTAATAAACGACTTAGTTGTTGTTTTCCGGCATCAATAATTTTCTTTATAAGAGGGCGATCATTAAGCCGTTTATCTTCTAAAGCGGGTACAACTAAAGCAGCCATACTTTCACATAATGCTATCTCATCGGAAGAGAAAGGCCGGTCAGGGTTGCGCTCTAGACACAATGCTCCCTTAATGTCCGAGTTCACAAATAAAGGAATACTCAAAACACATGAGTCTCCTTGCAACTGAGAAAGCTTTTGGTGCGCTTGAGTAATAGTACCTGGGACTAAGTTAACCTCAGGAAAAGCAATCGCACTTTTCTGATCAATAGCCTCATCCATTACCTCTTCAATGCTACGAACCAAGTTCATTCGCTTACCAAATTGGGTACTGTGAGAAAGGTGCTCTAAGCGAGACCTTTTCTTTCTATATGACCCTAAGCAAACACGATCACAATTGAATGATACCGCTAGCTCAGTCACTAACCGCATAGCCGCACTGGCATAATCTGGCTCAGACATAACACTCGCAAGCAGATCCACTCCACCCTCTAAACGTTCACGATTACTATCCGTGTCGATCAAGCTGGCTTTCACGTCTAACAGTTCGACACCCACAGATGCTAACTGCATTAACTTCATCATTTTTGTCAGTTGTTCTTGATATTTAACCTGGGCGCTAATGGCAACTACAGCGATTAAACGCTCACCTGAAAAAATAGGGAGCGCAACCGCAAACAACTCACTGTCACTGGATTGACCTTCTAAAGCAGTTACTAGGGCAGTTTTACCTACAATTACCTGTTCAACCAATTCAATCAACTCTGTAATAAATGTAGGCGAAGAAGGCCAGCCAGCTACAGGCTGATAGACACCCTCATCCCCTATCGGCATCAAAAGTAACCCCGATTGAGCCCCAGGGATCACTTCACATTGCTGATCTAAGTATTGTTGATAAAAATTAGTACTTTGAGATGAAGGTAGGATTGAAGCGGTGTCACTATTTTTTGTTGCAGAATACGTATCAGATGCAGCATCGGTGTGCTCCAACGACGAAGAAGTATTTGTCTGTTCTTCCATAAAAAACTAAGTCCGCGGCAATACAACAGATAAAAGGGGTTGCAACGCAACCCCTACATTTGGGAATATCTAATGCAATTAGTGCTGAATATCCTCCCAACGAACATAACGAGATTCTTTGCTAGAAAGCGACCTAAAGTCAGACTCACTAGATATCACATGTTTTTTGGCTTTAGATTTATTCACGCTCATCACTGCCCATCCAGCAAAACCGGCCACAGCAGCTTCTAGACTAATTTCATTACCCAAAGGCTCTACTTTCTCTGTAGCGCCTTGCGTATCTTCAGCATCTAGCGTTTCTTCCTCACTACCTTGTAAGGATTCCTCATCACCTTCAACCTCAGGCTCAACAGGCAACTCAGGATTAATACACTCAACTGCTTCTTCCCCTTCAGGCTGATCCTCTGCAGTTTCACATGTAATCTCTTCGTTCTCTTCGTCCTGTGTAGGTTCTGTTATTTGCTCTTCGCCTGGAACCTCTTCAGTCTCATCACCCGCCGCAGTAGGATCAAATTGAATCACAACATCCACACCCGTTGCTTGAGAACCACTAAAGTTCTGAATATCCGCTAAACGCCCAAGTGCCGAAACCGCGTCATCCGTTAATGCAGTCCCTACTGCAATTCTACTACGCGCTACTTCACCCAAGTTTGACTCGGCAAACACTTTCTCCGCTAAATTACGGTAAACACCATTCTGGTCCCCTCTCAACAGGTCGACCGTACCTTGAGCAATAGAGATGACAGAGGTCGCTTTCTCATTCTCTAAATCAGTGCTGAAGATATAACGTGCATACTCACCGACCATGACATCATCTTTAAACGTACCGTAGAAGAAGTCATTACCTTCACCGCCAATCATACGGTCAAGGCCTGCACCACCACGTAAGATATCATCATCACCTTGGAACAGGTCGAATGCATCAAATACAATCGTGTTAGGGTTGCGTTTAATGCTACCCGCATCCCCCATGATCATATCGTCACCATCTTCACCAGCTAGATCATCTTTACCGAAACCACCAAAGATAATATCGCGTCCACTCCCACCTACAACCAGATCATTACCACCAAGCGTGAAATCATCAGTAGAAGCAAACAGGTAACGCCCTTCTTCATCATTTTCAATAAATCCGTCATCACCGATAATAATCGTTTCGCCAGATCCATTCGTTATATGATCATTACCTACACCAGCAATGGCTTCATCTGCACCACTACCGAGTGAGATTTGATCATCGCCACCGGTACTATTAACTAGATCAGTACTTTCTAGCCTATTACGTAAGCCTAAACTAAACGTAACATGCCCGTTATCACCGATAACACTATCATCACCGGCACTTACACTAATCATATCTCCACCAGCACCACCAAGAACAACATCATTACCGGCTCCTGACTCTATTGTATCAACGTCGCCAAGCTCATGTTCTACGGTATACGCTTCAAGAATAACTTCGTCGCTACCATAATTAAACACACCGTTATCACCAATAATATAATCATCACCGGATCCGGTAGTAATACGATCTTCGCCTAATCCACCTATAACCTTATTATTGCCTTCACCACCATCAATAATATCTGCACCGGTTACATCACCTGGTTCATCAACACTAAAGAATGTACGTACATGTCCATTACCATATAGCTGCATTTCACCGAAGTCACCCATGATCCAGTCACCGCCGGCATTGCCTTCTATATTGTCGGCACCAGCCCCACCGAAGATACGGTCGGAGCCTTCATTGCCTTTAATAAGGTCTGCGCTTCCTTCCGTTTGATCTTTTGTTAATAAGCGAACAAAACGATTATCCGTTAATAGCGCAATGGCATGATCACCAAAAATAATGTCATTATCACTAACCGTTATAGCAGCACCATCACCGTTACCACCATATAGATGGTCAGCCCCGACGCCCCCCATAATAAGGTCATCACCAGCATTACCTTTAATCGTATCAGAGTCCCCGTGAACAAGCTCAACGGTTATCACTGAATCTAACGTCAGAATATCAGTATCACCATCGTTATAATTAACAATGGCATGATCACCAATCAAAATATCCTGACCCATTCCACCTTCAATACTATCTTGTCCATGGCCCCCCATGATGATGTCATCATCAGCACCACCTTTAAGCAGGTCGTCAGCGATCTCGTTACGGTTTGTTGTCGTAATGTTAACAATTTGACCCGTAGTTAAGATTCTATTGGTATCAATCACTTGATTGATTACGCCTTTGTCACCAAAGATGACATCGTTTCCAGCGCCGCCATCGATATTATCTATACCTACGAGTAAGTCATCAGATGTTTCTAAATTATCATGAGCGGCATCAGCCGTATTCACTACTAATAATATTTGGGTTGATGTACTTAAACGTTTGCTCAAGTCGAGATTAAATCCAGAATCACCATAGAGATGGTCATTCCCTCCTAAGCCATTAATTGTATCCTGACCTGAACCACCAGCAATATGATCACCGTAGTTACTACCTGTTAAGACATCGTTGCCACGGCCACCATAAATTACGACAGAACCTGTAGCCCCTGATGCATCAATTACATCGTTTCCTGGGTTAGTGAATTCACGCCCTCTGCTTGTTTTCTCATCAGATGTTGCGGTATACGCTGAACCATCTTGAACTGAATCACCCAATATAATTAAAGGCGCATCAGCACCGCCACCGCCCGTTACTCTTAACGTATCGGAACCGCCTCCACCATGAACAACAGTGATCACACCGTCTTGTGTGCTTTCAACAGTAAACTGATCATCTTTCTCACCAAGAAGCGTTTCAATTACCTCTACACCATTGTAATGAATGCCATCAATACCCATACCTAAACCCGTTACTGTCGAGCTGGTTAGAATACCGGTATCAGCTTGTCGGCTACCGTCATTAAATAGATATAAAGTATCTGTTTGCTCTGATTCATCTGTATCGATATCAACCGTTGGTAAAGGCACATCCGTTTCAGTCGGCAGCATCACGGCTTCAGTCAATGAACGTTCTTTACCCGGAGGAACAGACCCTTCAATAATCAGCTTGCCTTGAATCAGATCAAGAGTATGAGGCTGTAAAGGAGGATTCTGAACAGGCTGCTTAGTGGAATCTACTTCAAACGCAGGGTTCACCGATACGATAATATCAATCGGCTGATCCCAATTAGCTGCATTGAATGTCACCGTCCCATCAACTGCATTAAATCTAGGATCCAAGCTGCTCACCAATGTTTGACCATCAGTTAACAGGTTAATTTGCACAGTGTGCTCATTATCCGGCGCCGTTGGGTCTTCCGGGTTCGTCGGCTTATCGCTCAACACGATGCTGTAACTATCAGTTACACCATCACTCACGATTGTTGAGCCTGCAGTCGGCGTAACAATTACGTTACCGTTGTCATTATCAATAACCTGCACTTTTAAGTCATCGGTAACAACAGCATTATACGCCGAACCTGATTCAGTCGTTGACGTCGTAAATGTAACGCCCGTACGGAACAAGTTTTCAATATCAGAATCCTCGTTTGCCGTCACAGTAACGGTTTGAGCCGTATTCCAATTGCTGTCATCAAAGGTTAGTACTGTTTTATCAAAGCTAATTTGATTCGGTGATGTTGTACTTGGTAATTTAATTTTCTCTGAAAGTATAACTGTAACCGTTTCACCATCAGCGGGTTTCTGAGTCAGAGCTACAGTGAAGGAATCACCTATCGTATTCCCCTCAACCACTCGTGTATTTAGGTCGGATGGGGTAACAATAAGATCCGCTTTGTCATTATCATAAACGGTGACTTCTACATTATTGATATCCAGCAAATTGAAATCAGGGTTGTCACTCAACACACTGTGGTTAATTACAACCGTACGCTCACCTTCGGCTGCATTATCATCGACGGCTTTAACATAGATTTTCTGATTACGCATCCAGTCATCTACAGAACCGTCCGCAGCAGCTGAGTCAAACGTTAGGACAACCGCTTCAAAGAAGTTCACGCCATCAGTAGAAACCAAAATACTGTCAGCAGGATCCCCCCCACCAATAGTCGCTAACTCTTTATCGCTAAGAGATGCTCGTGCGGCCGATACCGTGACATAAGCAAGGGTTGCCACAGAAGGCTTAGCAGCAGAAAGAGATACTTCATAGAAGTCATTAGTAAGTAAACCACTCTCATCGACGATAAGGCTACCATCAACCGTATCTACCTGAACTTTTCCAGTATCCTCATCCGCAACGTTCAATCCTATTCCATCGACAAAAATGCCATTAAAGCGCGGATCGTTACTCCAAGCACTGTGGTTAATAAAACCACTACGTCCTTCAACAGAGTACGAAACGATATCCGTAGTTACATCGCCAGCGACATTGAAAGTATCACTTCCTTTACCCCCAATAATGGTTGTTACAACATCTTCGCTTGTGCTCAGAATATAGAAAGTATCATCACCCTCTAAACCGTCCACTTCAGCAAACTCAATGCCTTCAAAACCAATATTTAGACCGGCACCAAAAATTCCATTTTCGGTAAGCATAAAGCTATCATCGCCCTCGGTACCTAGAACGATTAAAGTATCGTTACCTGCACCACCATCAATCTTCAACGGTGCATTAATACTGTATTGAATCTCGTCAGCACCATCGCCACCGAATAACTCAGTATCACCACCACCCGCAGTTTCCGTCGTTCCTTTCTTCAGGAATGCGCGGACAACAAAGCTGTCATCGCCATTTTCACCATAAAGTTTAGTTAACGCCTTATTACTATATACCGTGATCTGGTCTTCTCCGTCACCACCATAGACAATCATAGGCAAACTATTACCTACGCTCAGGAAGCCGAGTGTTGTTTCAGTTGTTTCAATTTCATCACCTAAAGCGACAAATGGGCTTAGGCGATCAGCACCGTAGAGCTGTCCAATTTGGAAGATATCTGCACCAGCACCACCATCCAGCGTTGTAATACTGCTGTTATCATCACTATAGAACTGGTCTGCACCAGCATGACCGTTAATGGTTAAACGAGCATTGATATTTTCGTTATAGTTTATACGTTCAACTGTTGTTACTGACTCTCCATGAAGGGCCGCAACAAATTTAGCACGTAGAAGGAAGGTATCATCTTGAGCAGTACCATTGATGGTTAACGTATCAGCACCATCATTACGTAAACCGCTGTCTTCGACATCGATGATATACCCTGCATCAGCACCTGTACGATTAATAACATAGCGGTCGGTATTAGCACCACCATCCAGCACAAACCTCTCATAGGTTCCTGTTGATGGATCAATATCACGTGTATGTAATTTATTAATTGTGATTAAGTCTTCGCCCAACCCGCCATTAACAAATGTATCACCATCAATACGTTGCACATCGAACAGGATAGTATCGTCTTGTATACCGCCATTAACATAGATACTTTGAGCATCGATTTTACCCTGAAGAATAACGTTTGACCCATCAGCATCAGCGCTCAACCAGTCAGCATTCACTGTAATATCTTGGCCTGCGACCAGCGAAGCATCAACATCAAGTAGTAAATCGTCACCTACATTCAAGGTGACACTGCCAAGCGTTGCTTCCACTGTTGCACTGTTTTGAATAGTCAGGTCATCATCGGTAACACTTGATCCATCAATCGCATCGTCATTGGTGTGCAATACCACACTTCCCGTATGAGAAACAATATCTTTATCAACCGTCATCGGACTCATTGCAGTAATAGTAATGCCTTGCTCTGCAACAACGCCCTGCAACTCAGTAATACCACCAATAGTTAAATGCCCGGTATTTGTAAGCAGCACACTTCCTCTAGTTGCGTTTGCTTCGAGGTTGTTAATTCGAGTCTGCAGCGCAAGCGCCCCACCAATACTACTACCAACCAGCAGTCGCGCACTGTCGGCAATAATATTTGCCTGACCCGCGACGTTACCATTGAGCAAACTATCATCAACAACAAGGTACACATCACTATCAGCTCTTGCCTCAACCTGCTTCAGCCTCAGGCTACCATTGCGTTCTGCAATTCGAGTGTCTAGGTAGCTATAACTGCTTAACGTACCCGTTGCCGATGTATCAAGCTCTAGCATGTTACCAAACTGGCCTATCGCCCCAGTTAGTGCAATTAACTCAATATCATCTGCTTTAATATCGATCGTTCCATCCGCAGATTTATCATTGGCGTTATCAGAAATACTGCCCGCTAATGCATCAAGAATGGAGTTTCCAGCTTTTAGGTAAACATCACCCGTAATTGATTCAATGTAGTCAACACGCAAATGACTATCTACAGCATTAATAAAGAGATTTGATCCGGCCTTAGCCGTTACCGCTCCAGATAATTTCACATCTAAATAATTATGTGATGACGCTCCAAAAGCCCCAACATCATTACCCGCAAACAATGAAAGATTTTGCGACGTTATATTAACGATGGCTGCGGCCGTATCCGTATATCTATCGGTGATACTTCCCGCTGCGGCAAGGTATACATTACCAGACGTATTAACCTTCTTAACGCCAATACTTGCACTACCTCGCTCCGAAGCATTACTCGTACCTGCAAGATTTTCGACCTTACCCGCTGTGATTGATATGTCACCTACAGCTGTTACGTCAGCAAGTAATAGATCATTAATCTGATATAAGGTGCCATTTATATTCGTGCTACCTTCTACTTGCCAAAGGTCAGCGCCGCCCGCCGAATCAATACTAAGCTCTGCCCCATTTGCCAGCTGGAAGCGCAAGGCACTGGTACTACCATCTGCAGCGGCCGCGTATTGATTACCACGTGAGATCATAACTAGATCATCCGCAGCAGAAACAGCGGCAGTAGCATGCTTTAATGTATCGACTATTGCGCCTGCAGCTTGTAAACGAATCCAAGAATTACTTTGGATACGTTCAATATTTAACGTTCCATCATGCGCTAAAGTAATCCCCTCTTTCGCATGAACAGTTACCGCTCCAGGGCCAGAAAGATCGAGATCATCCCAAAGCTGAATCGTTACATCTTGCAGCTGCATTACCAAATCGTTCTGATTTAGATCTAACGTAAGTGCTGGCGCCATAGTTTTGGTGCCAACTTTTGTCCACAGCGTTCCTATAGCTTCAAATTCAACAGACCGCAAATCAATCAAACCTGATGGACCGCTGTATTCAAAGAGTGCAGGAATACCATCTAAGTGAATTTGTACAACATCACCCGTTACGACATTAACCGGTACCGTTTGATTTTCAACAACATAATCAGCCGTTGCCAATTCCCACGTTGAGTGATCAGAATAATTAACATCAAACTGAGATACTTTACCGTCATCACCTAGATATTTGTAGAAGCTATATGTGGTCGAAACAACATCATTACCTGTTGCCTGAGATATAAGAATTTTATCTGAAGCTGACAGGTTATTAACGCCATTAGACATATCGATCGTTACGCGATCGCCTAATTTGCCAATACCTCCTTGATAAGCAAATAACTTAACCGTTGCGTTATCGGCAAGCGTAACCACATTTGGACTTTCTGTCGAAGGCGAACCCGCGCCGCCAACGATTGGCGTATCAGGATATAATTTAGCCACTAAACCTGGAGACAAAATGCTGTCGAACAACGGTTTATTCTCCGCAACCTTCGCCAACACTTTTGTTTTGAAAATGCTGTTGATTGACTTATCAGAAATAGCAGGATCTTCTACTTTCCACTGTGTCAATTGGTTATAGCTAATATCATATATAGACAGTGCATCAAGGCTTTCATTCAACTGTCTTAGTTTATCTTGCTGCTCAGCTAACTCACTACCGGTCAGATGAGAGAATATATTATTGTAATTAGTGTAGGTCGTAATATCACTATTATATGCTTCTCCATCAGCACGAATAACTGTCCAGTACTGGTGGTAAAGCTCAGTAATATCTTGAGCCTCATGCGTAATTAAAGATTCAGCATATAATTGCTGTGCTGTAGAGGTATCTAACGCAGAGGCTTTAACTTCTTCATTATTGGCATCAAGGATAGAACCATGAGTCGCAGCCAGCTCAATATTCCCTTCTGTCGACTTCACAGAAAAGAGTTCAGAACTCTTACCTGACTCGGTTATCAAGTTAAGATGGCCAGCACTTTCCGTTAACGTGATATTACCTTGTGCTAACGCATAAAGACCGCCACCGTCACCATGACGGTCCGAATCAATCTGTAACGACCCTATATCACCACCCAAAGCAAGCAATTCAATTCGATCACCTTCGATAGAAACTGATGCTACGTTACCATCTGCATTACCTGTGGCTTTAAACACACCACCTGCAGCATTGATAAAGACATTGCCACCCGCGGCTATGCTATCAATATGAAGTTCGTTAGAAGTTGTTGCTGGAGAACCGTCTCGGTTCAAACCTGGGTTATCATCGGCAACAACCCCAAGGCTAATGTTACCGTATGCAGAATAAAGCGTATGGCCACGAGAAGCGCTATTGCCTTCTAAAATCACTCGAATATCGTGTTTCGCCCAGATCGTTGCTTCTTTCGTTAACGCATAAACGCCATCAGACATAAGTACCGAACCGCCACTGGATTTAATATCCAATAAACCAACATCTGGCATATCGATTTTACCGCTTAAGGTAATATTACCAACACTATGGATCTTAATATTCGGTACTGAATTACCATCTAAGAAACCGATATCAATATCGTAATCTGCCTTTAAGGAATGGGTATAGTAGTCTTTCAGGCCTTCAATAATTGTTAACTTAGTATGAACTGTCTTTTTACGTAACCAGCCACCACCAGTAGTCCATGTACGAGACTTAACATCATTTACACTGGCATCCCCCCCCCTCTCTTCATACTTAATTGAGTAATCATCTGTTGCTGAAACCCAGTCATAAGCACCCGTTGTACCGTTAAGAACAACTGACTCAGATTCAAGCAGAGGTTTTTTATCTGTGAACTCAATAGTGCGCCATTTATAGCTATTATCCGCTACCAACCAATCTGCAAACGCATTATCACCAAATAGGTTAAAACTATTTTTTTCAAACTTACGAATTTCGGTCTTAGTTTTTTCCTGCCCTTCGGTCCAAACATAGCGCGTACCCTCATCAATCTGGTATTTGAAGGCATTAGGATTAGAGCTAGTTTGAGTTCCACCTTGTTGCACATAGTTGATCCGAGAAACTTCTCCCGTAGCAGCATTTGCTTGAACAAAGGTACCTGCATACTGAGTATGAGAAACCGTAGTTCCGTTAAATAGATACTCATTTTTAGTCAGTTTATAACTATCAATAATCGTGATTTTACCTTCACGGTATTGACTAGTATCAACCTCGTTCATGATAAGCTGGTAGCTACTCTTATTGTTAATATTAACCGCTGCATAGCCACTAGCCGCTATAATCCGGCCATTACCTGTACTCAATATCTGACCAGTAATATTAACTTCACCACCGGCGGGGATCAGGTCTTCAATAACAATTGCTTTACGTGACGCATCCCAGTAACCATTAACTGGTACTTGAACATCACCACTATTCGCGGCGAATTTAACACCATAGATAGCCCGACCTTGTTTGTTCGCAAGGTCAATATTTTGATTAAACGCATAGAAATCTTCTGAAATTTCTAAGAATACGGTATTCACACCACTCTGAATAAGACCGTTCACATTCAAGTATTGAGCATTAATATTAATAGTGCCCATTGACAATATTTGCGAGTCATCATCAAAAATAGCACCGTCAAGGTCGAAAGTTTCAGTCACCTCACTTTCCACTGTGATACTTGGTAAGAACCATGCTGTTCCTGGCAGGACGGTCGTTTCAGTCCAAGTAATACCAGTGCCTGAGCTGACAAAAGCTGTAGCGGCATTACCGTCTAAATTCCAAACTAAGCTCCGCGCTCCCCCGTAATTAACATACTGGCGAGGATCTTTATTCGTATGGAACCAAGATTCAGAGTTAAGAGTGAAGTCCCCTGCCGCAAAGAGGTGAATAGCTTCAGCACGAATTTGAGTAGAGACCTCAATAGCACCATCTTTGTTATTGATATACGCATCGCCATTTTCATTTACGACACTGCCACTGATGTACATGTTCATCGGGCCATCAGGCAATTTAAAGCCATTTAATGATGCCGGCGCATTTTTGTTGTCTTGGAAGATAGTAATTTTGTTCGTACTATAATCTGTCGCGCTATTGTCACGAATTGCAATACCATCAACACTCTTATAGTTAAGCTGAACGGCACCAGGCGTAAAGGTTTTAAGAGCACCACCGACAATATCAACTCGCTGGTTATCTTTGATAATGACGTCATTGACTCTTAGAGAAAATGGCACTGAACTAACCACCTCTATTCCAGCACCAGCTTTTGCGGACAAGTTATCAAGATTATCCAAATTCTGAAGAACCGCGGCGGCTTTACCATCAATCTGAATATACACAGACCCTGGAGATGCATAGATATTCGGTAAGTTCACAATCAGCATATCTAAAGATTCATTGTAAACCTTACCATCAGCATTTACGGTGTCATTTACATCCCAGTAACTACCTGCTGCCCCAACACTTTGCCACAACGCGGTATCACTAAAATCAGCATCCTTAAGAATAATCTGACCTTGATTAACTTTACTCTGATAAAAATCAGTGCCTGATTTAATGACCTGCCCATTATTAACAACATGTAGATAATCAGACAGGCCAAGTTTATCAATACTGCTGTTAATCTGCGCCAATTGTTCTTGGTAACGCGCAATCGCCTCAGGATTTGAACTATGGCTTTCAATCCATGATTGAACCTGTGCCTTTTGATCAAACAGAATCGTACTTAAATTGGTGTAAGTCAGATTCGGTGTTTCAAGTTCTTTCGGTTTAATCACATAGAATTCACCACTTAATGCTGCGGCTAAATTCGCAGTGACATTTTTGTCATAAATGGTATAAAGCGACTGATCAAATCCCGATGCCATTTTCTCCCACATACTCGAATTACCAAAATTGACTGTCGCCAAATTGGCTTCCGTACTTTCTTGAGGAGTATAACGGTAGAAGTTACTACCATCTTGGATAATGACATCTTGTGTCAGACGGAAGGTGATATTGTCGATATCAATTTCAACCAATTGATACTCGATGTCTGCTGGTAAACTAGGGATTTGCATCACCCCGTTTTCATCCGAGATACCAAAAAGAGCTTCTTTCGTTGCTTGGTCTAATGTAGATAGATCCAAAACGTGATCGGGGTCGTTTAGATACCCTTGAAGCGATGCCGGAATCTCAGCAATAGGCCGTACTTGTAAGAAGGTCTGATTATTGATGCCTGCACTCGCCTCAGCAGTATCAGCTATTAACAAGCTATTGTTATTAATAACTGAGCCATCGCGGTCTATATCTGACCCATAAGGTACGCCAGAGAGTGACAAGGTTAGTCCTGTCTCTACCGCTCGATCATTACCTCCAATACCTTCCCGGGCTTCAATAGTCACATCTTGCAGTGCCTTTAGGATCGCCTGATCACCAAGGAGTATATTATTCGTTTCTATGATATTTGCATCAGGTGCTGGGGAAGCGATACTTGCACCCGCCGACACTGTTGTCATCTCAACATTCGAGCTACTTTCTAAAATATCTAGAACACCTGATGCATTCTTACCCGCGAAGAGATAAATATCAGAGCTCTTAATATTGGTATTGCTCAAGTTAACAGCATTGTTAACGATGGTATTCGTATACGCTTCACCCCGTGCTGCTGTACTAAGCCCGGCAGCTGCAAGCACATTCGCACTTGCACGGTTTTCTGAATCAGCCTTAGCCGTAATATGAAGTTCGCCAGTCACGTTAGTAATATCAGCATCATCAATGTTTACAGTTGATGTTGACGTCGCATCAATTGATGAACGGGCAAAATTAATCCCCCCAACTAAACTAATCGTTTCTAGCCTTGCACTATCAATTGCCTCGATTTCATTCTCAGCTTCGATGCTTATAGCGCCAGGATCTTCGTAGCTACCCCATGCGAGCAAGTGTGTACCACCACCCACATTAATAATCGCCTGATTATTAAAAGTAGTGATACTGTTAAGCGCTGTAATCCCTGCTACTGATGCTGAACCTGTACGAAGGTTACTAGAGTTAGCAAACTTAACTTTTTCAACAGAGTTAAGTGCTGTAATGGTAATAGTATTTGCTTCAATAGAACCGTTAGCAACTGAGCCCGCTGTTGCAAGTCCAACATTTACATTAGCGGTACTGGCCATATCAATTTTCAAACCAGCACCTGTTCCAGCAGCCAAAGCTAACGCGTAGGCATCAGCACTCGCATCAACAATCTGGTCATGTAGGCTACCCAAAACAAACGCATCAACTTTTACATCAATTCCTCGACCAACATTAGCTTCTACTGCCTGTCGGCTAGTTACATCACTCTGAGAACCTAGGCCTGCAACAAGACCACCACCAGCAGCAATACTGGTTGAAAGAAGATCGTCTTTACCTTCAGCATTAACATTCAATGTCCCCGCAGAAACAACACTGTCATCACCTAGCTGGGCAACCACTTCCACAACGCCACTACGCCCCAATGTGATATCGGCAATCATCGCCCCGATAGCAACAGCACCCGCGGCACCACCTCCGGCATCCGCGCGCGCATAGTTATTACCTAGCGCATAAATTGTAACCGTTCCAGTTGCCTCTAATGTAGACGCATTACTTTCAGCATTAACCGTGGTTGTCATTAATACTGTGGACTTGTTACCCGTAGCGCCCACTAAACCAGCGGCAACACCAATAACTTTGGTTTTATTTACTTTATCAATAGCCTGCGCATCAATATTAATATTAGATGCACTAATTACCGTATTCTCGGTCAGAGCGGATACACTACTACTAATCGTATTATCAACGAGTGCCGCCCCAAAACCGCCGCCTAACGCAACCGCAAGGGCAGCTACCTCAGAATCAATTGTCGCCTCTTCTAATGCTATAACATCAACATCAGCGCCAACTAGAACCCCGCCATTTTTAATATAGCTCTCAACTTCATTGGCTACAGTATTATTTATATCAACACCAGTAATCGCGCCGCTAATTGGCGCTAAACTTAATGCTGCGTTATAGGCCTTAGCGTCTGAAATATCCGTGTCTGCATGAGCTTTAACCAGAAGAGAGCCCTGCAGTACAACACGCCCAGCACTACCATTATCAATATACGCTTTAACACGGTTATTAATTTTATTAGTAACTTTCGAAGCCGAGGCAGCAAGACCTATTGAGGCGGAGACCGCAGCAGCAGCACCATAAGCTTCAGCTTTCTTAATATCACTCTCGGACAGCGCTTTAATAGTAACATTACCAACTGATGTGACTTTACTGTTGTCAGCGTAAGCCTGAACATCTGAACTAATAATATTGACCAGATCAACACCGGCGACGGCAGCTGCACCGCCTGCACCTAATGCTGCAGCACCCGCAAAAGCGACCGCATCAATCCACTCATTTGCATGAGCATTAATACTAACATTGCCTTCAGGAGTCGTTACTGTCGAATCTTTTACAAAAGCGAGTGTACGGTTACCAAACAAACTAGTGTCGTTTTCACTATTCACCCCGATGAGGTTGCTCGCAACACTGGCACCCATTGCGCCAGCAGCAGCGCCCGCCGATGCTGCTGCGGCACCAACTAAGCTCGTAATCTCTGCTTCGTTCATCGCAAGCAGGTTAATATCACCTTCACGCGCGAACAACGTACCATTATCAGCATACGCTTCGACGACCGACTCTATGATGTTAGTTGCTTCCGCACCGGAACCTGCCAAACTAACACCAATACTGATAGACGCTGAAAAAGACGCGGCAATTGCGTGCGCATTGATATCACTGATCTCTTTGGCCGCAATAGTAATATCACCAGTTTCAGCAACAAGCTCACTGCCTTTAACATAGGCAGCAACATGATTGTTAACCGTATTTTTGGCAATAGCGACACCGATAGAGACACTACCACCAGCCCAACCAGCAGACACAGCAGCTGCCGCGCCAATTGATTTTGTTTTAATAACAGAGTTATCAACTGCCGCAATAGCAATAGATTCTGCAGTAACCCCTGGTTTTGCCTGACTTACAAAGAGATCTAACTGGGCTTTAGCCTCAGCAACATCGCTATCTATTAAATCAATAATGAATAGCTCGTCAGCATCAATCTGTGCCTTTGCATTAATTTTGTATTGAGATGATGTAGATGTATCCGCATCAATTGCGGCTTTAAGATCAATTGATTCTTGCGCCAGATCAACTTTTGCAGCTGCAGCGTGAGCATCTATAGCCGCTTTTTCCTCATCGGCCTCTGCTTGAGCACGAGCCAGTGCATCCGCCAATGACTGAGGGTCACTACTATCAATATAAGCGGCTATATCCGTATTAATTTCATTGCGGCTATCACTGCCCGCGGCTCCCGCTGCAACACCAACCTGACCAAAACCAAGCGCCAAACTAACAGCAGTCACATTAGAATCAATCTGCATATTGCCATCAGCCGATACAGACAAAGCACCGATGCTAACGATTTCACTATTATCAATATATGACTTAACAACAAGCCTATCCGCAGATGTACCAATAACGTTTTTAGCTAAAGACACACCAACTGATGCTCCGACGCCAACCGTACCACTCGCACCGGCACCAACACTTGCAGAGACAATTTCGGCATCAATATCAGATTTATTCTCGGCATCAAGTACCAAGGTACCCGCACTATTAAACGAACTATCTCTGATACTTGATGATGTCGAACCAGTTATCGTGTTTACTGCGTCAGTTCCGGCTGCACTCACCCCAAAACCGGCGGTGCCACCAAAACCAGCAGCAACCGATGCCGCAGCAGCCGTTGCCTTAATTGTCATATCCGACAATGCATTAACAGTGATAGCACCATCAATTGCTTCAGCTTGTTTTAGGCCTTTAATATATGCATCAGTATTGCTATCGATTGTATTGGTCGCGACCGAACCACCAATAGAGATTGCTCCGCCCAGCGTTCCCCCAACAGCTGCGGCAACAGAAACGGCAACCGCCGTTGCATCTACTGTGGATTCATTTTTCGCATCGATATTAATAGCAGTCGCGTCGATAAATTCAGACGTTGTACCAGTATTATCGATATAAGCGGTTACATCACTATAAATATCATTGGTTAAACCAACACCTGCACCCGATGCCGATACGCCTCCAGTACCACCGACGGCGACTGCAACACTACCTGCGACATTCAAAGCATCGATGTCCATTTTGGAATAAGCATCGACATCTAGCAGGCCTTCTGTATCAACTTTACTCTGCTTTATAAAGCTTGCTACAGATAAGGCTTTACTCGCCGTTCCAATACGGTTATTTGCTATAGATACACCGATAGATGCGGCCCCCCCTACGCTCGAACCAGCACCAACAGCCCCTGAAACAGCGATTATTTGAGCTTCAACATTTGTAATATTTTTAGCATTGAGCGTAACGTTGCCTTCGGATTCAACCTTACTTCCTTCGATATAAGCAGAAGTATCGCCAGCGATATTATTATCTGCTTGAGCACCCGCGCCACTTAAACCAACGCCTAAGCTGCCTGTACCGCCAGCAATCGCGAGTGAAGCTGCTGCTGACAGTGCATCAATTTTGCCTCGAGAAAAGGCTTCGATATTGATTCCACCGTTCTCAATATCCAGATCATCAACATTCTTCACATAAGCACTAACATCACTGGTGATATCATTTTCCGCTAGTGATACACCAATGCTCAGCGTTACAGCATTACTACCTAGCGCAGCACTTAGACTCGCGGCTGCAGCATCGGCATGAATATCTGATTTATTGTCCGCTTTAATATCCAGCGAAGCCGCTTCTACGACTAAACCGTCGTTCTGGAGATTTTCAATGTAAGCCCCTGTATTACTAACAATCGTATTGGTTGTAGAAACACCTGAACCTGAGCCTGACAAGCTAATGCCGCTACTTCCTGCTACCGCTACACTACCGGCAACCGTTAGTGCATCAATATCCATCTCAGACAGCGCATCAATATCAATAGCGCCTGTTGCCTTAACGGAACTCTGTTTAATGTAGCTCGTTACATCAAAAGCGTTGGAAGATGAACCAATTTTGTTGGTTGCAATGGCCGCCCCAACAGACGCCGCACCTGCATTAGAGCCAACACCTACCGCCCCTGAAAAGGCTAAGATCTTAGCTTCAATCGCTGTATCATTTTTCGCATTAAGCACAACATTAGCAGCCGACTCTACGGCACTATTCTCAATAGATGCTGAGGTACCGCCTAAAATAGTATTTTCTGCATCAGCACCCGCACCACTCAGTGCAACACCTAAGCCACTACCACTGGCTGTAAACGCAACAGAAGCCGCAACCGAAAGCGCTTCGATCTCTCCGCGAGACAATGCTTCAACTTTGACATCACCTGACGTGGTTTTTAATTTATCGACACCTTTGACGTAAGCATTAACCGAACTATCGATCTCATTTTCAGCGAGTGAAACACCAATGGTGAGAGATCCACCCGTGCCCTGACTAAAGGTAGCACTGAGCGCAGCCGCAGCTGCATCAGCAGTAATATCCGATTTATTATCAGCCGTTATGGTTATTGAGTTAGCTGAAACGTTTTTATTGGTAGCGTTCGAATTATCAATATAAGCCGTTGTGTCGCTATAAATAGTGTTTGTTGTCGATACACCAGAACCTGCTCCAGCGATACCAGCACCATCCTTTTTGACAGCAACAGCTACGCTTGCCGCTACGACCGTCGCATCAATTTCCTGCTCGGATAATGAGTTAACTTTCAAATAACCTTTAGTATCAAGAACAGAACTATCTTTGATGTATGCTCGTGAAAGTTGAAGGTTACCAGACTCGCCAATCTTGTTCTCCGCAACCGCTGCGCCGATAGCCACACCCGCGCCACCAGTACTAACAGAGAGTGACGCCGCTACAATAGCCGCATCTAAGGTTGCTTTATTAGTCACATCGACATCAAGATTGGTCAGCTTCGTAACGCTGCTGTCTTTGATATAAGCCTCTGAATCACCATCAATAGTGTTGAATGCAAAGGCACCCGCACCACCAATAGAAAGTCCCGAATCTTTGCTAAACGTTGCAGATAAAGACGCCGCTACCGCAGTCGAACCTAGATCAGCCCCTTGATATGTTCGAACATCAAGATCACCGTAATTTGCTTCAACATCTGTCTCTTGCGGATCCAAGCTAAGCGAAATACCATCGACATAAGCCTTGGTATCACGAACGATGCTATTCGAGGCAACGGTCGCGCCGATTGAGATACTGACGCTGCCTCCAGTCCCTGCAAGAGCAACACCGTAAGCATCATTCCTCAAGACCGAGTGATCTTCCGCTTTCACCGTTACATTCGCAGCCTTGACGGTTTCTGGAATAGCCAAAGCACGATCGTCTTTCAAGTATGCTTCAATAGAACCATCAATATCATTCTCTGCAACCGTAGCAGCAATCGCTAAAGCACCGGTTTTACCACCTAGTGCAACCGAACCACTTAACGCAACGACTTTAACCTTAGCTTCCGACTTCGCATTAATATCTAAATCACCTAAACTCTTAATCTGTGAATTAGAGATACCTGCTTTAATATTGCTGGTAATATCGTTGAGAGAGACACTGACGCCAACGGTGCCTGAAGCCCCACCTTTAGATAAACCAATCGCAAATCCACCGCCATCTGCAATAATTTCAGATGTATCTTTAGCCGTTAGAGATAGCGTTCCAACAGTCTCGACATCACTCTCATGGATATCCGCTTTTATTAAGCTATCAATCGTATTATTAATAACTGAACCAGACAACGCTCCGCCAATCCCACTGCCAGTACTCGCAGACAGCGCACCACTAAATGCCAGCGAATGCATTTCAAGCTTAGTTTCACCATCAACAGATAGACCGCCTTTATTCACTTTTACAGTACTGCCGGTGATGCGAGATCTTACATTGCTTGTAATCGTATTAGCCGAATACGCTGCACCAAAGGAAGCTGCAGCATTCGTGCTCTTAACCGCAGCAATACCGCCAGCAAACGCCAAAAGATCAATCACCTCTTTGGCACCTAAAGTCACATGGCCTTTTGTAACCCCTGCACCGACCAACCCATAGGTTGTCAAATCTGCGTTTTCAATAAGCGCATCGGTATTGGAAGTAGAGTTAAAAATTGTCACCGCACCAGAAGCTGCACCTGTTTTCGTGCTGGCGGCAAGACTTGCTGTACCTTCTATAATATTTTGCTGCGTGTCAGCTGTAATATCGACATTGCCAACCACATCCGCTTTACTACCGCCCTTCAAGGATGCTTCAGCATTATTTGTAATATTCAGTACGTCAACCGCAGCACCAACCGCGACTTTCCCACCAAAGACAATACCGCCGGCAAAACTAAAAATACTATTAGTGACATCAGTATTGATGACCAACGCACCGGTCAAATTCAACGTTGAGCCAGTAACAATGGCGTCTACCGTACTGTTAATATCATTAATATTAACAGCACCGAAGAGGGCAACTTTAGACTCTTCTCCCGTCGTAACCGAGCCACCAGCGGTGACATTGATTAAACGGCCTTCACTGACAGCATTAAGCGTCAGACCATTGGCTTGAATCACTGAGTTTGAAGCGAGGACATGCACGTTCTGTGTTAAATCATTGTGAGCAAATGCACCTGCAACGGCTGCACCGCCTTTTGCCTTGGACAATACCCCTGCAATAGCAACAGAGCTTGTATCGTTTTTAGCTGATAGGTCTACATCTTCTGCAGATTCCAAGCGCGTATCATTTACAGCCGCAACAACCTCATCACTTAAGGTATTAATCGCAACGTTTCCTGCGATACTAATACCTGAGCCACTTCTTGCGCTCTCGGACGTTGGCGCTGATTCTCCGCCTGTTGCAGCATCATCAGAACCACCAGTATCAGCAGAACCTCCACTTGAACCACCACTGGCAGTAGCAACCGCTGCAGAAATCGAATACAAATCGACCTCATTAACAGCACTAATATTAATGCTATTTTTAGCAACATCGTCTGGCGCAGTCCCCTCTGTGTAGTTCTTATCAGCACTTAACGAACCAACCGCAGTGAAATTCTGAGCAGTAAATGTTGTATCTAATACCGTATCAGTTTCAAAAGTCAGTAAATCATCACTTACTGACGCTATACGCAGAAATTCTTCAGCGCCATCAGCGAGCGTAATTTTAACCAGCTGCCCCTCTTTAAAACCGTCATCTAACCAACTGCCATCACCGCCACGAGACGCAGTAGCATTAACGCCCGCACTTGGTGTTACAGTGATCGTTGGCGAACCCGAAACCGACGCTGCTTCAGTCGCAGACACAGACGCATCGACTTGAGCCTTTGTAATCGTTGCAATATCATTGATAACAACACTAGCGCCAGCACCGAATGAACCACCACGCTGGATGGCCATACCCACCAAAATCGCAGTACTGTCTTGCTGAGCATCCAAACTGATACTTTCAGCATTAACCGTAGCGCTATCATCAATATTAACAATCGCGCTACCATCATATTCGTTGTACAAAATATTGGCGGAAAGACCTGCCTTAGACGATTTACCGCTCGATTGCCCTATCTGTAAAATTCGCTGTAATGCGGTACTCGTTAATGCGGCAACATCACCGGCTTGAACAACAACATTACCTCCCACCTCAGTTAACGCATCATTATCAACAGTGATCCACTGCACCGAACCGCCGATACCCAGCTTCCCACTATTTGCACCTTTAACCGCCGATTTTATATCAGGAATACCGGTAATATTTATAGTATCGATTAATGCATCACTACCAATGGAAACATCCGTTCCGGCAACAACCAATGCACCATCTTCCAATACCGTTTCAGCGGTATTTGTCACATCAATAATGTTAACGCTCGCAGAGATGCTCTTACCCTTATCCCCATCGGCTTTAGCCTGCGCAGCCACGTAAGATGAAGAAATATTATCTGGCACGCCACCCGTTTTATTCAAATAAGGTAATAACGCAGTCAAGTTATCAAGCTGTTCCATTACCTGTATTTGGTAAGTGTCCACACTATCAATAAAGGCCACAGGGTCACTCGTACGGATCGTTTCATCTGGTGATGGCGGCATCTGGAAGCTTTTGAATTTTTCTATATCGTCAAGTAAATCGACCTGATCAGGAATATGCGCTTCCGATAAAATAGTGATAGAACCCTGAGCTCTTACTTGAGACCCGGTACGCAAAATGACATCAGCATTATTCACAAACTGATTATAGGCGACAGCACCACTAATGGCTGTCATCGCACCTGACTTGGCTCCCGCCAACAAGATCAATCGGTAGTTATCTTCTGCCATCGCAGTAACCGACAAGTCACCCGTAGCATTAACTGAACCTGATAGGTCTAATAAGGCGTCATTGCTACTGTGCCCAATTAAAACACCTGCCCCTATTTCTAGCTTAGCTGGCCCCATCGCTTTAGTAACAGCATCAGGCATTGTCGGCAGCTTGCTCATAACCCCTTTCAATATCTTTTTCTGAAGAGCCGTCATTCCTTTAGCAATCGCATCAACCCCCAAATCATGAACTGCATTCACGGATTGAGAGTTCAAGGTAATATCACTACCGGTGATACTACCTGCCACATTTAAAATACTATTGGATGTATAGTCACTGATAGCGAGACCAGCTGCCCCCCCCCCTTTACCTGCAGCAGCGCCCGCACTAACAGTAAAGTTATTTTCCACACCAGAATCCACAGTAACGAACGTACCTGCGGCCAAACTACTGGTTTCAGCGAGATCAATTTTACTTTCAGATGCGGCTTCGCCATACGCTACAGCAAGGCTTGGCCCTGGGATTTTTAAAAACTTATTAGCAACAGCATTACCAACAAGCCCCAACTTCCCAACCGCCGATGTAGCATTCATAGTATTAAATGAATCGGACTCAATGGTAATCGCCCCATCTGCATTCAGGGCCGAATCTGCCTTCACATTGATATAAGATTTAGAATCAGAATCGACAAAAACTGCACCAAGAATCATGCCAGGGCTGTTCAAAACGGCATAAGAAAGCGCTGAAGATTTAACGTCGATATCACCTGACGCGTTAAACGTAGCCCCCTCAATGTCGATTTGACTCGTCGCTTTAGAGCTTAAGAATTCAACCGGCATTGCAATATCAAGAACACCACTTTTATCAATAGAACCTGCCAGCAAGCCTTCTAGATCACTCGAAACAAGATCACCACCCACACTCGCTGCTTGTGCAGACATATCAATGAGAGCGCCATCAGGCCCACGTGCAAGTAGCGGCATTGCAGCTTCCGTATATGTTGCATACATTTGCTTAATAACAACATCATCAGCCGTTGTGCTTTCATCAGCAACCGCATCGGTCGGCAAAAGAGTGATCACCTCATCCGTTACAGCCACAATGGTAAACTCAGCCCCATCATTTGCTGAATCTGCGCCGACAACTTTAATGATATGGCCGACTTCAAAGCCATCTTTATCCCAATCACTTTGCGTGATGCTTCGCGTAATTGTTGCACCTTCCAAGCGCACAGCTTCAGCCGCAGTTACCACCTGATCCGCTAACCCTTGCTCCTTATCGATATAAAGAGTCTTACCGTCAGCAGAAACGCTCTTAACTTTGTAAGGTCCACCATTAAGCGAGTTTTCGCTGAAACGAATATAATCACCCGCAATGACGTTGCTCCAAGTTTCACCCGCTGTAGTTATATGTATTTCATCATCCGAGCCAGCAACTTCTACAAATTCAAAATCCACAAGACCATCGGCACTACTTACCGCTGAATGGGTAGCACCCGCAGCAAATTCAATACCGGTATTTTCTGGGTCATACGAAGCAGGAGGAAGCGTGGAACCAATATCTAATGTAGCGAGCGCAAAACCATTTACCGCGGCATCTAGTAGCACATTGTCGATTTCAAAGTCGATATATTTACTGCTATTAGCCGAGCTTGTCACATTGATATTGCGCGCATTAAAGGTGGCAGCCCCGATAAAAATAGAGGCATCAGCCTGGACATCATCAGTGAAAGGATTAAGAGCATCCTCCAATATCGATATCAAACTTTCACTGATTTCAGATTCGACATGCAGAGTGATATCACCATCAACGTCTAACGTAACGCCGTCAGATATCACAATAGACTTAGCTGAACTTAACTGCAGATGACCTGTTGTCGTAATATTTGAATCGACCGTCAGCGTATCCTGAAAAGCAACACTTAAAGACGCTAAAGCTATATTTTGCGCCGTAAACGTAATGCTATCGCTACCAGCACCGGTCTGAAACGCTAACGATGTAACAGCATTCAAATCAACCGTTTGGCTGTAACCATTAAAGCCATTGGTAATTTTCAGTGTTTGCGTATTACCACTATCGTAATCTACAACAAACTGGTCATTTTCAAGACTAGAATAGACTGTCGCAATACCACCATTAGAAACGACAATGAATGAAGGTATACTCGACCCTGAGCTACTATCAAGCCCAGTAAAGCGGATCGTTTCGACCGATGTTAGTAATGACCCCTGAAGGTTACTATCTATCGAATCAAAGCCAGCCCCACCATCGATAGAATCGGTACCAGCCGTTGCTGTAATAACATCATCACCGTCACCAGCAATAATGATATTTTGAGACGCATCACCCGTTAGCTGATCACCATACTGGGAACCCGTAACATTGCTAAAACCAGAAAAGCTCGTAAGACCTGTTGCCGTGCCGGCAAGCAAATCAACATCAACTCCCCGCCCGTAAGCAGAGTAATCCAACGTATCACCCGCAGACGCTTCTAAATTTTCGACGCCGTCAAAAACGACATTACCCACTTGACCTGATCCATTAGATTTCATTGACCACGTAGTAGAGCCATTCCCCGCTTTCAGTTTATTCTGACCTGCCCCAGCAACAAAACTAACAACCAAACCTGACGCATGATTTAAAATGCTTGTATCAATAACCAGCGTTTCATCCGATCCATCTGCGCCTTTAATCAGCAGGCCATCTATTCTTGCCAAATCAAATTCAGCAACCACATCCGTAACCGCCGGACTCGCGGCAGGATCTGGCGTAATACTATTATCTATAATCTGAATATTACCCGCATCAGATGGATCGATACGAACAGTCAGGTCAGCACCAGCACTTGCCACATAAACATCATCAAAAGAGGAGACCGAAGCGCCTTGCAATGTACCTAATAGCGTATCCACCCCTTCACCACCACTCAGGGTATCACCGCCCGCAGTAATAGTGACGGTATCGTTCCCTTGCCCACCCGACAAGGTATTGGTAGATGCATCACCACTCAAACTATCATCATAATTGGAGCCAGTTACATGCCTAAAACCTGTAACCTGAGAAAAACCTGAAGCCTGCTCAGCACTTAAATCAACAGTAACACCACTGTCATAAGCGGAATAATCAAGCGTATCACCAACCGCAGCATCTAATTCCTCAACACCGCTAAAATAGACACTTCCGACATTCCCCTTACCACTAGAAACAATTTCCCAATTGGTGGAGCCATCACCCGCGATAATGGAGTCATCGGCACCATAACCGCCGAAAAAGTTAACGACTAAACCATCTGTATTATTTAATATTTCATCAGCAATGGTTAATGATTCAGCTGAACCATCTTGGCCTTGAATAGTGACAGAATTAATATCATCAAGCACATAAGAGGCAACGACAGGATTAGGGTTCCCTGCAGCGGTAGGATCAATCGTATTATCAACGATTTCAACAATAGTTCCGGCATCGTTAAAGCGAACTGACAAATCGGCAGCAGCAGTCGCAGTAAAAATAGGGTCGGCAGACAATAGCAATCGAGGCTCTAAGTTCTCAAGTCTAAAGCGATCATTTCGCAATCGTTTACGGGCGGTTTTTTGCTTAATTCGCTCATTTAGTTGACTGAGATTGATCGTCTCTTTAATCGCAGTCCATACCTGGCTTTTAGCAATCCCTTTCAGCTGAGAACCCATAATCCTTACCCCTAATTTAGCTCTGCCGGCGAGCCATAATAAATGACGAAAACCGGATCAGCGCTGCCACACATCCCCGGTTTCAAAAAGTCCTTCAAAAACAAAAGGGTAGAAAAACCACCCTTTTTTATTTTACTAATGTACTTCTTCTGCTTCTTCAGCTTTAGTTGTTGAAACTTTATCTAACATTTTAGAAAAATTTCTCATTGACTGTAGATGAAGATAAATTAGCTCTAACTCATCAGTCTTCGCTAAATCCGAGAATTTATCAGGTGAAAGCGCCTTCAGTTTATCTCTATTAATAGCCTGAAAACCGGTAACCGTTCGCTTCTCACCCGCAGGTGTCGTGAACTGAGCACCCATAGGCTCCAGCAGATCAAGCTCAACAAGTTTTTTAGCAAAACTTTTTGTGCGCTGATAATGCGCCTGGTACTCTTTTAGAAAGTCCAGCACAGAGTTCAAGTACTGAGTCTGCTCGCCTTCAGCATCAAACAAGCGTTCTCCACGGCCCTCTTCATTACACCCCTCAAACCCCTCATCAATACAAAGAGTTAAAGTTGCACCCTCGTCTGCACTTGAGAAAACAAAGGGGTAACGGCGAACAAAGGCTGGAATGTACTTAGCTGACCAACCACCTTCACTATCGACATATAAGTTTTCATCTTCTCGCACACCCATTAACACTACGGGCAGCAAATTGTCCCCTTCTCCTGCAAAAACAATACTGTACTCTTCAGCGGCATTCGGAAATTCCACCGCCATTAAAGGAACAGAGTTAACCCCTTGCGCAAAACCAAACTGATTTCCCGCTTTAACTGACCAGCCCGCATGACGCTGCTTATTAACAGGCTGAACATCTCCATAAATCAGTAACTGAGTCGACACAGTATTTATATCCTTCTTTGTTTGTTATTTTCCAAGCGTAAAGCCAATATATTAAAGATACAGCTTAACAACTGATTAACCATTGTACCGAGGTACTATAATTTTTTGCCTTTTTCGAACATACCACTTATTTAGTATGTATCGCCATATTTACAGCATATAACTCAATCCAATATGCTGCCTTGAATTTCATTCAACACCATCAAAAACAAAGCATTCAAACACTAAATATCAATTTTCACCTAGCGGCCTGATTTCTCGCTCTATAGGTACGACTATCCATAACATTAGCCGTTATCTCAAACGCCTGTTCATTACCAGATAACATATTATTAACTTGCTTAAGGTCAGCCAGTGTTAATAGGCCAACAGCCCTTTTTAGACGCAGTGTGTTAATTAGATAGTCATAGCGTGCACTAGAGAAATCCGTTCTCGCAAAGAACAGATCTCTCTCAGCATCAAGCACACTTAAACTAGAGGTTAAACCAGACTCGTATGCGGTTCGCTTAGCCTCAACACCTAACTCATACGCATCTACCGAATTCTGCAACGCTTCCACTTTTGCAATAGAGCCGACAACACCATCAAAGGCTGCGTAAGTTTCACGCTCGGTTGCTAACCACTCGATGCGTAATTCGTCTTGCGCTTTATTATGAAGTTCAACCGCCTCACGCACTTTTGATGAAACAGCACCTCCGGCATAAATAGGAACAGTCAACTTCAGCAATAAATCTTCGGTATCAATATCATTAGCCCCATCAAATACCGATCCTGTAGTAACTCGTTGATTAGTTGTATAGACAAGGTCTAGCGTAGGGTAATGCCCACCTTTTTGACGCCGAACCTCCTGCCAAGCAACTGCCGAGGCGTAACGCTTAGCAATAACTAATGGATTATGTTCACGGCTTTTCTCTACCCACTCTTCAGGGTAAGCCGGCGTTGGCTCCACCAAATTCATGTCCAACCCCAATCCGACCAGAGAAGTAGGCACTTGCCCAGTCATCTCCTTCAAGCCCTGCAAAGCATCTTTTAAGGCGTTACGAATTTCGACTTCTCGCGCTTTCGCTTGCATAAAACGAGCCTGCGCATCTAGCTCATCCGTTATACGCGCAAGACCATCTTCACGTTGCTGCTGAACAAGCTCATAATGTTTCTGGAGCGAAGTAACTTCTGATTTAACTGATCGATAATTATCATATTCGCGTAAAGCCGAAAAATAACCTTCCGAGACGCGCATAAAGAGATCCTGCTTCACATCCTCTAATTCGGAAGCAACTCTTTTTACATCTTCTTTTGCCTGTTTAAAGTAAGCCCAGTTACTAAAACTATATACAGACTGGGTCAGTGACAGCGTCATATTATCTGCCGTATAACTATCTGCTGTACGGTCAAACGCAGGGTTGTCTGATTGGTTAATGGTGACTGAGGTATCGGTCGTACTGTAATCAAACTTAATAGTAGGTAACAGCAGAGCTTTGGCTTGACTATAGATCTCTTTTGACGCTTCGTGCTCGTGGAATCCCGACTGGAACGTAGGGTCATGCTCTAAAGCCATCTCATAAACTTGCAATAAGTTTTCCGCTACGGCTACTCCGCTGACAGCATTTCCCAGCAGAAAGGCCCCCGCAATAACTCCTTTTACATCCTTACGCATAAGAAATACCTTTTATTTAGTTTCAGCGAAGCCACATCCGCCAAAAAAGCGAACCAAACGCCTCATTCACAGCAGATTAAGATTAAGCCTTAAGATCATTATTATTTTAGCGACTGAGCACAGGCGCACTCTTAGCATGAACTACAATTTAAAATAGTACAGTATAATGTCTAATTTATGACAAAAAAAATGGTTTTTATAGCATTATTAACCTGTAGACTCATCAGTTAGTCTATATTAACACCTCAGACCTATACAATAATTGCTCAAAAATTAATCTACAATACATATATATCATAAAGGCTGTTTATTTTTCACCTTTAACCCTTTTTGCTTACCTTTCAACTTAGGCTTTGCAGTCTCTTTTCTCTTTTTAGCTTTCTTACTCTGCCCTTTGCCACCAGCATTAAACGCCATTAATTCTTGCTCTGCTGGCGATAAAGCATTCTTAGCTGAAGGCTTACCTTTATTCGCAGTGATACGCCGCTTAGGCTTATTTTCATCGGTCGAGGTTGAGGCACTTTGTCTACGCGACTTTGCCAACGCTTCACGTTGTGAACCTTTTCGAGGGTGCGATTTATCATCACCACTTTTCATGGGACGGTTACCCCATTCTTGCCGATTACCTGGTAGTTTGGCTTTACTATTAGGTTCGCCAATTTTGCCTTCTGCCAACAACTCTCTCGTTGTCTTTTTCTTTTCTCTCTGCTGCTGAGCAAGCTCAAAATCGATCTTGCGTTCATCAAGATCAACACGAACTACTTTCACTCTCAAGCGGTCCCCCAGCTTAAAGGTTTTACGTGTTCGCTCACCCACTAAACGCTGTTTAGCTTGGTCAAACACATAATAATCACCCGGAAGGGCAGTAATATGCACAAGCCCTTCAACAAATAAATCATCTAACTCTACAAATACACCGAAACCCGTAACGGCGGCGATAACGCCTTCATACTCATCACCAACATGCTCCTGCATGTACTCACATTTCAACCATGCCACTACATCACGTGTCGCATCATCTGAACGACGCTCAGTCATAGAGCAGTGTTCACCTAACTCCAATAATTGCTCCATGCTATAAGAACAAACAAATTCAGGGTTAGGAGTAAAACCTTCAGGTCTTCGAATAGAGCTATCTTCTTTATTTGAATGAATAGCCGATCGAATCAAACGATGTACAAGCAGGTCAGGATAACGACGAATAGGCGAGGTAAAGTGTGTGTAAGCTGGATAAGCTAAACCGAAGTGTCCTTGATTATCTGGACTATAAACAGCTTGCCTCATTGAGCGCAGCATCATTGTTTGGATTAAATGTCGATCTGGCCGCTCTTCAATCCATTCTGCTAGCTCTTGGTAATGTTTAGGCTCTGGCTTATCTCCGCCTGCCAAATTAAGCCCTAACTCGCCTAAATATGCCCTAAGGTTCTCTAGTTTTTTCTCTTTAGGGCCTTCATGCACACGATATATAGCCGGGATATCCAATTTACTTAAGAAGCGTGCCGTAGCCACATTTGCGCATAACATACACTCTTCAATGAGCTTATGGGCATCATTACGATGAACAGGGATAATCTCCTCTATCTTACGGTTCTCACCAAAGATCATTCGAGTTTCAGTGGTCTCGAAATCAATCGCCCCTCGAATATCACGCGCTCTACGCAAAGCAAAATAAAGACTATAGAGATCTTCAAGATGTGGTACTACATTGGCGTACTCTGCTCGTAACTGCTTAGATTCACCATCATCGGGTTCCATAAGCATTTTGCCAACTTTCGTGTAGGTCAAACGCGCATGAGAACAGATAACCGCTTCATAAAATTTATAACCCGACAGAACACCTTTCTCACTTATGGTCATCTCACAAACCATAGCCAAACGGTCTACCGCAGGATTAAGCGAGCATAGACCGTTGGAAAGTAGTTCAGGTAACATAGGCACAACAAATTCAGGAAAATACGTTGAATTTGCTCGCTGGAATGCTTCCTTATCTAACTCTGTCCCTGGCTTCACATACCAAGAAACATCTGCGATTGCGACCCATAAACGCCAACCACCGGATGCTTTCTTCTCTGCATAAACCGCATCATCAAAATCTTTAGCGTCTTCACCATCAATGGTGACTAAAGGTAGGTCACGCAAATCAACTCTATTTAATTTTGCACTTTCTTCAACTTCAGCAGAGAGCTCACCAATTTCTTGGCGAACAAGATCTGTCCACTCATTTGGGATCTCATAATTATGAATGGCAACCGTAATCTCCATACCCGGAGCAAGATGATCACCTAACACCTCCACTACACGAGCTTTAGGGAGATCTCTTTTCCCCGGCTGACTGATCAGCTCAGCCACAACCAACTGTCCATCTTTATAAACAGCTGGATTTTCAGGATCAGGTACAATCATTATCTCTTGAGTAATACGCTGATTCTCTGGACGCAGATAACCAAATCCCTCTTGCCCACTGAAACGTCCAACTAATTTTCGAGTATTACGCGCTATAACCTCAATAATTTTGCCTTCGCGCCGCCCTTTGAAGTCCACATTGGTTTCTTGAACTAGGACCTGATCCCCATCGAAGACTTGACGCATCTGTCGAGGACTCAACTTCAGATCATCACTGCCATCTTCAGGTTTCACAAAGCCAAAGCCATCTCTATGACCAATCACGCGCCCTTTGATAAAAGACATTTTATCCATCAAGGCAAATTCATTGCGCCGATTGGTCATCAACTGTCCATCTCGACACATCGCCTTTAAACGAAAGAATACTGCGTCACGACTTTCCTCGTCCTTAACCCCCATCTCATCACACAACTGAGCGTGACCTACGGGCGCACCTCTCTCTTGCATAAACTGCAACATAAAATCCCGACTAGGTACGGGGTTACTATATTTTTCCGCTTCTAATGCGGCCTGGGGGTCATTCTTAGTCCAATCGTTACTCATAGAGTTCTCAAAGCAAATATAATCAAAAAGGCCTTAATCAGTGAAAGCATACCATGCCTTATAAAAAGCCAAAAACATGGATATAAGATAGCAGAAGAAATAAAAAAGCCGGCGTTTTTGCCGGCTTTTTGAAAGGATTAAGGACGATCATCAATCTCCTGCTCTTTCTCCTCCGGCGGCATGAGATCCTCTTTACATACATTCATAGCCATCAGCACATTGGCTGCGACATAAATAGATGAATAAGTACCCACAAATACACCAACCAGTAGAGCAACAGCAAACCCATGTATCATCTCACCACCAAACACAGCCAATGCAACAAGCACCAGCAAGGTGGTCAATGAGGTCACCACTGTACGTCCAAGCGTCTGACTCAACGATGCATTCATTATCTCAACTGCACTTTCCTTACGCATCTTGCGGAAGTTTTCACGAATGCGGTCAGAGACAACAATAGTATCGTTAAGCGAATAACCGATAACCGCTAGAATCGCAGCCAGTACGGTTAAGTCAAAATCAAGTTTAAACAGGGCAAAGAAACCCAGAACAATCAATACGTCATGCGCTAATGCAGCAACAGCACCGATAGAAAACTTAAGCTGGAAACGAAAAGCCACATAAACCATGATCATAAACAAGGCAAGCAACATGCCTAAACCACCTTGTTCACGCAGCTCTTCACCTACCTGAGCGCCAACAAATTCATTACGACGTAATGTTAGCGTTTGCGTTTCGCCATCTTGCAGTGCCGCAAGTACTTTATCGCCCAGTTTAGGATCATGATCCTGCCCCAAACGAATCAGTATATCGGTAGGTGAACCAAAGGTTTGTACAACCGCATCGTTGTAACCAACTACTTTTAACTGATCACGTATTTTGTTCAGATCCGCTGGCTGCTCATAACCAATTTCAACCAAACTACCGCCGGTAAAGTCCAAGCCAAACTTAAGACCATTTACGGCTAAAGCGCCAATAGACACAACCAGCATGGCAATGGAGAAAAACACGGCTACTTTACGCAGCCCCATGAAGTTATATATTTTATATGTAGACATCATCAGACCCTCAAATAGACAGCTTAGTGAGCTGACGATTGCCATAAGTAAGGTTAACCAAAGCACGGGTAACAAAAATGGCTGTAAACATAGAGGTTAAAATACCCACAGACAGAGTGATCGCAAAACCTTTAACTGGCCCTGTACCCATCGCAAATAAGATAACCGCAGCAAGTAGTGTGGTGATATTGGCATCCAAGATAGTCGTAAACGCTCGACCAAACCCAGAACTAATTGCAGATTGAGGTGGTAAACCGTTTGCGAGCTCCTCTTTGATACGTGCAAAAATCAACACGTTGGCATCCACCGCCATACCGACTGTAAGCACAATACCGGCAATACCTGGTAGCGTCAGTGTTGCCGATAACATCGACATAATGGCAATCAATAAGACCAAGTTAAACGCCAAAGCGATATTAGCCAGTAAACCAAACACTCGGTAGTAGATAAGCATAAAGATAAGCACAAGCGCTAAACCGATCTGCACCGACATCACACCCATTTCAATATTCTGCGCACCCAAACTAGGTCCGACTGTACGCTCCTCTACAAAGTAGATAGGCGCAGCAAGCGCACCCGCTCGAAGTAGTAACGCCAATTCAGAAGACTCACCAGCGCCATCAAGCCCCGTGATTCTGAACTGATTACCCAGTACAGATTGAATCGTCGCTAAAGAGATAATCCCTTTCTCTTGATAGCGAACAGTTTCAGCAACCTGCTCACCCTCAATACTTTTATAAACCGTACGCTCTTTATCCTCAACGAATAAAACAGCCATACGCCGTTGAACTGCGTTTTTAGTGGTACGAGCCATAAGCTCACCACCTTTAGAATCCAACGTAATATTAACTTGAGGCTGACCATTTTCATCAAATGACGACTGCGCATTAGCAACATTATCACCTTTAATGATGATATCTTTTTCAAGTGTTGCTTTACGGCCAAGGTCACTTCTAAACTCATACACTTCTGTACGCGCAGAACTTGCCCCGCCTTTCGCCTCTAGACGAAATTCCAACGTCGCTGTTTTACCAATAATTCGTTTCGCCGCTGCGGTATCTTGAATACCTGGAAGCTGAACAACAATACGGTTTCGGCCTTGACGCTGAACTAATGGTTCCGCTACGCCCAGCTCATTCACACGATTACGAAGTGTTGTTAAGTTCTGCTTAATCGCATAAGTTTCAATATCACGTACAGCTTGTTCTGTCAGATTAATGACCGTGTAAAAATCACCATCACGGTCTTCACCTGAAACAACAAATTCAGGATATTCCTTGCGCAATAAATCGATTGAGTTATCGCGATACTCAGCAGACGTAAATTTAACAGCTAATCCACCATCATCTAAGCTATCCATCTTGCGATAACGAAGCTTCTCTTCACGCAAACGGCCTTTAATCTCAGACGCATAATTCTCAAGCTTTTGAGCGACAGCTTTAGGTAAATCGACTTCAAGTAAAAAGTGCACACCGCCACGAAGATCCAAGCCCAACTTCATTGGGCCTGCGCCCATAGATGTTAGCCAATCGGGGGTTGTAGGTGCCAAATTCAAAGCGACAATATAATCATCACCAACTGTCTTGCTGATAATGTCCTTAGCCTTTAACTGATCATCACCCGTTGCAAAACGAATCAAACCAGCATTTTTGCTAAGTTCTGAAGATTTAAAAGCAACACCTTCACTTTCAAGCGAAGCTGTAACTTTATCTAATAAAACCTGATCAACTTGGAAAACATCTCTACTACCGGTCAACTGTACTGCATAGTCATCCGGGTATAGGTTAGGCGCTGCATATAAACCGCCAAAAACCAAAACAAATAGAATAAGAAGATTTTTCCAGAGGGGGTATCGATTGAGCATGGGTGCCCTTTCCCAATTAGAAACAGAAACACCGCGACCTATTTAGGTAGCGGTGCCTGTGAATTAGCTTAAATGCTCTTAAGAGTGCCTTTTGGCAGAGCCGCTGATACATGTGATTTCTGGAACGTTAATTCCGTGCCTTCACATACTTCAAGAACAACATAGTCATCATTCAAATTAACTACTTTGCCCAAGACGCCACCTGCAGTGATCACTTCGTCACCTTTGCTAATGCCGTTCAATAGCTCTTTATGCTCTTTTGCACGCTTAGCCTGTGGGCGCCACATAAAGAAGTAAAAAATAAGACCAAAGCCCACTAAAAACAAAATATTGAACATACCAGATTCCATTGGGGCACCGGCAGCACCTTCAGCAAAAGCTGGAGAGATAAAGAAGCTCATTCGTTACTCCTAAAAAGTAAAATATAAATATTATCGTTATAAACTATTAAATCTATATGGAGTCAAGCTGAGGAGTTTCAAGGCCTCGCTTGCTATAAAATTCATCCACAAAGTCGCTCAATTTACCTTGTTCAATGGCCTGACGCAATCCAGCCATAAGTACCTGATAATAATGCAGGTTGTGGATAGTATTGAGTTGAGCACCTAATATTTCTTTACACTTATCTAAATGGTGCAGATAAGCTCGACTAAAATTTTGGCAAGTATAGCAATCACAAGTAGGATCTAAGGGGCCTGTATCTGTTTTGTGAACTGAGTTTCTTATTTTAACTACGCCGGTATCAGTGAATAGAAAGCCATTACGCGCATTACGCGTAGGCATCACGCAATCAAACATATCGACACCGCGACGTACTGCTTCAACTATATCTTCAGGCTTGCCTACCCCCATCAAATAACGGGGCTTGTTAGCCGGCATTTTATGCGCAAGATGATCAAGTACTTTAACCATCTCGCCTTTAGGTTCACCTACAGAAAGACCACCAATAGCGTAACCATCAAAATCGATCTCTTCCAACCCCTTCAGGGACTCGTCACGTAAATTGGGATACATACCGCCTTGCACAATACCAAACAACGCGGAAGGGCTATCACCATGGGCATCTTTTGAACGTTTAGCCCAACGCATAGAGAGACGCATTGATTCTGCGGCTTCCAATTCAGTAGCAGGATAAGGCGTACATTCGTCAAATATCATAACAATATCGGAACCCAAATCACGCTGTACCTGCATGGATTCTTCCGGCCCCATAAAAACTTTTGAGCCATTGACAGGAGACTGAAAAGTAACACCCTCTTCAGTAATTTTTCGCATTTTACCTAAACTAAAGACCTGAAAACCGCCAGAGTCAGTCAAAATTGGCCCTTTCCACTGCATAAAGTCATGCAGATCGCCATGCTGTTTAATAATCTCGGTTCCAGGACGAAGCATAAGATGGAAAGTATTACCTAGAATGATCTGGGCACCTGTTGCCTCAATATCCCTCGGTGCCATACCTTTTACCGTGCCATAAGTACCCACTGGCATAAATGCAGGAGTTTCAATAGTTCCGCGGGGAAACTGTAAACGGGCGCGTCGCGCTTTTCCATCTTCAGCAATCTTTTCAAACTGCATAAAACATTGTCTAGTCATCATTACCTCTTAACTTTGCAGTTCTGATTGCGAATCTGATTGTCGTGTTAAATACATAGCGTCCCCATAACTAAAGAAACGGTAGCGCTGCTCAACCGCCTCTTGGTAAGCCTTTTTAATATGTTCATAACCAGAGAAAGCACTCACTAACATCAATAAGGTCGATTCAGAAAGATGGAAGTTAGTGATCATTGCATCAACTGATTTGAACTCGTACCCCGGAAAGATAAAAATATCACTGTCTCCAAAGAAAGGTTCAATCTCACCTTTTTGGCTAGCACTTTCTAAACTACGTACACTGGTTGTACCCACTGCGATAACACGCCCACCATTGGCCCTTGTTTCTCGCACTAATTCACAAACCTCTGCACTCACTTCAATATATTCAGAGTGCATAACATGCTCATCAATGTTATCTACTTTGACCGGCTGAAAAGTTCCCGCACCAACGTGCAACGTCACGAAAGCCTGCTTAACACCTTTAGCCTCCAAATCAGCCAATAGCTGATCATCAAAATGCAAACCGGCGGTAGGTGCAGCAACCGCTCCGGGCTTCCGGTTATAAACCGTTTGGTAACGCTCCCTATCTGATAGTTGATCTTCCCGTTTCATATAGGGAGGCAAAGGCATATGTCCATGCTTTTCCAACAGATCAATGATGTTGCCATCAACCAAAAACCGAAGTTCAAACAGGTTTTCATGTCGAGCAACCATCTCGGCTTCAATACCACCATCAAGCATCAAATGAGAGCCGGGCTTAGGCGAACGGCTAGATCGAATATGAGTAAGTGCACGCTTACTATCTAAAACCCGTTCAACAAGCACCTCAACACGTCCACCTGAAGCTTTCTGGCCAAATAAGCGCGCGGGGATAACACGAGTATCATTAAAGACCATCAGATCCCCAGGTTGTATAAATTGCAGCACGTCTCGAAACTCACCGTGCTTCAGCTCGCCACTATCACCATTTAAAGATAATAACCGGCTAGCACTGCGTTCCTTTAGCGGAAAGCTTGCAATAAGCTCTTCAGGAAGCTCAAAATAAAAATCTTTTACCTGCATGCGGAGAATTCTTCACATTAGAGTTGAAAATGTAGTCAGAGGGCGCGGATTGTAACGGAAAGAAGACTTTTTTTCAGTTTTTCATCAGTATTGATTGACGAAAGCGCTCAGATTTCTATAATACGCCTCTCTTTTGTGCCAGCGTGATGAAATTGGTAGACATGAGGGATTCAAAATCCCTTGTCCGCAAGGACGTGCCGGTTCGAGTCCGGCCGCTGGTACCATCTCTTCAACCTTTTGAAGAGCAAGAGAAAAAGCCCATCCTATAAGGGCCCTAGAAGAAAGCGGAACCAAAAGGTGACCGCTTTTTTTATGTCTGCAATTCGCTTCCGGTCTATATCTAGTAAATTCCCTGTGCGAATTCCGTACTCAATAAAACTCAATGACTATCATTACTATCTAATACAACACCTAAAACCCAAACTTCGCTCCGGTAAAACAACAGAAAAACTTAGACTCTTATTTTTTTACCTCTTAGAATGCCCTTTCACCGGCGATCAGGAAGACATAACAAATGATTTTAGCAAGGAATTTAAAAAACCGGGGTGTTGAAATTGAACCGCTAGACCTCGATCCTAAAGAACAAGTTTCTGTAGATTTAACCGTCGGAGATCACTATCAAGTTAGCGGTGAAAAAGAATGGCGGAGCCTAGAAAGCGAAATAGTTATAAGCCCAGGGAGCAGTCTCCTCATACGAACAAAAGAAACTTTTAACATGCCTAATAATGTATTTGGCCTTTTGTCTAGTAAAGGAAGCTTAGCCGCTAAGGGGATTATCGTTGCAAACACTAAGATTGATCCTCTGTTTGAAGGTCATTTAAACATTCCTGTTTTTAATGTAAGCAGTAAGAAATTGAGAATGAAGAAAGATTCAAAATACTGCTCTATAGCATTTTGGCCTACAGAGCACCCTGTGACAGGGATAAAAACCATTCATGCTATTAAAATGCAGACGAAAGACAGTAACGCGATTGCCGACTTTTTTTCCAATAATATTCCACACTTCATCACAGGAATACTGTCAGTAGTGGGGGCGGTCATCGCTGCAATTATTACTAGCGGCGGAGGGGTATAAAAACTATGGTTATTACTCGTAATCGCTTAACTCAGCTGGTCCAAGAAAACGCCATAAAAAACAAGAGTCAAAAAGTAAAAATTGATACTACATCAATATGTTTACACTTGGATAATCAATTCACCTATTACGAGCCGTATGATGGTGAGCCTTTTGTTCCCCCGAAAACAATGCCGACCACGACAAGATCAATTAGTTTAGACGATCATATCATCTTACCTCCGGGAGGAAAGGTGTTAGCCTGCTCGCAAGAAGAGGTTCAAATGCCTCATGATTTAATGGGTTTTGTTCAAACCAAAGGATCTATTGCAAGAGGTTTTTTATTTGCTCATATATGTGATGGACAAATCGACCCGGGCTATACAGGGAAAATAACCCTTGAACTACTAAACACCAGCGACTTTTATTATAAACTTATCCCGGGAATGGCAATTGCGTCTCTTTTCTTTCTCCAAGCCGATGAAGAAATTAACGATTATGATGGAAGGTATCAGAATTCAATGTCTCCAACTGCAATGGTAGATCATTCAAGTTAAATTAATGTCCACCACATATAGGAATATTCTAAGTAGATACTATCCGTAATAATGCAACGTATTAATATATATAAGATCTCCGGATATCTAATTCCGGAGGTTTCATGAATACGAAATTCAAATTCACTGATGCCCGTATCCGGGCTCTACCAACCAACCCATCAACCGCCAAAAGCACTAAACTTGAGTTCTCAGATACTGAGATCACCGGTCTAAAGTGCCTATCAAGCAAGAAAGCTGGTAGTAAACGCTTTTTACTAAGGTATGTTTTCCAGTCACGAAAACGTAGTATCTCCTTAGGGCGCTTTCCTGATATTAACGTCGCCACAGCTCGTAAAGCTACAGAACTATGCTGGTAGAAGGTACAAACCAGAAGGCTGAGCAGGGAAAGTTAAGCAGTTACGTGAAAATAACGTCAGAATGTGCTTTCTGGATACTAAAGAGCTAAAAGCTGTTATCGCTACTATCCGAATAAGCAAATCGACGGAATAATCGCCTTACTTGCTGTTACCGGTTGGAGGGGCGGTGAGCTGGACTTCATTCGCTGTCGAGCCCCCCCTCTTATCATAAATACACGCTTGGTTTAGTATCGTGATGAATAGCTAACAATCAAGGAACAGAAAGACATGGAATGGATGCCTTCTAGTGGGCTTATTCGAGGAATATCTTCATTACTTCAACTGGGGTTAGATTTTATTCAGCCAGAGAGCCGTCTTGTCCGACGTATCATCAGGCTCGGTGAAGCTCATGATATTAGTCGAACTCAGATCTGCAGAATATTCCCTCACTACGATCTCACCCCTACTAGCTTCTCATCCATTTCAAATGCAAAGTCTTTAATAACCGCTAATTTCATCGACGGAGTATCACAAACCTTCAATGTAAACAGAAAATGGTTGGAAGGTGATAAGACTTCAATCTCCAATGATATTGGATCTTATGGTTCTCCCATTGAAGACATTCAGGAACAACTTAACGCGATTCAGCTAATAGAATCTGATACTCGCTTCAGATTCCTTCACCTAATACTCCCTGTTAACGTTGACCTGACAGTATTTGAAGCCCACACCACCTATTTCCCAATCGCTTTAGCCTTCAGAGTCTCACATGAACGTGATGGTATAGATTTCGACACGTACCACTTTACTGAGGTACTGTGCTGGGATTATCAAAAAGCTAGAACTCATCTAAGAGCTATCTTACAACTCGCTGATGAACGCGATTTCCAACTACGTGGAGCCTATGCTCACGTTAAGCATATTCGTTCATTTGAAAGCGGCAACATTTGCTTTGCCGAACTAAGCAAATTCCGTCGTAAACCATGTGACCCATGGACCAACATAGTGAACAACAAATCTGCATTGGAAGAGAAACTGCTAACCGATTATTTAGCTGTAAATCGACTAAACCCTGAACCGATAAAATAATTTTACAAAAACACTTTTATGCACTGAGTGCACTTACATACTCCTCATGCTTATCAAATAAAGGAGGATTAAGCATGAGTAAGAAATCAAGTAAGCAGACTGCGAATGATCAACGTTCAAACGCCTTTAATCCAAAAAGCCCGGCGTATAAACACCGCGTTGATGATCGTTCTAGACAGCTTAACCCAGAGCACCCAACATACAAATCAAGCCGAAAGGACTCTTAGCACAGCAAGGGCCCAGCAACTCTCTGGGCCCTTATTAAAAAGGATTAAGTAATGGCTAACAAACGTAAAACCAACGGTGTATTAGATACACTTCAACGCTTGTTTGGACATGATGAACAAAGAAGTTTACTAACGAAATATGCTAAAACAGGCATATTCAAAGATCATCTAGAGCCATCGAAAGGAATCACTTTTAAACGCTCATCAGAGTGTGACAATCTAATCAAAAACGTTCTTGCACTTGACGTGGTTCTTGGAAGCCAGGAAGAAGTCGAAAAGATAGTCAAAGGTGAAATTTCAAAACGATTCGTCAATGAAAGGTTAATTCAAGAAAAATCAAAGTTAGATGCTAAATTCAAAGCATATGGGTACTGGCTCAATCGTATAGATTCTCTGCAGGATCTATTGGAGTCAGGCTTTGATTTACAGTCAGCCGCGTTAGAGGATGAATTATCACCCTCTATATCAAACAGCTATTACCCCTCCTCATCACCTTATGCTTTAAGGGCTGTAAAACTACTCGAACGCATTGAAGAAGATGGCCGTAATTCAAAACTCGACTCTAAACAACTGACGGAAAAAGCTTGGGCTCTATATAACTTAGGGCTTCATGATCAAGCTAATAAATTAGCCAAAGAAATTACATCAAGTGATCCAACAAGTTCAGAAGCTTGGATGCTGCAAGTACTAGATATGCATCGTCTTCAGTCGGAAGCTAGTCGTGAGCAACTTCAATACTCACTAGAACGAGAAAATGCTGAACCACTCTCATCTCACGAACGCTGGGCTGAAGAGATGCAAGAAGATGCATTCGACAAATTCCATAAGGCGAAAACGAATGAAAGGAGCTTAATTTTTCCTGCATTTCTATATTGGCCTGAAGATCATGATTCAAGGATCGACAAATACAAACAGCCAGAAGCGAGAAAGCAAATTAGAAACGGATGTATTGATTGGCTCTTCACTCTTCTCACACCGTATAACAACTACTGTTTCCAGGTAGATCATGCAAAGCTCCACGAAATTAATGGACTGAGCCCAGAATTCGAATATAAAGAGAGTCAATCTAGCAGCCACCTACGCACAGACCTTTCAGCATACCCAGCTCACGGTCTGACTGACATCGAGGTCCAGGCAGCAAAGCTAATCTGTGAAGATATTGATACCGACAAATACTCACGCCATAGTGGTGTTGACGGCCTTCACTTGAAGCTCAAGCTTCTCCATATTAGATATGCATTGAATCTAGATGGATACCAAGAATCTAAAGAACAGTTTTTAAAAAACTTAGAATACGCAAGAAGCTCCGATATATTACAAATTCAGCACAACTACTATTTGTTCTCAGCTTTCGTAACTCATCTATCTAGCGATGGTTCTCATTCACTGCAACAAAGATTGGATAGCCTGGAAGATAAGGTCAAAAAAGAGAACGATGAACGTTACTCATTGATCAAACTGAACCTTCTTCGCAAGTCTTACGACCACGCATACTGCAGGAATCAATTCGATGATTGCTTAGCAATAAGCCAACAATCATTACTTATAGCTCCCCAATCCAAAATAGAGGCTCCTAAAGACTTATCCCTAAGCCCATTGGGTATAAGTGCGAATAATCTCTCAGAGAAGTTCTGGCGCTATCTAGCCCTTAAAGCAGCTACCCAAGCTGATGTTACTGAATCAAACTTTGATGAGGTGAAATCGGTTTTACTGTCTGTAGAAAATCCGAAGACATATTTCTCCGATGAAAAAGAGTACATGATCGTCGATTGTGACGAATATGATGACTATTACTTCCCAGCATATGGGGATTCAATAATTGAAACCGGCGAATGGCTAAACGCGCTACAGCGACTCTCATCAGGACCAAATCTTTCTGAGCAGGATCAGCTGATAACTAAGACTGTAATGACAGAACTAGAATCTTTAATCCTAACTGATGACTCTTGGTCGAATTAAGCCTGTGCGGATCTTGGTCTCAAGTATCTACAAGAAGCTCAATTTAAATCCTAGAAAGAGCATTTATAGGGGAAAATAAATCACAGAAAATCCAACAGAATCCCTTCACATACAGAAGGTTAAGATTGATTCAAAATCCCTTGCCCGCAAGGACGTGCCGGTTCGAGTCCGGCCGCTGGTACCATTACTTAGAAGCCTCGTTATGACGAGGCTTTTTTGTATCTAAATTCTGCTTTTCAGATATTTAAAGCGGGTGGTTCAAATTATTTGCAACTTCCCTAACATGACTTTTCTCTTTTCAAAAACGCATATTTGTAGCCATTGAGACTACACAGGCTAGCCACTCAGTCGGTTTACCTTTTTCTGTCATTACCTATGGCACCTCAACTCAAAACGGTGCGCGCGTGCTCTTTTAAAGTGCTCCCTTGACCGCGACTGCTCGATCAACAAACAAAAACGCTCCAAATGAAAAACACCCAAAAATAAAATAAAATTATAACCCATTGATATAAAAAGGATTGTTTGTTTTTTGAACAAACTGGCCCAAAGCATGCATTCATAAAAAGTGACACCACGTCCCAAAAAATGAGGTCACTATGAAGTTATTAAGCATTATCAGACACAAACGAGGGTTATTTGTTGCAGCCAGCTTGCTCGCTTCAACAATGGCTCAAGCCACTACCGACGTAAACATTGGCGTTCAACCTGCTACCCAACCAATTTATATTGCTAAAGCTGCAGGCTACTTACAACCTATCGAAGAAAAGTATGACGTGAATTTTGTGTTTCATAGCTTTTCGTATGGTGCGCCTGAAAACCAAGCACTTGCGACTGGCGCAATTGACTTAGCTTCTGCCGGTATGGGGCCAGCGATTATTGCCTCAGCGAGATTGCCTGCACAATTGTTGGCAATTACCATTCTTGAGCAAACAGCCATCCTTGTTCCTTCAGATTCTACCATTACTAGCGTTGCCGACCTAAAAGGTAAAAAAGTAGCTTACCCTGGTAAGGGTTCACAGCAGTTCCCTCTTTTGATCAAGGCACTCAGCGATGCTGGCTTAGACATTAACGATATAGAGCTATTCAAAACCAAAGGGTCTAATGTCGGTCAACTAGTGACACAAAAGGATGTAGATGCAGGTATCACTTGGGATCCGCATGTATCAAAAGCTCTGGCTTCAGGTGAAGCTAAAGTACTAATTAAAGCAGAAGAAATATTACCTTTAAAATCAGATCATTACATTGGTAATGGTTTTTACGGCCGCACAGACTTTATCGACAATAACCCCGAGTTAGTACAAGACTTGATGAGCTCTATAGTCCAAGCCATTGAGTTGATCAAAAGCGAGCCCGAAACCGCTATAGACTACTGGCAAAAAGAGATTGGTTTCCCGAAAGACGTCATCTCGTTTTCTATTAATCAGCAGATATCAGTTTACAGCACAGACATCAGCCCTGATGCATCAACCGTTGAAAAATTTACTACGTTCTTACAAAACGCCGGTATTTTAGAAGCAAATGATACTCCAAAATTCAATGAAACCTTTGCAAAGAATGCGATGAAGTAATGGCCAATCTAGGTCTCCGGTTACGCCACGGTGTAACTAGAGACCTCTCGCCAGCACATTCATTTACGGAGAAGATCCATGCTCAAACGCATTAAACCATTACAGGGTGCTTTACCCTACTTCATCGCGGGCTTAGCTATTATTACTGTATGGCAAATAGTCGTTTTCCTGCTACAACCTAGCCCGGCGATTTTACCCAGCCCTTTTAAAACAGCTAATACCTTATGGGAGCTGATTCAGTCGGGTGAACTGTTTATTCATATCAGCGCTAGTTTATCGCGTGTGGTATCCGCTTGGTGTTTAGCTGCACTCATCGCTATTCCTCTTGGCCTTATACAAGGTACCAACGCACGCTTTGAAAAAGTATTTGACCCAGTCGTCGAGCTCTTTCGACCTATATCTCCGTTAGCTTGGATACCATTAGCCATTTTATGGTTTGGTATTGGCGAATCAGGAAAAATATTTATCATTTTTGTTGCGACCTTTTTCCCTATGTTACTGAACACCGTATCAGGCGTAAAAGCAGTCGACCCGGTCATGATCCGAGCAGGGAAAATATTAGGCTGCGATAGTTCGTTTAAGTTATTTATCAAGGTTATTTTACCCGCAGCGATGCCAACCATTTTAGTAGGTATGCGTATCGCATTTGGCACAGGTTGGGCCGCTATTATTGCCGCTGAACTGGTTGCCGCACAAAACGGCTTAGGCTTTTTGATTTCGGATGGTATGGAAATTTTGCGCTCAGATTTAGTCCTTGCAGGCATGGTCGTGATTGGTGTCTTAGGTGTACTTATCGATTCAATCTTTCGACTCATTGGTAAAAAAGTAAACTGGGGGCAGTCATGAGTAACAATCAAATCGCACAAAAAAGCAGCAGTAAAGGCATTTTAATTCAGAATGTTAGCAAAATGTTTTATAACGCCGAAGGTGAAGGTATAGAGGCACTAAAACCCGTTAACTTAGATATTAAAGCAGGCGAGTTTGTTGCGGTTATCGGCCCATCAGGCTGCGGTAAAAGCACCCTACTCAATATTATTGCAGGCTTTGAAAGCGCAACCGCTGGAAGTGTTTGGGTTGACGGCGAGAAAATCACCCAACCCAGTATCGATCGCGGCATGGTCTTCCAGCAATATGCGCTTTTCCCTTGGTTGAGCGTGAGTGAAAATGTTGAGTTCGGCTTAAAACAAATGCAAGTTCCTGCCGAAGAGCGCAAAAAAATTGTTCACTCTTTTTTAGAATTAGTCGGTCTACAGGAATTTGCCAATGCCAGCATTATGGCGTTATCGGGCGGCATGAAGCAGCGCGTCGCTTTAGCTCGCGTATTTTGCACTAACCCCTCTATTATTTTAATGGATGAGCCCTTTGGCGCGCTAGATGCATTAACACGAAGCATGCTGCAAGACGAGCTATTAGCTATATGGAAAGAATACGAAAAAACCGTCGTCTTAATTACCCACTCAGTCCAAGAAGCCTTAGTTCTAGCTAACCGTATTGTAGTTATCACTAACCGTCCGGGAAAAATAAAATTAGATATTGAGATTAAGCTGCCGTATCCGCGAGATAAAAAGTCATTAGAGTTTAGAGAGTTAGAAGCTCAAATTTTAAGTCAACTCACCGACGAAATAGCTAAAAATTACGGTGCTAAACCAAAATCACTTACGGCGGATTAATTCACTATGTCACATACTAATAATCATTTATTTAATCCGAATGATGCGTCATCTGCGACTTGCCAACCATTAGAAGTAAACAATGATTCAGAAATAGGGATTAAACAGTACACTCAAGCGGTTATTAACCGAATCCAGTCATCTTCTATCGATGCATTTTCAACCATCGAAACCCAACCTGTCGCATTAAGTGAAGCACCCACTCATAATGCGCTCTCCACATTACCCTTAAAAGGCATGTGCTTTGCGGTAAAAGAAGTTATCGACGCGCAAGGCTATGTGTGTAACTTAGGTTGTCAGGCATTTACCGGACGCATCCCCATGCACGATGCTGACATTGTGCAACAACTACAGCAACTCGGTGCACAATTAGTTGGTATTACCCGTTCAACTGAAATGGCCATCGCCAAAGAAACCAGTACCGTTAACCCATGGCACAGTGGCCATACACCCGGCGGCTCATCCAGTGGCTCAGCAGCAGCCGTAGGCGCGGGACTACTCCCCTTCGCTTTAGGTACGCAAACCATTGGTTCTATTATCCGCCCAGCGGCTTACTGTGGTGCCGTTGGCTTTAAGCCCAGCAAGAGTATTGGTTCATTAACTGGCGTTCTCAACCTTAGTACGACCCTTGATCATCTCGGTTATTTTGCCGACTCACTAGATCGTTTAACTACCACTCTGAATCAGCTTTATCCCAACACATTCACCGACAAAAAAGCACTACCCTTTAAAGTGCTACTTTTAAAACCTTGGTTTGCTATGGACGATGAATATGCCTGGCAAGCACGTATAACACACATCAAAAAACAACTAAAAAGCCAAGCTATAGAGTACTGCGAAGTCTCCCTTGACCAATCCATTACTTCACAAGAGGAACAAGTGACCCACTCTATTTTATGCTACGAAATGTATCAGCATTGGGGAGATACGCTGCTCAATAACAAGGATACTAGCGAATACCTGCAAAGCTTTTTAACAAAAGGAAAAGGCATTACAAAACAAGCCTATCAACAAAGTTTAAAGGCACGGACACAGATGGAAACGCTAGTTGATACGTGGCTAAACGATCATGACATTATTGTGTTCCCGTCGGTAACCGGCCTACCTCCCAAGTTAGGCGATGGTACAGGTTCCCGTGATACCCAACGGCTTTGGACGCTACTTGGTATGCCAGCAATTAACTTACCTATTGGTTTTGAGCAAGGCTTCCCAACAAACGTACAGCTCATTGCCAAAAGAGGCCAAGATCAGCATTTGTTAGCCGCCGCTGCACAGCTCCTTCCGTGCATAACTGCGACGCAAGCAGAAACGAAAGGTCAACATGTTTGACAGTTTGATCATTCTATTAGCTGCGACTATCTTTCTTGCCTCTATCGTCAGAACGGCAACAGGGTTTGGCTTTGCACTTATTGCAATACCTATTCTGTCGTTTTTTTTAGAACCCGTTAGCGCAGTTGCTATAACTATGTTGTTTCAAACAGCTAGCGCTATACCCATTGCATTTTCTAACCTGACGAAGAAAGAGTGGGATTATGCTATGAAACTTTTACTCTTTTCATTAACTGGTTTATTACCAGGGGTCGCTTTTTTAATCATCACGCCCCCGATTGCGGTTCAGCTTATAGTGACACTGTGTATCTTTTGCGCTTTATTTTTAATCGCAAAAGGCGTGTCCTTTAATGCCACTTTATCAGTTAAACAATGGGTAACCGTTGGTTTTATTTCCGGCTTTATGCATGGCTTAGCAGGCGTTTCTGGCCCCCCTATATTAGCGGTACTCCATGCCGATACAACCTTAGAAAAACGTCAAAAAAGACAAATTATGTCTGTATTTTTTCTTTTTGCTGGCACCTTGGCCCTCATTCCCATGTTAACTCAAGTGCCCGCACTCTTGCTTAATATCAAAACATTGGCCGTGCTTTGTATTGCCATGTTTAGTGGAATGTATATTGGGCAGAAATTATTCAACCGTTTAAATGCAACACAATTCCGTTTTTGCACTTTAGTTTTAATGTTAATATCTGGGTTACTGGCAACAGGTCAGCTAATTCAATTTATTATTCATCTGTTATAAGTTATGTCTATAAAGAGGGTATTCACTTGAGCTCTGCTATTGACCGTGCGTTTACTGTATTAGAGTGTTTTGGGCAACATAGAAAACCCCTTCGTTTAGCTGACGTCGTGAGCGATGTAAACCTACCAAAACAATCTGTTCACCGTATTATCAAACAACTAGAAGGTTTAGGTTTATTAGAGCGAGATGTTCACCCCGAAAAGTTTCGTTTAGGCCACCGTATGCGACAACTAGGTATCTCGACCATCGTATCGTTAAATCAATCACTTTCAACCCATGCGATGCTCAAAGAACTGGGCGACACTTTCCAAGAAACCGTTAACATTGGCATTCTCGAACAAAATGAAGTGATTTATATTGATCGTGTCGAATGTGACTGGCCTCTGCGGGTACAGCTCAATCCTGGGAGTCGCGTCAAGTCTCACTGCACAGCTATTGGTAAATTACTCTTGGCTTACCTTCCTGAATCGATACTCAACGCAACTCTACAGAATATGACATTAGAGGCCTATACACCCAAAACTATTACCGACCCCGAATTACTACTTGCCGAATGTCATAAGATAAAAAAGCAGGGATATGCAGAGAACATTGGTGAAGATATTGTCGGATTAGTAGCATTAGCGGTGCCAATTTTCGATCAACGTAACAATGTTATTGCCGGTTTAGCAGTACATGCACCTGATGCCCGTACGAGTCTCGCCGCCATGCGTAAAAACATCGACAATATGAGATCAACTGCTGATAAGCTGCAAACTTTATTATCCTTAGATTAGCCTTCTTTTGCCTTTGCATTACCTGTGAGCTAAACAGCAACGTCTGTATACTTTACAGGCAAACAAAGGCTCATTATTGCCTAATGTGCGCTAACCTTATATCGATTTAACGACGATATAGACTGCTATCTAGTCGTCATTGACGGGGAATGTTCAAAACAGAGAGTTCTAGATTTCTCAGGCTTCCAACACATCAATAACACTCAATACAGTGAAAACACCCCCTATCTATCTTATACTTTCAAGAAGTTACTCTCAGATAGATTATACGGTAATATGTCCTGACTACAGGCTTCGCAAAGACATTAGATATATGGCTTGGATACTAGAAAACAACGGTTTTATCTTTGAAGCGATCATCATGGGTATAATTATTATTTATGTCGGCCGAAAAATATAAAAACAAAACAGGCATTTAGGCACCATGAAACATCGAGTGCCTGATAACGGCTTCTATGGGACAAAAGAAAATAACAATGACTCAAACGTGGACAGTAAAAAACCTACTCAGCATTATACTACCTGTTTTCATTTTAGTAGCTGGAGCTGAGGCCAAAGAAAACACTCCACTTCCTGAATTTACAGAAGAGGATATCTTCATTGATATCCCGCAAGTTTTTTCTGCAACAAGACAAACTCAAAAACTAACTGAAGCTCCCGCCTCCATTACTATATTGTCGCAAAAAGATATACGTGCGATGGGTGCACTGAAGATTACTGATGTGCTGCGCATGGTCCCAGGTATGCAAAGTTACAATGTAACCGCTAACCGCTCTGCTGCAACCTATCACGGCATGTCTGATGACCATCCAGGCCGCATGGAAGTGATGATCAATGGGCATTCTGTCTATCTACCACTGCTATCTACTGTTGCTTGGGAAACCATCGGTATAACCGTGCAAGATATAGATTATATTGAAGTCGTTCGTGGCTCTAATGCCCCAGCTTATGGCTCTAATGCTTTTTTAGGTGCGATTAATATAGTAACTAAGAGCCCAATATCAGATCAAAACAACAAGCTAAGCACGACCCAAGGTGCACTAAACAGTCAACAATACGGTTTTTCGCACAGTGAAACCTCTGATTCCATCGCATATAGGCTATCGACTCATTTTGAAGAAAACGATGGCTACAATATTTATGACGATGGTTTCCTCAATCGTGTCGTTAATTTATCAGGCACATACACCCCCTCTTTTGCAGATACTATAGATTTCAATATGGGTGTTAGTAGCGGGTTTATTTATTTAGGCCAAGCCGACAATATAGATAATAACTTTTCACCACGTGAACATGAGTCTAACTTCCAACATATACGCTGGAATCATATTCTAGACGCTGAAAATGAGTTAGGAATCCGCTTTACTCATAACTATCTAGACTTAGAAGAAGAATTTACCAGCGCAGCATCTGCTATTTCCCATATAGAAAAAATTGATATCCAAAGTGCGCAACAATTAATTAATTTAAACATTAATAATTTGGGAAGTATTGCAGGGACACAGCAACCACTAGGTAGTGAACATGGAACAATGCACCTTTATGACTTAGAGCTCGAGCACCGTTACAATCCAAATTCTAATATTTCCACTATTTGGGGCTTAGGCTACAGAAGCGAATCAGCAAAAAGTGACACACTCCTCGTGAATCAAGGAACGGTTACCGAAGATAAATGGCGTCTGTTTGGCAATGTACAATGGAAACCACTTCAACAACTCGCCTTTAACGCTGGAGGCATGTTTGAATCAACAAGCATTGCGGCTGCGCATTTTTCACCCAGACTTGCCGCAAATTATTCTCTAACACCCAGTTCGACCATACGTGTCTCTGCCACCAAAGCCTATAGAACCCCCTCCTTACTGGAAAAAAATGGCCTGTCGGCCTTACTTAATAATAGTGGGGGGTATTATGATCTAGTTGCTATTCCCAACCCTGATTTAGAGCCAGAAGAATTAACTTCCTATGAACTAGGCTACTTTCATCAATGGAAAGAAACCGGCAGCTTCTTAGACATACGTGTATTCACTGAAAAGATCGATAACGCATTTAACAGCTACTATATAAATGCATTAGGAGTGGATGACGTTGATGATGGCTATCGAATGTTAACTAACTCAGCAAAGTGGAAAAACATAGGTGCAGAGTTTCAATTCAAACTCCAGCCTCACCCCAACTTCTCAGTGCTAACAAACTATAGCTATATTAATACAAAAGGAGAACGTGACCGCGGTTACGGCAGAGATATAGACTCTTTAGATGATAGAACCCCGATGCATACCGCAGCCCTACTTACGGAGTGGAAAGCGACTAACACCTTATCCATTAGTGCGGCCCAATACTACATGTCTAAAGTAAATTGGCTTGAAGGTAGTCACAGAGAGCAATATCGCCGAACTGATTTAATACTTAGTGATTCATTTAGATTAAAAAACACCGTGTTAAACACACGTCTCATTGTTCAGAACCTTTTCGATGATCCTTATGAGGATTTTTACGAATATAATATTTTTGACCGCAGAGCCTATATCCAGCTTCAATTAGACTTTTAATAACTTTTTATTTACTACAACGGACTGTAGATGAACCATAGATATACTCAAAAGCCCATCTTTCATCAATGGTTCACGCCACTGATAGGCTTTGTTTTGTCTTGTGTTTTTTTTATCCCTTGCTCAAATGCCGATAATTTAATCGTTCTAAGCCGGCAACTTCCCAGCTATCAAGATGTGGCTGATACTCTAGTATCTGAACTAAAAAGCCCATCTAAAGTGATTACAGCACGCGAGCTCTCACTGAATAATTATGACCATAAAAATTATCAACAAGTAATCGCATTAGGCGCAAACGCCGGTGATAAGCTATTTCAGCTGGTTCCTGACAACAAGAATCTCATTATTAGCTTTATCCCAAGACAAACCTACAATTCACTACTACTCAAATACAAAAACCACCCACGGATAAAAAAGGGGACGGTTACAGCCGTATACTTAGACCAACCCTACTCTCGACAATTAGCCTTAGCCAAACTGATTACCCCTGATGCTAAATCTATTGCAACCGCTTTAGGTCCTCACTCAGCTAATGACTTGGACCTACTAAAAGCAGCCACCAACTTGCACCAGCTAGAACTAAAATATGAAACGTTGCAAGAAACAGATAACCCCATACACAAATTACAACCACTAATAAAAAGCGCTGATATTTTTTTATCGCTCCCTGATAAATCAGTTTTTAATAGAACAACCGCGAAATGGATTTTATATATATCTTTTAAGCAACACGTACCTCTAATTGGCTTTTCCAAAAAATATGTCGAAGCTGGGGCCTTAGCCGCTGTGTATTCATCACCTGCAGACTTAGGCAAACAAACCGCTGAGTTAGTTAATAACAATGCCAACAAAAGTATCTTGCCAAAGCCCGCATATCCTCACTATTTCCATGTATCCACCAATCCAACAGCAGCGAAATCATTACACTTAACGATCCCATCAGAAGAAGAACTCACCAAGCAATTGATAGAGCTTGAGAAATGAGAAGGTATTCATTCGGTATAAGGCAGCGTGTTTTAATTATCACACTTCTGCCGTTAACTATGATCACCCTTTTACTAGGGGGATACTTTATCAATACCCGCTTAGATGACGCACAAAGTGCTTTGATTGATAAAGGCCAAACAATGGCTCAGATGATGGCAACATCTGCAGAATTTGGGTTATTAGTTGGTAACACTGAAATATTACAGGGCTTAATTAGATCTGCGACTAAAACCAATGAAGTTGATGATATAGTGTTTCTTACCCCTACATTTGAAACATTAGTTAGAGGCAATAAACAAGGCGCACAGTTAAATAAAAATGCCGGTTACCCCTTACGTAAAGACAATCAAGTCTACTTCCTACACCCTGTTGTGGCGACAGGGGTTGATATAATTGACACACCCGATTTTCTTATTGAAGAGCAAGAACCCGAATTTATCGGCTGGGTTGTGATTATTCTGTCCGAAAAACCGACACAAGCAAGGCAGCTAGAAATTTTAATTAAAGGAATTATTCTGGCGTTTATCGGTTTATTAGTCACTGTATTTATAGCTTCTCGATTTGGGCAGCGTATAACCAACCCAATTCTCGGCCTTACCCATGTTATAGAAATGTTACAACACGGCCACCTTGAAACACGAGCAAGCTTATCCAGCACAGGGGAACTGCGCTCCCTAGCACAAGGTATAAACAGGCTTGCACAAAGAGTACAGGAATCCAATCAAACCTTAGAAAGTAGGGTTGATAAAGCAACAAAAAGACTACGTTCCACCTTAGTGCACCTTGAAAAACAAAACCAAGCTCTAGATAAAGCACGAAAAAATGCAGACAGCGCAAACATTGCTAAAGATGAATTTTTAGCCCGTATGAGTCACGAGCTACGAACCCCGCTCACTTCCGTATCAGGCTTTGCGCGTCTACTAGATCAAACCGAATTGAGCCTAGAGCAACAAGAATACACTCGAATTATCAACTTAACATCCAGTTTATTACTATCAATAATTGACGATATACTGGATTACTCCAAACTAGAATCCAATGCCGTAGAGCTAGAGCAAATAGCCTTTGATTTCGAAGCGTGCATACTTGACGTCTTAGAGATGCAAACAGCAGCAGCCCATGAAAAAGGGCTTGAGTTCGTCATTGATATAGCTCCAGAAACACCCAAACTCCTTATCGGCGATCCAGTAAGACTAAAACAAATCATATCGAACCTTGTCAGTAACGCGGTCAAATTCACGGACAGCGGCTATATATGTATTCATGTCGAGCAAAACAAAAACAACACCATTAAAACAGAGCTTAAAATAACAGTTGAAGATACCGGGGTAGGCATACCTAACGATTGTATTGATGGTTTATTTCAAGCTTTTAGCCAGGCAGATACATCTATTACAAGACGTTTTGGTGGGTCTGGTCTTGGCTTAGTCATCTCAAAACGACTCACGGAATTAATGAAAGGTAACATCACGCTATCTAGCCAAGAGGGCAAAGGTACCAGCATCCGGTTAACTATCCCATTCACGATCAGCCCTCATCAACAAGATGCGCCCGCATATCAACTAGGCAGAGTTATACTTTTCGACAGAATGCCATTAGTAAGACGCGGAGTTCAACAACAACTCGCTCAATTAAATGCCGATATAACAGAAGTGACTTGTGAGGAAGAGCTGCTGAAACTGCGCAACCTATCGGATAAAGACACTATTATTTGGGGGCTAAATACAAAAGAAGTCTCAAAAGCGAGTCTAGATAATATCCAAACATTGCTACAGTCTTTTAATGGCAGGTTAATACTGCTCTGTGGTCATCCACTCCCGCTGGCACTCTCACATAAAGTGATACAACTTAGAAAGCCCCCGAGAACCCAGTTACTACTGAATGCGCTCTTCCCTGAACCACATAAATTACTAGAGCAAGAGAAAAACCAAGAACTATGCGTCCAAGATGAGTGCACTATATTGGTTGCTGAAGATAATGACTTTAACCGTTTGCTTGTACGTAAAATATTAGAGCAATCAAAGGTCAATGTAATTGAAGCCATAACCGGTGAGCAAGCTATTCAGCAAACAACAAAATACAATCCTGACCTCATATTAATGGATGTACATATGCCGGTCATGGATGGCATAGAAGCAACAAGACAGATACGTTTAGTCAATAACACCGTCCCTATTGTCGCGCTGACAGCAAACGTCATTACTAGCGAACACCAGAAATTAATGAATGCGGGTGTTAACCATGTATTACTCAAACCTATTAATGATCATGAACTCTGTCACACCATCGAAAAATTCCTTGCCTCTAAGAGCTTACCACCCCAATCTACAACACCTGCGAAAGAGTCCTTAGAATTAGAAAAATACAATATAGATAATGCGCTTCTAACAGAGGAACTAAACAAACAAATAGAAAGACTAATGTCTGGATTCCAAAGCAATAATTTGAAATTAATGAAGAGCCACTGCCATCAACTGTTAGGCCTTGCAGGACTATATGAAATACCAGAATTGGAAGCAGCAGGCCATAGATTACATGATGCTTTACATAAGAATAATTATAGAGATATATGGAAAGCTTTATGGCAAATTAAGCGCATTATTAAACATGAGGAGCCAAGTCATTAAAACAGTTTAGATATAGGCTCAGCTTTTACAATACGGTTCAAACGGACGGCGATAGCCCTAAGCTCAGCCATCGTGGCTTTATTCAATAATGCTCCATTGATGCCTTCTGTTAGTTCACCCTCTCTACTAAAAACAAGCAACGAACACTCTTTCCTTACGTTTTCTAGCTCAGGGTCATGATTAATAGGTAAAGAGAGAAACATTTCCCAACGCTCAGTAGAAGCACTTTTCTCCATTACATCCACAAGCAGGCTTAAAATTTCTTGCCGACTCGGTCTGTATGTCGGCGCTTTACCAAATGCAAGCGCCAGTGCTACACCTAATAAAACCAACAAACTAATAAAAAAAACAAGAATAAACTCTATCACGATCAGTTAACGATTAAATTAAAGTCATAATTAACAAGATACTCAACAGCCAGTAAGAGATCACTCTCATGCTCCGCTTCCACCTTAGCCATCTCTTTACTAAAACCCCAACGCTCTTGTTTTGACAGTGCTTTCCATTTGTCTTTAATCGGTATATGTTCCGTTTTACGGTGAACCTCCCTAATCACTACTAACTCAGGTTTCTCTAAAAGTGGAGGTGATAATGAAGATAACAGAGCACATAGCCGCATACATGCCTCTGTGCAGGTTAACCGCTCATCATTCCCATACGCCCTAGCAAGTATCTTTATGCTCTCAATAAGATAAGCACGCTGCTCCTCATATCGCTCGGCAACCTTTTCCTCCTGTTCTTTTACCGCAGATTGAGCTGCCTTAATCTGCTGATATTTATGTCTAATAAACACAATTAAAAACAAGCAGATAACTGATAATAAAATTATTAAAAGATAGATATATTCTTCAGACATAAAACAGAAACCACTTAGGATAGGCAAATACAATGACCAGACTTAAACAAAAACCAGAATGCTTAAGCACCATTATTTATTAGTCACATTATAAATAAACTCGCGTACAACAAGAATAACAGAAACCAAGATAACACTCCTCTTAGCCGTCAATAACGCAACCGCTAAAAGGTAGCGGTACGTCCAAAGGCCTAAACCCTAAGCCCCAGACGCAAAAAACCCCGGCTACGTAGTAACCGGGGTTTCTCTAAATAAATGCTTGGCGATGACCTACTCTCACATGGGGAAACCCCACACTACCATCGGC
>NZ_JAUOQC010000008.1:0-163623 GCF_030547495.1 Neptuniibacter sp. 2_MG-2023 | reverse complement strand
AAAAACCGTCTAACGGAAGCCCGTCGTGATGTGGAGCATGGGTTAGGTATTACCCTAGATCACTACACCACCCGTGAACAGCAAGAGCGTATGCTTGAGATCCTCCAGTTTAAACTGGATGTCCTCTGGAGCATGCTGGATGCAATGACCATGGCCTATGAGCTGAAACGTCCACCGTACCATACCGTGACGGATCAACGGGTTTATCATAAAGGGCTATTTAATGAGTGATATTGAGATAACAGCGGCCTCAGTGCCGGTGTTAAATAAGATGTTTCGCTTTCAATGGGAAAAAGCACAGAACTGTTTTGTGTTGCTTTACCCTGAAGGGATGATTCAACTCAACGGTCCCGCTGGAGAGATTCTAGGTTTAGTGGATGGCGAGCGTTCCGTCGCGGCCATTACATCAGAGCTGGAAGCCAAGTTCCCCGATGCGGGTGATCTGAGTGGCGATATTATCGAGTTTCTAGGAGAAGCACATGGCCAACACTGGATCACCTTGTAACGCACAACCGACACCGCCGATTATTAGCGATGACAAATCTCACGGGCAGCCTCTTTGGCTGCTCGCTGAGCTGACCTATAAATGCCCACTGCAATGCCCATACTGCTCCAACCCGCTTGATTTTTCTGACTTTGGTGGTGAACTCACCACCCAGCAATGGTTGGATGTTTTCCAGCAAGGGCGAGATCTGGGGGCGGTTCAGTTGGGTTTTTCAGGCGGTGAGCCTTTAGTACGACAGGACCTGATCCAACTGATCGGGGGCGCCCATGAGATGGGGTACTACACGAACCTGATCACTTCAGGTGTCGGCCTGAATGAACATAAAATGGCTGAGTTCCAGCAAGCGGGTTTAGATCATATCCAAGTCAGCTTTCAGGCCAGTGACGAATCCGTTAATAGTATGCTGTCAGGCTCGAAAAAAGCCTTTGAACAAAAGCTGAAAATGGCCAAAGAGGTTAAAGCCCAAGGTTATCCGATGGTGCTTAACTTCGTGACCCATCGGCATAATATCGATCGTATCGACCGTATTATAGAGCTGTGTGTTGAGCTTGATGCAGACTATGTTGAGTTAGCCACCTGTCAATACTACGGCTGGGCTTATGAAAACGTAGAGCAGCTCCTACCGACCCGTGCGCAACTCGAGCGGGCTGAACGTATTACCAATGAGTATCGTGCCAAACTGGCGGCTGAAGGTAATCCGATCAAGCTGATCTTCGTCACGCCCGATTACTACGAAGAGCGGCCTAAAGGCTGCATGAACGGTTGGGGGCAAGTGTTCCTGACGGTTACACCGGATGGTAAAGCGCTTCCTTGCCATAGTGCACGTATGTTGCCGATCGAGTTCCCCAATGTCACTGAGATGAGCTTGCAAGAGATCTGGGATACGAGTCCTGGGTTTAATCACTTCCGTGGTAATGCATGGATGAAAGAGCCTTGCCGTAGCTGTGATGAGAAAGATAAAGACTTTGGTGGCTGTCACTGTCAGGCCTTTATGCTGACAGGGGATATGTACAATGCGGATCCGGTCTGTGCCAAGTCGGAGCATCATCACCTGATCGAAGAAGCGCGGGAACGCGCAGAAGCAGTGGTTAATAATCCTGATGAGTTTACCTTCAGAAATGAGCGTAACTCTAAAGTATTTGCTAAGAGTTAATGTTGAAAGCAGATTCGATTCCTAAGTTTAATGAAAAGGCGCGCCCGGGGTTCTGGTCTACAGAACTAAGTGAGCAAAAAGTAGTCAGCGCTAATGTTGAATATAGCCAACTGCGATGCTCATTTGACGGAGTGCCTTACTGGGTAGAGCTTAGGCCCGACGATCACTCCCGCTGTGTTTTATGTTATGAAAAAGAGGGGGCGATCGTTGATATTACGCCTACAGAATATAGTGTTCGTAGCAAAGTGCATGAGTATGGTGGGCAAAGCTGGTGTTTTGTTGATGAAGGGCTCATTTTCGTCAATGAATATGATCAGCAGCTCTATCTGCAAAAAAACTTATCGGATTCCTTGCCTTCTTGTCAGCAGATCACAGCAGAAATTAATTCTCGTTTTATAGAGCCTGTGTGGGATCAGCCTAACCGTCAAATTATAGCGGTAGAAGAGCAGCATAACTCTGACAATGTTATCAATCGCCTAGTTGCGATCTCTTTAACTACAGGCAAAGTAAAGTTGCTTCATGAAGGCTATAGTTTTTATAGCTACCCTACACTTAATCCACAGAATAACGAGTTAGCATTTATTGCATGGAATCATCCATTTCAACCTTGGATATCCACGGAGCTGGTTTCTCTTCAACTTAAAGATCTTGCTGTCAGCGTAATAGCAGGGCGGGCGAGCAAAGAGGCTCTATCGCAGCCGCTTTACTGTCCTGATGGGCAGTTATATGTGGTTAGTGATCGTGATGGGTGGTGGAATATCTATCGTTATGACGCTCTTAATGGCGCTTTAGAACCGCATCTGTCCTCTCCACAAGATATGATCTCTGCACCATGGCAGTCTGGTTTAAGACATTATGCCTGTACAGATTCTGGTATATCGCATCTATTGATCGCACATGAAGGAAGTGAGCTTTACCATCAGGGTTGTCGTGTTAAAAAAGACACAATGAGTTATTTTCACTCATTGCAGGTCTCAAATGGGAAATTATATGCAATAGCTAGCTCTCTAGATCGCTTAGATGCAGTTATTGAGGTCAATGAGTCACTTCAATTTAGGCGTTTAACTGGAGGAGGGGCTCCTTTAGATAAAACGGACTGTTCTGAGCCAAAAGCACGTGTGTTTGGTTCAGGAAAGGATCGTTGCTATGGGTATTTATACCCAGCTAAAAACCATCGTTATAGCGAAAGTGAAGAGAGTAAGCCGCTTGTTGTTTTTCTGCATGGGGGGCCTACAGCCGCTAGCTACCCGGTATTGAATTTAAAACTTCAGTATTGGACGCAACGGGGGTTCTCGGTGCTTGACCTCAATTATAGAGGCAGTAGTAATTATGGCCGAAGCTATAGATTAGCGCTTGAGCATGCTTGGGGTGACATTGAAGTTAATGATATTAGCTTAGCGGTTACCTCTTTGATTAATGAAGGTGTTGCGGATCCTAGTGCTGTGTTTATTCGAGGGAATAGCTCGGGAGGATATAGTGCGCTAAATGCCTTATGTCAGCTTGATCTGTTCACTGCTGGAGCAAGCCTCTATGGTGTTACTGATCCGGCGGTGCTGAATGATTGCACCCATAAATTTGAGTCTCATTACCTTGGCTGGTTGATTGGCGATCCTATAGTTGATGCTGAGCGATACAGATCTTTATCGCCTATTTATCACGCTGCCGATATAGGATCCCCTGTTATCTTTTTTCAGGGCGAAAAAGATAAAGTTGTACTCCCTGAGCAGACTCGCGCTATGGTCGCTGAGCTGAAGGGTAAAGGCGTTGATGTTGAAGCTCATTACTTTAGTGATGAGGGGCACGGCTTTCGTCAGAAAGAGAATGTAGTGTGTGTGTTGGCGGAGGAGCTTCGTTTTTATAGAAAGTATCTACCCTAAATTCAGTAACACTTCTCTCTATTGTTAGTCTTAACCATCCCTTGTTTTCTTGCCTTCGCTTATTCTGATTTTGTCTATGTTGTTGTATAGCACAACAAGTCGTATCTTACGGATGGAAACTAAAGTATTAGATAAAATCGTTCTGTTGCAGAGCATAAATCACTTCCATTAAGCCTGATAATAGACCCACTAAAGAGCTTACCTAGCTCTTTGCATCCACTCTCTGGTTTGTGAGTTTTCTATCTAAAGCTCTAACCGTCGTACTTCGCCTGCTTCTTAGCAGGCTTTTTTTTGCCTGAAATAACCCCGCCTAATTTTACCTTGCCTTAGATGGTTTATCTTTTGCGGGTTCGATTTATCTAGCGAAGTGTTTTTATAGTATATATCTGTAATCTGAGCTGATACGGCTGCGTTGAGTATGTCGAGGCTTTGTAGCACATGACCTTAAGCGTTAATGGTTGGCGGGGTTAATGCGAAGGGTTTCGTGTAGGTGTCTGTGTAATAAGCGGGAGGATTGGTTCGGCTTGTCGGCGAAGGTTTTCTGGTATTAAAAACAAAGAAGGCCGCGGCTCTGGAGAAGGGGGGACAGAGCGGCGGCCAATGGTTCTAACTTTTAAGCAGGGCTTACCAAGTTAGAGCCGCACCGATTGCGAACTGTTTAGTATCGTTACCGGCAGTGTTGTCTGCGATATCATATTCAGCAATTAGTTTCAGGTTGCTGTTGATATCGTAGAAGTATGCAATAGAGTCCATTTCATTCTCGCTTGCGGCATTAGTATCTGTCTCGCCGTGAGAAAGTACAATACGGTGACCGTTAGCGCCATAAGATGCTTGAACAAGGTAACCATCAGATTCAACATTGCTTGCAACTGTGCTGTCAGCCAAAACAGAGCTAATACCTTCCTGATCAAAACCAGAAACTGTAAATTGGAACCCAGACATGGCAATACGAGCACCGTATGCAATACCTTCTACGCTGCCACCATCGGTATTAGATTCGCCTGTTGCGCCACCAATCCAAGCATTGAATTTACCACCATCGAAGTCAGTTGCATAAGTAACTTCACCTTCGAAGCGTGCTTCGTTGCCTGCACCTGCAGTTTCACCAGAATCCGGATCTAGAATACCTACAGCAACTTGGAAGCCGTTGTTCATTGGTGAACGGTAAGTGATCTGAGCACTTGGTGTAGCGTATGGGTAGCCTACTGAGATGTTACCAAATGTTACGCCGCCAGAATTAATCTGCGGTAGACCTGTACCTAGAAGTAGTTCATCAGAGAAAATGTTGCTGCGAGCGTATAGACCAAAATCTTTACCGAAAAGAACTTGGCCGAAATCACCGTCTACTGTTCCGTAGAACTGACGAACATCGATAGCTGTATCAGTTGCAGTACTTGTACCGCCACCATCGTTGATTGTTACCCAGAAAGAAGAACGACCGCCAACTTTTAAGTCATCAATCTGTTTGCTAACATTAAAACCGATCCAGTTAGGTAGAAAGCCCATGCGTACACGAGACTGATTGCCTGAAGTATCGTCATCAGTGTGAACGTAGAAAGCATTGAAGTGACCATCTGCAGCGAAGGTCGTGCCATCCTGGTTATACAGTTCAATTGCAGCACTGGCCTGAGTGCTGATTCCCATTGCTACTGCTACTGCTAACAGTTTAGCTTTATTATTTTTCATGTCGCCCCCGGAAATACGGATTTATTTTTTGTTAAACGTTGCAGCGATTATCATGAACTTGATGGTTGAGTTGTATCAGGCAGAAGAACAGATATAGGTAAACCTTAGTGTGCTTGTACCTTTAGTGATTTCGGGTATGATTCTGAAGGTGTGCAGTATTGGGGCGAAGGGGTTATAGACCAGACTAGTACTAAAGGTCCTCTTTATTGTGCGCCTGCATCATTTAGGTGCAGGCTTATTATAAGGTCAAAATATGACTTAATAATGACTAGTAATAAGTATCAGTAAAAGACTTAAGGTACGCTCAAAAACTAATAATAAAATTAAGTGCTTTTTCTACTACGACTTTTTCGTTCTAATTTAACACAGCTTTAAATGCGGTCATAACAATAATGCAGACCTAGCCGTTATTGATGGGTAGGGTATGGTAGTCATGATGAGTAGTGATATCTCCAATCTTAGAAAGTTCGTTTCTCCTGAAATTATTTTTGGGGTCGGGGCGCGCAAATCTGTTGCGAATTATGCGCGAACCTTTGGTGCGCGAAAAGTATTGGTGGTTTCTGATCCAGGTGTTGTTGCCGCCGGGTGGTTAGATGAGATCTGTAATCTTCTATCTGAAGCAGATATAGAATATACAACGTTTACTGAGGTATCGCCCAATCCTCGCGCTAATGAAGTGATGAGTGGAGCGCAGGTGTATCAAGAAGCTCAATGTAATGTCATTGTAGCTATTGGTGGCGGAAGCCCTATGGATTGCGCAAAAGGGATTGGCATTGTCAGCGCCAACGGTAAGCATATCCTTGATTACGAAGGGATCGATACTATTCACTTACCTATACCTCCCTTGATCTTTATCCCCACGACGGCAGGCACATCCGCGGACGTATCTCAGTTCGCTATTATTTCCGATCCTATTGAAAAGATTAAAATATCCATTGTCAGTAAAGCGGTTGTGCCTGATGTGTCACTCATCGATCCTGAAACAACCATAACAATGGATCCATTTTTAAGCGCTTGCACAGGCATTGATGCACTTGTGCACGCAATTGAAGCTTTTGTTTCTACAGGGTCTGGTCCACTAACGGATATGCATGCGCTTGATGCCATGCGACTTATTAATGAAAATATTGTAACTCTAGTTGCCAATCCTTATGACATTAAAACCCGAGAGCAAATTATGCTTGGGTCGATGAAAGCGGGCTTAGCATTTTCTAACGCTATTTTGGGTGCTGTGCATGCGATGTCCCATAGTTTGGGCGGCTATCTAGATCTCCCGCATGGGTTATGTAATGCGATGTTGTTAGAGCATGTTATTGACTTTAATTATAAAGAAGCACACGAGCGTTTTAAAATAGTCGCTGAGACATTAGGGATTGATACGCGAGGTTTAAATACAAAACAGATTCAAAGCCGCCTGATGAATACTGTTATTACATTGAAAAAAGATGTAGGCCTCACTCAAAAGATGGCAGAAACCGGGGTGCATATTAGCGATATACCCATACTTTCTGATCATGCCTTACTTGACCCTTGTATACTTACAAATCCTAGAAAGTCTAACAAGCGAGATGTAGCCGCAGTATATGAAGAAGCACTCTAACGCCGCCAATGATACCCTTACTAATTTGATGGGTTTGGGAAATCATTCCGTCCGGAAAAACTATTATTCTGAACTTGTTAGTAAGCTTGATGAATTAGAACAAGAGAAAAACCGTTACAAATGGTTATTTGAAAATGCCCAGCATGGGATATTTCAAGCGCAGCTAGATGGCGGCATACTCAATGCCAATCCGGCTATAGTCCATATTTGCGGCTATGTATCCTCTAAGGAGTTCTGCGATACCGTTACTGATCTTGAATCTTTACTATTTTGCTGCGTAGATGCATATGAAGATTTTAGATATAACCTCGTACAGTCCGGTAAGGTTTCTGGGTTTGAAACCATATTTTTACGTGCGGATGGCCAGTGTATTCACGTTTCTATCAATGCTTTATTAAAAGATAATCAAGGTGAACATCCCACTATTGAAGCTTTTATTAAAGATATAACGGAAAGAAAGAAAACAGAAGGACAGCTAAAGCAATTAAATGAAGAGTTAGAGCTGCGTGTTACAAGCCGAACGCAAGAGCTTGTCTCCCTGAATAATAAGCTTTGGCAAGAGATTAGTGATAGAGAGAGGGCACAGAAAGAGCTTCAAATTGCTAAAGAGGCTGCAGAAGAGGCGAATCGAGGTAAAGATAAGTATTTGGCCGCCGCCAGTCATGATCTGCTTCAACCAATGAACGCTGCTAGGTTACTTATATCAGCATTGCGTGAGCGGAGTTTGCCTCAGCAGGATGGCCATTTAGTTGAGCGCGTACATATGGCATTAGAAAATGCCGAGGATCTTTTAACCGATCTTCTCGATATCTCGAAACTGGATCAAAATGCGGTCACACTGGATGTTAGCTGTTTTAGATTAGATCATCTGCTTCATTCTATGGTTAGTGAATTCCAGCCGGTAGCAGAAGATAAAGGGATAGAGCTGAGATTACAGTCAAGTAGTGTGGTTGTGAAGTCAGATTCAAGGTTACTGCTGCGTATTATTCGCAACCTAATTAGTAATGCGATCAGATATACCCCAGCGGGGAAAGTGCTTGTTGGCTGTCGGCGAAAGAAAGATGTTATTCGCATTCAGGTCTTAGATACAGGTATAGGTATTCCCGACAATAAACTGGACGCTATTTTCAAAGAATTTAATCAACTTGATACGCCTAATGCTAAAGACCGGCAAGGGGTTGGACTTGGTTTGGCGATTGTCGAACGTATAGCCACTATATTAGGGCATGACTTATCTGTTAGATCTGTAGAGGGGAAAGGTTCGATCTTTTCTGTGGATGTGCCTTTTGTTGAACACTTTTCGGATAGCCCTGAGCTCACGCCATTACATCCCCCGCAAATCAATATGCTTCATGATCTATCTATTTTGGTCATTGATAACGAAGAGAATATTCTTGTCAGCATGGATGCGCTACTCAGCCAATGGGGGTGCAGTATTATTACTGCATCTAGTGCAGAGGAAGCCCTTATACTTTGTCAAGATGAAGAGTTTACGCCTGATGTTATTCTTGCGGACTACCATTTAGATAATGGCTTACTAGGTACTGATGGAATAGCACAAATAAGAGAAAACTACTCTTCATTAATTCCGGCCCTTATTTTGACAGCTGATAGAAGCAGCGAATCGGGTCAGATGTTTAAGGAGATGGGATTGCCTGTTATTAATAAGCCGGTAAAACCAAGTAAACTTCGTGCGCTTTTGACTCACTTATGCCAGTAGATAAGGCCTGCCCTGACAATGTTGTCAATGTTAATTATCATCAACATTTAATGGCATTATCAAATGCTTAGCTCTTTTTTTAAATTTAATTAAAAGGGGACTCAAGTAGTATATTGGTATTGAGTCGCAGGTCCTAGAATGGAAAGAAAAAACCTACTTCCTGAGGATTAGCATTGTGACTAATACACCTGCTTTTATTACTGCTGCATCATTTAGTGCAGACCCCAAAGAGGCAGCTGCAGATCTGGGGCAACAGCTATCAGGAATAGATCTGAAAACGGTTATATTTTTTTGCTCCGCTGAGTATGACCTTCCTTTATTAGCTCAATCCATTAATCAAGTGTTTCAAAATGTTGATGTCTCTGGGTGCACTACAGCAGGGGAGATCACACCTTTAGGTTACGGCCAAGGCTGTATAACTGCTATAGGTTTTAGTTCGACTGATTTCTCTATTCATACCCAATCGATAGAGTGCTTAGATAATTTTAGCCTTACCGATGCTCAAACACTGGTTGATCAATTAATAGCAGGCTGTAGAAAAGCAGACGTAGCTCCAATCAAAGGAAATACCTTTGCACTGACGCTCTTAGATGGGCTATCCATTCAAGAAGAAAATGTGTTAGTTACGTTAAATTCAGCCTTAGGTAGTATCCCAAACTTTGGCGGTTCAGCTGCTGATGATATTCATCACTATAAAACCCATGTCTTTTATAATGGTGAATTCCACACCGACGCGGCAGTGATCATGATGGTGAATACGGCTTATGAGTTTGAAGTATTTAGTACTCACCATATGCAACATAAAGACATTAAATTAGTTGTCACCGCTGCTGATGTAGATGCCCGTTGTGTGTATGAGTTAAATGCGGAACCCGCAGCCTCAGTATACGCCGATGCTATAGGCCTCTCTGTTGAGGAGTTAAATCATCAAGTATTCGCATTAAACCCAATCGCTGTAAAGCTGGGTGATGAATACTATGTTCGTTCTATACAGCAAGTTACTGATGATTTAAGCCTCAAATTTTACTGTGCAGTAGAAAACGGCATAGTGCTGACAATTATGGATGCAAAAGATCTTGTTGTAGATCTTATTCAAACACTGGACTCCATTGAAGAAAAAATAGGTAAGCCGCAATTAATTATTGGTTGTGATTGCTTTCTAAGGCGTATGGAATGTGAAATTAAGGGTTATTCTGATGAAGTTTCCGAGCTGTTAAAAAAGCACAATGTTATTGGCTTCAACACCTACGGAGAACAGATGGAAGGGCTACATATAAACCAGACCTTCACTGCGGTAGCGATAGGGAGAAATCGCAATGAGTGATGAAAGCCTTGAATCTCAAGTACAGCGTTTAGAAGAAGAGAATCGCAAGCTTCGTAAAATCAACAGTGTGCTTATTGAGCGTGTAGAGGCCGGCGGTAGTCAAGGGGCGAATCCCTACTCAGCGTTTGAGCATTCCGTTGTGCTTGCTGAGCAAGTAAGGGAACGAACCGATGCGCTACACAGTGTTTTATCTGAATTAAAAGCAAGTCATCGAGATCTAAAAGAAGCTAATGATCAAGCCGCTTTAGCTAACCAACGTGTGGTTGATGCAATCGAAAGTATTTCTGATGCCTTTGTTTTATTTGATCAAGAACGGAAAATTGTTCTCTTCAATAGCAAATTTAGCAATGTTTGGGAATCAACAGGCCTTGATGTAAAAACAGGCACGACTATTCAAGATATTACTCGTCTCGCAAGAATGAGCGGCTTAATTGATGAGGAGTACCCTGCAACCAATAGTGGCAGTAAAGTTTATCGTTTAAGTGATGGCCGTTGGGTGCAGATGTCAGAACGACCAACCCAAGATGGTGGTTTAGTTATTCTCTATACTGATATTACAGCGATTAAAGAACGAGAAACCGCTGATAGAGAGCAAGCGCTAGCTCAAAAAACTAAACTACTGCAACGTACAGTTGATAACCTTTCTCAAGGGGTTGTATTAGTAACGCCGGAGGGAAGGGTTGAGCTATGGAATGATCGCTTTCTTGATCTAATGGGTGTAGATGCCGAGCAAGTTGAGTCTTATCCTCCATTTGCTGCACTTATGTTGGATAATCATGCCATCCTTCAACATGCACTCACGGCCGCACAGCAGGGTGAAGTTTTAGCCTCTGAACAGACGGGGCGGTTAGGTCAAGTTATTGAAGTGCGAACCCACCCTATGCCTCAGGGAGGATTTGTAAATACCTACACAGATATTACCGAGCGCCATCGTTATGCAGAATCTCTGCGACAAAGTGAGCAATGGATACGCCTAATTACAGATAACGTTCCAGCCTTGATCGCTTACCTAGATAAGAATTTACATTATCTATTTACCAACAAAGTTTATAACGAATGGTTTGGCAAACCCCACGGTATGCTCAATGGAGAAAGCATTCATGAGGTTTATACTGACGATCAGTATGCAGAGGTAGAGCCTTATGTAGAAAGGGCTTTATCAGGTGAAAGTGTAACTTTCGAGGTTTGGCAGACAAACGCTAGAGGCGAGCAACGCTATATGCTCAAATCTTATGTGGCGAATATTGATAAGGACGGTCAGCCGGATGGCTTCTTTGTTATGATTCGCGATATAACCGAACGTAGACGCTCAGCGGAAGCTTTAGAACTGTCTCATCAGCTACTAGAGCAGCGCGTTGAAGAGAGAACCTCGGCGCTTACAGCGCTTAACAATCAGCTTCGCTCAGAGATTACAGAAAGAGCGGGGGTCGAAGCACGGCTCCGAGAAGCTAAAAAAGAAGCCGATCAAGCGAATCTATCTAAAACAAAGTTCCTTGCTGCCGTTAGTCATGATCTTTTACAGCCGTTAAATGCCGCTCGTTTATTTTCTGGGGCATTATCGGAGCAGATTAAAGACCCTAGAAACTATAATCTTGTCCAATCGGTATCCAACTCATTAGATGATGTGGAATCCTTATTACGAACATTAGTTGATATATCTAAGCTTGATGCCGGTGTAGTTAAAGCTGACGTTGTTAATTTTAGTATACAAGGGCTTTTTGATACTTTAGCCGCGGAGTTTTCACAGTTAGCGGGGGCTGAAGGCTTAGGTTTTAAATGTGTTCATAGTGATGCTGTTATTCGCTCAGATTCTCAATTACTGGCACGTATACTGCGTAATTTCCTGACTAATGCTATTCGTTACACTAAACAAGGGCGATTATTATTAGGGTGCCGACATACCGCTGAAACCTTATGGATAGAGGTGTGGGATACAGGTTCTGGTATCCCTAAAGAAAAATTGGTTGAGATCTTTCAAGAGTTTAAACGACTACAGGAGGATCAACCTGGGCAAGAGAAAGGCTTAGGCTTAGGGCTTGCTATAGTTGATAAAATATCGAGGGTGCTGGGCCATAAAATTAGAGTGTCCTCAATTGAAGGAAAAGGTTCTGTATTTGCGGTGGAGGTGCCTAAAGCGCAACAGCTTCTTCCTAATGTGGCGACCGGCCCACAAATACCAATGATTACTGAACGTTTAGTGGATGCAGATGTATGGCTTATAGATAATGATGCGGCTATTTGTGAGGCAATGGAGACTCTGCTAACAGGTTGGGGGTGTAATATTGTCACAGCGCTATCTTTAGATGATTTAAGGTCGCAAGTAAATTTCCATAATGATTCAGTTGATATTTTGATTGCCGACTACCATTTAGACAATGGCGAAAATGGACTTAATGCGGCAAAAATAGTCACGAGTGAAGTACCGCATAACCTTCCCGTTTTGATGATAACCGCCAATTACAGTAAAGAGTTAAATCAGGAGATACGCGATCTTGACTATATGTTGGTCAACAAGCCGGTTAAACCACTTAAACTAAAAACAACGCTGATTCATATGCTTGGTTCATAGTTTTAAAACGTAGTCCTATAAAACAAAAAAAACCGCATTTGCGGTTTTTTTAGATCAACAGGAAAATTTGTTTAGGATTAACGTTTTAAATACTCGTTAAAATCAATATTACCAGCAGATAGCACTGCTTGGATGCGGTTATGAACACCGAGTTTACGCAAAATAGCGGAGACATGTGCTTTTACGGTTGTTTCAGCAATATTCAAGTTGTAAGCGATCTGTTTATTTGATTCGCCTTTTGACATGCGCTCAAGAACTAAAAGCTGACGACGGGTTAAGGATGAGAGCAGTTCTGGAGGGATCTGGTTGTCATCTTTGCGGTGCATCCTTTTATTATCAGGCTGACTTGCTCGAATAATATCAGATGGGAGGTATACATTGCCGGCAAGAATCTGTCGTAAAGCATCTGTCATCTGCTCACGAGGCGATGATTTAGTGATAAATCCAACTGCACCGTAAGTGATAGCTTGAAGTACGATCTGCTTATCTTCTTCTGCCGAAACAATAACGACTGGAACAGTAGGCAGATCATTTCTTAATGTTATTAAACCATTCAAGCCATTCATGCCCGGCATATTAAGGTCTAGTAAAATCAAGTCGAGATCTTCTTCTCCTTGTGCAATCTCCAACGCGCTCTCAAGATCTTCTGTTTCGAGTGTTTTGCAGTCGTCAAAGCTATTTGCTATTACATTAATGATAGCTTCACGAAATAGCGGGTGGTCGTCTGCGATTAGGATCTTGTACACAATGCTTCTCCAATCTCATTATATTTATTATAAACACCGAAATCAGTGCTATAGGTCATCTTGGGCTTTCTGTTCCTGCATACCAACACTGTAAGGGTAATTTTCAAGTTATGTTACAACTTTGTTGTATAGTTTCAATTTATTATTCAATAACTGGTGTTAATGGTCATCTTGTGGCTGAAACGGAATCGGTTGAGCAACTGAGGTTTCCATATTGTTTTCAATCCAACCATCAGACCCGTTTCTATACCAATATAACCTGCTATAACCCCATGAGGATGCGCGTTTTAGGGCATTCCATGACATCCAACAATCAGCTCTGCAGTATATAACGATAGGGCGCTGCTTGTTTCCTGCTGTAATTTTCGTTAGGTTCGAGCGGAAATATTCTTCCCACTCAGGTTCTAACTCACCACGTCCTACGTTTGGCAGCCAGAGGCTACCGGGAATATGTAATCTAGGCTCTTTTTGGATAAAGACGCGGTTCCATAAGAGAGGTTGAACATCCAACAAAACAACATTTTTGTCTTTCTCAAGTAAGGCTAATAATGTTGATAGCGTTAAGGTCTCTGCATGTTCACTACTGTTGGGGGTTGGGCTTCGATATCGAAACAGCCGATAACCATCTACATTAAATAGTCCAAAGTCATCATCACTCTCTTCCACATAGGCATCAGAATTTGTCGCAGCGACAGCGATCGTTGATCCCAACATAAATAGAGTTACTAAGCACAATCGGAGTAATAAAATAGTCAATTACCTGTCATTCTTTTTATGCCTCTATTACAACCTGCGAAAGTCTTGGTCAAAATCCTACCATCGAGCAAAAAAACAGGTACGAAAGTACTATTTTTACACACAGCCTAGCAGCATATGTTGGTTAAGGGCTTTATAGCATCTATTTTATTCAGAATCACAGGCATTCCATGCGTATTTCTTTCCGGTTAATCCTTTCTAGTATTTTAATTATTTTTACAACACATCTAGCGGCAAAGGAGCCGTTACCGACGGTGCGCGTTACTGTCATTGCTTCCGGTACTGTTAACTGGGAATTACAACACCTAAAAAATAAGCAACTCGACCATAACAACGGCTTTAATCTCGTTATTGATCCCGTTGCCAGTTTATCTGCCGCGAGAATCGCAATCACTTCAGGTAATGCAGACTTTATCGTTTCTGATTGGTTGTGGGTTACTGAGCGAAATATGAAAGGAGCTAATCTGAGGTTTATCCCATTTTCTCAACAAATAGGGAGCATTATCGCTGCAAAAGACAGCAATATACTCAACTTTTCAGATTTAAAAGGTAAACGTGTTGGTATTGCTGGAGGGCCGTTGAATAAAGGTTGGGTATTGCTACGTGCTGCGGCAAAGAAGGAGGGGATCGACCTTCAGAATGATGTAAAAATACAGTTTGGAGCGCCCCCACTGCTAAATCAGGCACTGAGAAGTGGTCAGTTAGATATGCTTGCAACATTTTGGCATTACGGCGCTCGATTGGAAGCGGAGGGGTACAGTAAGTTATATAGCCTTAAGGACGTTATGAAAGGGTTAGGATTAACCAGTGATATTCCTATGCTGGGTTACCTCTTTAATCAATCTTTAGAAGATCAGCACCCGACATTGGTTGCGGGTTTTTATCGGGCAGTTAAACAGGCAAAAGCGCAACTGGCTATAGATGATGAAGCATGGACAGCGCTTCGACCTTTAATGAAAGCAGAGAATGATGCTATCTATCAGGGACTTGTTGCAGGTTATCGAGCCGGTACCCCTAGCGATATTACGCAAGAGCAGATTGAGGATGCTGTGAACTTTTATCAAATAATTGATGAGCTTAAACCATACCCCTCAGGCACCCAGCTCAATCCTGAGCTTTTTTATAAGGGGTTGTAATGAAAAGTAGTAGATTTAGTGACCAGGTCATTGCCCTTACTTGTTTGCTGGCGGGGTGGTGGCTAGTCGCCTCATTTGTATCTAGCCCTCTTTTACCTGCACCTTTAGAGGTATTTGAAGCATTAAGCAAAGAGTTCAGAGAGCAGCGTTTAGTTGAAAGCTTATTAGTGACTTTGCAACGCGTCGTAATTAGCTTTGTCTTCGCGATGCTACTGGGTGGCATTATTGGTGTTTTAATGGGCCGATTTCGTCTTGTTAACCGTATTCTCGACCCTATTTTAATTATTCTGTTAAACATTCCAGCACTCGTTGTCATTATTTTGCTTTATATCTGGTTTGGCCTTGTTGAGATTGCGGCAGTTGCAGCCGTGATTATTAATAAGTTACCTAATGTTGCAGTTACTCTCCGAGAAGGAGGGCGCATGTTTGACCACGAGTTGGAAGAGATGTCAGTTATGTATAAATTTAGCTTCCAGCAGAAGCTAGTCCATATCTGGTGGCCTCAGCTGTTCCCATACATCATGATAGCAACACGAAGCGGCCTTGCCCTTATCTGGAAGATTGTCTTGGTAGTGGAGCTGCTAGGGCGTTCTAATGGCGTAGGCTTTCAATTACATTTAGCTTTTCAGTCATTTGATGTCGCTACTATATTGGCTTATAGCTTAGCTTTTATCTCTGTGGTTCAGTTAATTGAATGGTTTATTTTGCAGCCTTTAGATAGAAAGGCATCTCGTTGGCAGAAGGGTAGTAGCCATGTTTGAGTTTCATGTAGAGGGACTAACCTTGTCCCAAAGGCAGATCTTGTCAGCTTTAAATATCAAGATAAATTCAGGGGAAACGCATTGTCTTTTAGGGCCATCAGGTAGTGGTAAAACGACCTTACTTAATTTAATGGCAGGTTTAGAGCAGGAGAATGTTGTAACGATTAAGGGGGAAGTTAAGAAAGACAACTATTGGTCGCCTCATAAACCTGAAATAGGCTATCTATTTCAGCAACCTCGCCTTTTGCCTTGGCGAACGATTATGCAGAATTTATTGCTGGTTGAGCCTGATAAAGAGGTCGTACTTAAGCTATTACATGAGGTGAAGCTGCAAGACTATGCGGATTACTACCCATCTAAGATATCTTTAGGTATGGCGCGTAGGGTTGCGCTTGTGCGCTGCTTATTACTTGAGCCTGAGCTAGTCTTGATGGATGAGCCTCTTACCTCACTCGATCTTCCTACTGCACGAGAGATGAGGGGCTTAATAAAACGCTTGGTTTGTGATCACCCAACTCGTAGTATGCTCTACGTAACACATGACTTAGATGAAGCACTTGAACTTAGTGATAGGGTTTCTGTCTTAGGTCATACTCCGGCCCAAGTAATCTATAACAGCAGGATTGATGATATATCTCGCAATGAGCTTGAGGCGTTATTAAAACATTAGGTTACTTTGGTAACTGAATGATCTAAAAGAATAAAAACGATAATGACAAATAGACCTCGCTACATCCTTATTGCAATTGTTGCAGCTCAGCTGCTTGGTACATCTACATGGTTCGCGGGTAATGCTATTTTACCTGTATTACAAGCTGAATGGTCGCTCCCCAATAGTGCGGTGGCTGAGTTAACAAACTCGGTTCAACTTGGCTTTATTGTAGGCGCTCTGTTTTTTGCCTTTTTAGCCTTAGCTGATCGTATATCACCTCGGGTGTTATTTTTTATCTGTGCTGTAGGCACGGCTTTCTTTAACCTTCAAATAGCTTTTTGGGCTGATAGCCTTAATCAGGTTTTATTATTGCGCTTTTTTGGCGGGATGATGTTAGCTGGGGTCTATCCTGTTGGTATGAAAATCGCGACAGGTTGGTACCCTGAAGGCTTAGGCCTAGCATTGGGCTATCTTGTTGGTGCTTTAGCTTTAGGTACATCCTCAGGTCACCTCTTTGCCTCTTTTGAGTTTAATGACTGGCAGTCGGTTATCTACTTAACCAGTGCTTGCTCTGTTATTGGTGGTTTATTGGTATTGTTGTTTGTTCCTGACGGCCCCGCTTTACATAAAGGTGGTGCTCTCAGGTTTAGACATCTATGGGTCGCTATGAAAGACAAACCTTTACAAGCAGCCGCCGGTGGCTACTTTGGCCATATGTGGGAGCTTTATGCTGTGTTAGCTTTAGCTCCTTATTGGTTTATTGCCTGGGCAGCTCAGAACGAGGTTGATCTTAATATCCCATTTTGGTCTTTCTATGTGATTGGTGTCGGTGGTTTAGGGTGCATGTTAGGCGGGCATATTTCGTTAAAACTAGGAAGCTGGCATGTTGCTAGGTTTATGCTGTTTTGTTCAGGCGTTTGCTGTTTGCTTTCGCCATTTATTTTCGAGCTGCCATTTGTTGTGGTAGTAATATTTTGGACTATTTGGGGGGTAACCGTTGTGGCTGATTCCCCTCAATTTTCAGCTTTATCCGCTCGAACAGCACCTAACGAGGTTGTTGGCAGTGCGTTAACTATGATTAACGCAATAGGTTTTACCATCACTATTATAGCGACACAAATGACCGCCATGTTATTGGATAGCTTTCCTATTGAGTGGGTTATGCTGTTACTCGCACCCGGTCCTTTGTTGGGATTACTTAGCTTAAGACGACTTAAAAAAATAAAGCCTGATATTTAATCAGGCTTTATTTTGCGCTTACTTACCGGATTTCTGAGGATTAAACCCAGTGACAGCAAGTACAGCAAAAAACAGAGTACATCCTGCAGTAATAAACATCGCATCAGTATTCAGTTTTAGATATAACGCGTATCTAACCAGTTCTACTGCATGAGTAAAGGGGTTAACCGCACAGATCCAATATAACCATTCGCTCGCTTCCTGCATTTTCCATAAGGGATAAAGTGCGGAAGATAGGAAAAACATTGGAAAGATTACAAAATTCATCACGCCAGCAAAGTTTTCGAGTTGTCTAATTCTAGTTGAAAGAAATAGACCTAATGAACTCAGTAAAAGGGCGACCAGCAAAAGAGCAGGCAATACTGTTAGGTAACCTAGCAATGGAGGCTCTACATCAACAAGCAATGCGATCAAGAGAAAAGCATAAACCTGCGTTAGAGATATAAGGGCGGTTGAAACCATTTTACATAGCAGTAAGTAAGGTCTAGGAAGAGGGCTCATCAGTAACACTCGCATACTCCCCATCTCTCTGTCGTACACCATCGATAGACTGCTTTGCATACCGTTAAACAATAAGATCATGCAGCATAAACCTGGTGCTATGTAGGTTTCATATGTGATGTAGGTCTCATAGGGATCGATAATGGCGATACCTAATGCCGCTCTAAAGCCCGCTGCAAATACCACAAGCCAAAGTAGAGGTCTAATTAATGCGCTTAAAAAACGGGAACGTTGTTGAACAAAACGCAAAAACTCACGTATTAATATTCCTTTGAAGCAGTACCAGGATGCAGAAACTTTCATTGGGCACCTCCAAAGGACTCACTGTCTGTTAATTTATGGAAGGCATCTGTTAGGTTTTGCTCGCCCGATTTTTCAATCATTGTACTCGCGATTGAATCCAACAAAATACTGCCTTTATGCAAGAGAATGATTGGATCATTAATATCTATCTCCTCCATTAAATGTGTGGCCCATAAAACTGTGATGTTTTCATCATCACATAACTTACGAACATGCCGATTAAGTCCTCTTCGCGTTTGAGGGTCTAGACCAACGGTTGGTTCGTCTAATAGCAAAATATCGGGTTTATGAAGTAAGGCTCTTGCGATCTCAACACGTCTACGGTGTCCACCGTTGAGCCCCCTCACTTTTTCGTTAGCCCGTGTTTTCATCTCCATACGATCAAGTTCATTATCAATCTGTTTTTGTGCTTCTTTGGAGGAGATTCCATGTAGCGAGGCGTGATAAAGAAGGTTTTGGGTTACAGTTAGATCTAAATCGAGGGTGCTTTGCTGGAAGACGACACCAATCCGCTTCATGGCGCTGGAGGGCTGTTCTTTGATACTTTGTCCATCAATATAAATATTGCCCCCCTGTAGCTCATAAAGACGAGTCAACAGGGCGAATAAAGTGGATTTTCCGGCCCCGTTCGGCCCGATCAGAGCATGAAATACTCCTTTCTCAAGTAGGAAATTAACATCTTGTAATGCTTGTTTTGGGCCATAACTGAAGCTAAGCGACTCTACTGAAATTGTCATACAGTTCCTAAATAAGTTGAGACCTCCAATTGGAGGCCTCATTTACAAATTATGGTTTAATTACAACACCCCAGGGGTACCGTCCCACCTTGATGGTTTTTATGGCTTTCATTTTGCTAATATCGATGATTGATACGTCGCCACTGATACCGTTCGTTGCTAGAAGTAGGCTTTGATCTTGGTTGAATTCCATATGCCATACTCGACGGCCAACTAAGATGTAGTCCTCAACCTCATAAGTTTTAGCGTTGACAACTGCAACATGGTTAGCAGGTCCTAAAGCTACGAAAGCATAACGTCCATCGTCTGAAAGTTTAACGCCAACGGGCTGTATTTTATCTTTATGAACACCTTTAATTTCAAAGGTGATTTTTTTAATTATTTTACGTGAAGCGGTGTCAATAACAGAAACCGTTGCACCAATTTCAGCACTTGCCCACAACAATTTGCTGTCTTTGCTGAATTCAACATGGCGTGGACGCTGGTCAACCAAAGTGTTGTCTACTAATTCGTGTTTCTCTGTATCAATCCAGTGAACCATATTGGTTGTTTCACTTGTATTAACCGCCATTGTTCCATCAGGGCTGACAGCCATACCTTCAGGTTCAACGCCTACATCAATCTGTGCAAGCACTTCACTTGTTTCAGTATCAACGATAGTAACTAGGGCGTCATCTTCATTTGAAATATATAGATGACGATTGTTTGGGTGAAGGGCGAACTGTTCAGGATCTTCACCTGAAGGTAGCTCTTTTATAATCTGATTGGTGGCAAGGTCCATTACTTGTACAGTGTCTGAATCAGATGCGCAGATATAAAGTTTAGAATTATCTTTAGAAAGTATTATGCCGCGAGGACGCTCACCAACATTGATTGTGTCAGTGACAGTCATCGTATCTAAATCAATGATTGAGATAGTGTCATCTTTTTCATTGGAGACATAAGCCGTTTCTGCATAAAGTGCAGAAGAGGCCAGCAAGCTACCAACAGCTAATGCGGTAAGTGATTTTTTAAAATTCATAATTATTCCAATTTTTATTTGCGTGTTTCGGTGCAGTCAGTTTCTTTTTGATCAAATCCTAATGTATCGAGCTCATTCGTTGGGTGTAAAAAGCCTTCTTGAGGCGAAAGAGATACCAACGAACGAGGGTGAACTAATGGAATAGTCTGTCTAAGTTGTCCATTCCAGCTACGAAAGTCAAGCTTGCGGCCTTTAAATCCAGCCAACTGAAATTGATCTGATTTGATATAAGCTTCATTCGTAGATGCATCATTAGTTTGTGTTCGCGTTACCGCTTCTGCAACCGTTCGCACAGCGGCCCAAGCGGAATAATCTTTGCCGTTCATCCAGCGGCCAGAGCTTTTCTCAAAACGGCTTTGCAGCTGAGCGGCACCATATTGCTCAACAACACGATGCCATGCGACAGGCATTAGTCCTTGGGTTCCAACAACAGGTCTAGGTAGCCAAGTGTTATAGAGTACATACTCACCAAAATCTCCTCGCTCATCAGCCACGAATACAACATCGTAATCGCGGTGTTGAGTAAACAGAGGCATTTCTGATTGTGCAGTCCTGCGTAAATCTGTATCGAAACTCCAGTCTTTTTCTTCCACTATTGATAAGCCAAAGCGTTTCACTGAACGCTTGAAAGAGTTGCTGTAGGCTTTGTCTTCAGGTGTGGCGCCGGTAATCATAAAGATTTTTTGTAAACGTTTTGCTTTAAGCCACTGTGCCAATGCATCCGTTAGCATTGCTCTACTTGGTATTGTATGGAAAAGGTTGGGGGTGCACATATGCTGTCGCAAGGCATTAGTCGTTGAGCCCGCGTTAAAGATAAGTGCATCTTTACCTAAAGTTTCTGTAAATTTACTAATTGTTTGGTCATCGGTATTTACAACAAAGTATCTAATACCCGCGTCATATTGCGCTTTCGCCTTGCTTAGTAAAACTTCAGGATCTTCATCAACTAATTCTTGAAGCTGGTACTTATGCTTTAGGAAGCGGCCTGTTGTATTACTATCTTGAATCGCCAGTTTTGCGCCTTGTAAGCCCGCATCTTCAGGTTCAGGCAGGATATTAGATAAAACGGGGCCTTGATCAATCTCCTGTTGTAAGTAACTGATATTCACCTCTATCTCGGAATAAACATTGCTGCTACCCAATAGAGCGGTCACTGTTATCGCTAGCGCGTTTTTTCTATGATTATGAAACATAATAGTTATACAAGCTTACCGTTAGTGTATTTATCCCAGCATAGGCGGGAATTCGTGAACTCGGAATATGAATAAAGTAGAAAACAATTAGTACCGAAGTAGCATTCTTTTGCCCAGAGCTATCTTTAGCATGGTGCACATAATAACTAAATACTCTTAATGCTCGAGGTGAAGAATGAATTTTGCAAAAAAAATTACTATGGGAACGCTAACTGCTGTCTTAGCTCTTTCAAGTTTATCTGCAATGGCAAAAGGTGATTTAACAACTAGGCCAACGAAACTACCAGATCTTGTTTTAGGAACTGAAGATAACCGTTATGAACTATCGCAAAAAGAGTATGAACTTGAGACCGGTAAGGCTTATAAGCTGAAAATAGTCTCTAGCGGTCAAACTGAATATGCTCTACAAGCACCAGAATTTTTTGCTTCCATTTTCCTGCGTAAACTCGAAGCTGGCGATATGGAAATAAAAACTATGACTGTTACTGAGCTTGAATTTGAACAGGAAGCTGAGGCAGAAATTTACTTCGTTCCTTTACAGCCAGGTAACTTTGAGTTTTACGCTGAAGGCCTAGAAGAGAAAGGAATGGAAGGCGTATTTAACGTTAAATAATAACGCCTTAGTGGTTGTTTGTATCAAAATACTCGCCTTAGCCTTTAGGCGAGTATTTTTATCTTAGTTTACCCTTCACAGATAGATAAAATAGCCTGTTTTTCATGGTAGGATGGGGGATATTATTTTCCTATCTGGAGACTCCATGAAAATCCTAATTACTGATGACCACTCAGTTGTGCGACAAGGATACGCAAGTGTTCTTCCGACGGTTATTAAGGATTGCGAAATCGTTGAAGCGGCAAGTGGAGAAGAGGCCTGCGAACTCTACCAGAAGGAGTTGCCAGACCTTGTAATTATGGATATTAACTTGCCAGGCATTAGTGGCATTGAAGCTGCCACTCGCATTTTGCAAGCAGATAATGATGCAAAAGTGCTGTTCTTTAGTATGTATGATGAAGCACCTATCGTTAAGCAAGCGCTGGACACTGGCGCTATGGGGTATATCACTAAATCTGGATCTCCCAAAACCCTCGTTGAAGCAGTAACAAAAATATCCAAAGGTGAAATATTCATTGAGTATGAGTTAATTATGAAATTAGCGCTCAATTCACAAAATATTTCTGATGAGCGGTTACGAGAATTAACCCAGCGTGAGTTTGAGGTTTTTGTCATGCTAGCGCGCGGACAGAGCAATCAAATCATTTCTGACACCCTAAACCTAAATATTAAAACTATATCTAATTACGTGACTACGATAAAAAGTAAGCTAAAAATTAGTTCTACAGCCGAATTAGTGCATTTAGCTATTGATGCAGGCGTTATCAAAATCGCCCATTAAAATGCTAATCACGGGTGCAATCTAGTACCTAAGTGTTAGTTTGAATACTGCTATAGAGGAATACAGCTCCCCCCTATGAGGTTTGCATACTAAGCTATAGCGGAACCTAACTTCGCTATATTCTGAATTAGGTATGTAGATGAAAGCAGTTTTGCGTTTAAATTTAGTTGTTGCACTCGTATTTGCCTTTGCTTTATTGGTAACTTTATATGACATGCTTCAACAAGCCACTAAAGATATTACTCGGGAAGTGACGGCGGGTGTGAGTTTTACTCATCAACTACTGAGTGCCGCGGCTACTGACGAAGCCTTACTGCAAAACCTGCTTGAAGGTGAAACACGTCATGTTCACCTGTCTATCGTAGAAAATACCCAGCTGCCAGATAATAGCCCGCTAACTCATCACTCAGATGAAGTGCCTGAGTGGTTTTTTAATTTAATTCCTGGTTTAGATCATGTAGAAGAAAAGCAATACTTTAGATATTTATCTGATGGCCGAGCTTTACGTCTGCAGGCTGATACTTCTGATGAAGTGGAGGAGGTGTGGGAGTCGGTACAAAATGTTTTAGTGCTATTTACTCTCAGTGCACTGCTATCAAATCTTGCGATCTATATAGGTGTTCGACAGGGTGTTAAGCCTGTAACCGATTTTCTTAATGCATTAAAAGATATAGAAAAGGGCCGATTTGCAGCGCGACTTGATCACTATTCAATAAGAGAAATCAATGACTTGTCAGAGCATTTTAATGCTATGGCTCATGCGCTAGAAAATGCTGAGCGTGATAATACAAGGTTGACCCACGAGCTAATGCGTTTACAAGAAAAGGAGCGCGCTCACCTTGCTCGAGAACTACATGATGATCTAGGGCAATACTTAACAGGTATTAGGGCGCAAGCTTATTTAATTAAAGCGTCGGCCAATAACCCGGATGTGGTTTCATCTGTTGGAGAGCAGATTACAGTTAATTGCGATGCGATGCATATCAGCTTTAGGCAGTTAATTCGTAAACTTCATCCCGTTATATTAGAGCAATTGGGTTTATTGGAGGCGATTCGCACATTGGTTGATAATTGGAGTCAGTCCCATCATATAAAAGTAAACCTCCAACTCCCTGATGATCTGATCTCTTTATCTGATGAAAGTAATACTCATATTTATAGAATCATTCAAGAAGCATTAAATAATATTGCTCGCCATGCACAGGCAAGTTTGGTGGATATAAGTTTGAGCAGTCATAAAAATTCGCTTGCATTAACAGTAAGTGACAATGGTGTAGGTTCTGAATGTTCAGAAGGTTCAGGCCTAGGATTAAGATCGATGCGGGAAAGAGCACGCTGTATGCAAGGCACTCTAAATTTTAAACAGTTAGCCGAAGGTGGCAGCATGGTTTCTATGGAAATCCCTGTTGTTGAGGAGGAAGTATGAAAATAATTATTGCTGACGATCATGCGGTTGTTCGTCAAGGCTATTCAAGTCTTCTATCAACCATGTTGGCGCCTTGCGATGTTCTAGAAGCAAGTAATGGCGATCAGGCATTTAATCTCTGCCAAACAGATAAGCCTGACATTGTGATTATGGATGTAAACATGCAAGGGATTAGCGGCGTTGAAGCAACTCGTAGAATTTTACAACGTGATTCAAATATTAATATCTTATTTTTTAGTATGTATGACGAGTCACCGGTTGTTGCCCAGGCAATGGAGGCTGGAGCCAAAGGTTACATAACTAAAAGTTGCACGCCTGAAATATTAATTGATGCGGTTAAAAAAGTAGCTGCAGGCCAACTTTATGTAGAACATGAACTGGCAATGCGTTTAGCGGTTACTCGACCTGAACAGAAAGATCAACGCCTTAAAGATATGACACAGAGGGAGTTTGAGATTTTTGTTATGCTGGCACAAGGGTGTAGCGTACATCAAATTTCTGAGCAGTTATTTATCAGTAATAAGACAGTTTCTAATTACACGTCGATCTTAAAAAGTAAGTTGCAGATAAGCTCGACAGCGGAATTAGTGCATTTAGCTATTGAAACCGGTGTAGTTAAGGTCGGTGTGGAAGTTAGTTAAAATAGAACGCACCGGTATTATATGCCGGTGCGTTAATCCATGATCGTTTAATCTCTAGCCCAATCAAACGGGCAATCTACACAGCCTTCCATATATGTAGCTTGAAATGAGGCATAACGTTTCTGTACGCCCGTGAATATAGCGTTTTCTAGTGACGCGCCATTCAGTTTTGCTTCTTGCAGATTGGCATTTTCTAAATTGGCACCGGTTAGAATTGTTTTAGTCATCCATGCCATTTCTAAGTTAGCCGCTCGTAACACCGCCCCCTCAAATTTAGCGTTACTTAATCTGGAAAACTCTAAATTTGCACCATACAGATTAGCGTTGTTAAAGTTCGCGCCTTGACCAAAAAGCGTCCAGCCATTAATGGCTTCTAAGTTTGCAGATGAAAGGTTAGCGCCTTTTACTGAAGCGTGTCGCATATCAGCACGTGCTAGATTTGCTCCCGATAAGTCCGCTTTGCCTAGGTTTGCATTTTTTAAGATTGCATGACGTAAGTCGGCTCCTGATAGGTTCGCGCCGCTTAGGTCTGCGTTACGAAGATCAACGAGTCTTAAATCTGCACCGGATAGATCCATATTTGCACATTGCGCTTTAGGTTCTATTTTACAGCCATTGATAACCATCTCGTCTGCAAAAAGATTGGATGCGCAAAATAAGAGACCAATAGGGATAATAAATTTCATGTGTGCTCCAAAAAAAAGCCCTCTTATCATAGTGATGAAAGAGGGCTATATAGATAGATTAGAATCTATTTAAATAAAGCGAAAAACTAATTGTTATTTAGTCTTTAGTTTAAACGCCCAGAATGAACCACCTTGCGAAACAGGCTTAGTCAAGTCAGCCATATCGCCACCCCATAGAGGTACAGCACCACCGTAACCGCTTGCGATACCGATATACTGCTCACCATCCTGAGTCCAAGTTACAGGAGAGGATACAATCCCTGAACCTGTCTGGAACTTCCATAGTTCCTTACCTGTTTTAGCATCAAATGCTTTTAAGTAACCTTCGCCAGTACCGGTAAAGATAAGGTTACCTTTAGTGGCAAGAACCCCTGCCCATAATGGTAATTTTTCTTTGTGAGTCCATGCGATTTTGCCTGTTTTAGGATCAACCGCACGAAGCACACCAACATGGTCTTCATACATCTTACGAATACGGAAACCTTGGCCTAAGTATGCTGCACCTTTTTTGTAGTGAACTTCCTCAGTCCAGTAGTCTTCTTTCCAGTGGTTAGCACCTAGATAGAAGAGGCCTGTATCTTGGCTATAAGCCATAGGGTTCCAGTTTTTACCGCCCAAGAAAGGAGGTGATACTTCTACAGACTTACCTTTTTTCTTGCCTGCTTCAGGTAGAGGAGGGCGCTGACCTTCAACTTCTACTGGACGGCCAGTTTTAGGGTCGATATGTGTTGCCCAAGTGATATTATCAACAAATGGGAAGCCACGAATGAAGTCACCATTCTCACGGTTTACTACATAGAAGAAACCGTTACGGTCAGCATGACCTGTTGCTTTAATAGTTTTACCGTTATCTTTGTACTCAAAAAGTACTAATTCGTTATTACCGGAGAAATCCCAAGCATCGTTAGGTGTATGCTGGTAGAACCATTTAACTTCACCTGTAGATGGATCAACGGCAACCTGACCTGATGTGTATAAGCTATCGTAATCAGCTGGATTGCCACCTGGTGATGTTCTCGCCCAGCCATTCCAAGGAGCAGGGTTACCCGCACCTACGATAATAGTGTTGGTTTCTACGTCAAAGCTAGCTGATTGCCAAGGGGCACCACCACCATGACTCCATGCTTCAACTTTACCTGTTGGTGAATTTGGATCATCAGGCCAAGAAGGTGCTTTTGGATCGCCAGTAGGTGAGCCTTTTTTACCATTTAGGCGGCCATAATGTCCCTCTACGAAAGGACGCATCCAAATCTCTTCGCCTGTCATTGGATCGCGTGCAAACAATTTACCAACTACACCGAACTCATCACCAGATGATCCATGAATCAAAAGAACTTTGCCTGTTTTCTGATCTTTAATGATCGTCGGCGCGCCAGTCATTGTGTAGCCTTCGGTATGATCACCGAATTTTTTCTTCCATTTAACTTTACCGGTCTTCTTATCAAGCGCAACGATAGCCGCATCTAGAGTACCGAAGTAAACAAGATCACCGAAAATAGCAGCACCACGGTTAACTACATCACAGCAAGGACGAATGTCGTCCGGTAGGCGATAAGAGTATGACCAGATTTTTTTACCTGTTTTAGCATCTACGGCAAATATGCGTGAATAAGAACCTGTAATATAGATGATGCCATCATGTACAAGTGCTTGTGATTCTTGACCGCGCTGCTTCTCATCGCCAAAAGAGAATGACCATGCAGGAACAAGGGCGTCTATATTTTTATCGTTGATTTTAGTTAAATCACTCCAGCGTTGAGCTTTTGGTCCTATACCGTAACCAAGAACATCTTCTGGAGTGTTGGCATCATTCTTAATGTCATTCCAAGTGACAGGTTTAGCAATTGCTGTAGTAGCTGCGAGCGACAAAGTGATCGCAACACATAAAGGCTTGATTCCCGTTCCTATTATTTTTGTCATTTTTATAAACCCTGTAAACGAATAGCGTTTTATTTTTTTGTAAATTGAGCACTGAGATTCTAGTTTTGCCAGCAGAGATGCGGCTACGGAAACAAGCCCAAGTAACATGGGATCGAAGCCCTTCCTTAAGGGAAATATGCCTCTCAATATCGGGATATTTTCGCGAGAAAAAGCGAAAAACTAATACTTTGCTAAAGCGCATAAGTTATTGATAAAGAAACACCCTAATGAATTTGTATGTTTTATTTATCTTGCATTCAGTTGCTGGGTGATAAGTTGAAAGGGCATGAAATATAAGGCTGAGCTGAATGATTACAGTTAAAAGAGGTCATAGAAGGTATCAATATCAAGTTGCCAGCTTTGTAGAAAAGAGCTCTTCCTCGGCGGGACTTCCATTCTTTTAGTTTGAATAGGAGGTATAAAATACCATTTCAGTAATGGAGAATCATTCGCATTTATATCTGACAACTTAGAACTTTGGTTCTATTTGTCTAGGCGAGAATATAGCACTTAAGTACTGCTGTGTAGGTGGTTTGATACCAAGGGAGTAGTTTTTGGAACCCAAAGTACAATTCTTGCTGATTTTGCACTAGCAATATCATATAGGGAGAACGGCTGAAGTGGGTGACTTCTGCCAATAACTAAGAATTCTCGCCGGCTGCGATTAGGAAGATTGCAAAGAGTAGAGCCTGGTCTTTATCGACACAGTGTTATACCAGGCAAGGCGGACCGTATAAAAACTAAGTGGTGAATAAAGATGTCTATCAATAAAAAAATATTAGGGTTAACGACAGCGGGAATGCTTACGGCAGTTCTATCTGGCCAAGTAATGGCGCACGGTGATGTAACACCACAGGCTGTTGATGTAACAGGTCTTAAAATGCTAGGGGAAGAGTGGTTAGAGTCCAATCCCTATACGCCTGACTATGAAAACCATAAGCTTGCAGTAGAGATCGGTACATCTGCTTACACTCAAAACTGTGCACGTTGTCATGGTCTTGATGCTATTTCTGGTGGTATTGCACCGGATCTACGTTATTTAGAACCAGGTCTTGAAGGCGATGAATGGTATAAATATCGCGTAATCAATGGTGCTGTACGTGATGGCCGTGTTTACATGCCTAAAATGGCAGACTCACTTAGCCAAGAAGCCTTATGGGCAATCCGTGCATACCTAGAGACTCGTGCTACTGATGAATAAACATAGCCTATTTTGCGCTACTGTTTTCACTTGCGCCAGCCTGCTTAGCAGTCTGGCGCAAGCTCGTTATTATGACGATGTAATAGATAGCGGTTATTTGACGGTTGGTTTTTATCGGGACTTCCCTCCTTATTCTTATATAGAAGATGGAGAGGCTGTAGGTGTTGATGTTGAAGTTGGTAAGCGTATAGCTGAAGGCTTAGGTGTTGATTTCAAGACCCATTGGATTACCCCCGATGAAAACCTTGAAGACGATCTGCGAAATAATGTTTGGAAAGGGCATTATCTAGACAAAAATGAGGAGCAAGGGGCGCTAGCACTTAAAAACGTAGCTGATGTAATGATGCGTGTTCCTTATGATCGTGAATTTGCCTACATGCAAGATTCCACTGGTGCTGTTATTAACGACATGGTGGTCATGTTTGGTCCGTACCAGCGCGAAAGCTGGAAGGTGACTTACGATAGTAGGAAAATCGAAAACGTCTCAACAGTGGCTGTTTTTCAATACCACCCTATAGGTGTTGAAATCGATAGTCTGCCAGACTTTTATCTAACGTCTGCTTTTGGTGGCCGTATGCGTGATAAAACGCATCACTACACAAATGCACGTGAAGCCTTTAAAGGGATGCAAAAAGGTGAAGTTGATGCCGTGATGGCAATGAGGGCAGAGGTTGACTGGTTAGTTAATAAAGCCGGTGATCCTAACTTTAAATTTGCTACAAACAGCTATCCTTCTATGGGTAAGCAGAAATGGGATATTGGTATGGCGGTTAAAACTAGCTATCGCCAGTTAGGTTATGCCATCGAAGAGGTTGTTGACAAAATGGTCCGCAACGGTGATATGGCTAAAATCTACCAATCCTATGGTTTAACCTATGAAAAGCCAGCTCTGTATCAAGAGGTTGCTAAATAATAGGGACCTTGAGTGACGACTTGAACTAATAAAAAAATAATAAGGGGTCTAAATATGAAGCGTAAACTATCAGCCTTAGTGTTAAGTGCTGTCATATCATTTCCAGCCTATGCTGTTACGGACCCCTTAGAGTCCCCTTTATGGGACTATCTTCGAGAAAAATTTATTGGTAATGATAAATACGTATTTGATGATCGTATAAAAGTCGAACTACCAAGCTTTGCTGAAGACCCTACACAAGTTCCTATGACGATTGACGCGAGTGCGTTAAGTGGTGATATTGAACGTATTGTTTCTTGGGCAGATCTAAACCCCATTCAACATATTCTTACCTACTACCCTCATCCTGAAATAGTTCCTAGAGTTTCTTTACGAATTAAAGTGCAGCAAAGCACCGCTGTAAGAGCTGCCGTATTGACTAAAGATGGTGTTTGGCATGTAGGCGGCAGCTATCTAGAAGCTGCAGGTGGCGGTTGTTCAACGCCAAGTATGGCTAATGCAGATCCTTACTGGGAAAGTCATCTAGGTGAAATGAAAAGCCGACTCTTTCCGAGAGAGGAGGGTGGACGCTATAAATTCAAAGTTATTCACCCAATGGATACAGGGTTAGTTGACGCAATACCTGAATTTTACATTGAAAAAATTGCTGTTCGTGATGCCGAAGGTGAGCAATTAGCACATATGGAGCTATCACCTCCAGTGAGTGAAAATCCGGTTATCTCCTTTGATGTTCGTGATGCCACTAAAAAGCACAGTGTCTGGTTAAGAGACAATGGCGGCAACGAATTTGAGCAAGAACTTTAAAGTTCAGGAGTATTGCTAATGATCAGCAAAAAAACACTTGTAGCAAGTTTATTATTTATAGCTGGGCCTGTGTTAGCGGCACCTTTTAGCTATGATTTAAAACCACAAAAAATAACTGATAATACGTGGGTCTTGCAAGGTAAGCTTGAAGACTTCTCCAATAAAAATGGAGGAAATATTGTCAATACAGGGTTTGTGGTGACCGAAGAAGGTGTTGTCGTTATAGATACCGGCCCTTCGTTAAAATACGGCAAAGAGATGCGCAAGGTCATCGAATCGGTGACGGATAAGCCAATTAAGTATGTATTTAATACCCATCATCACCCTGATCACTTTTTAGGGAATCAAGCGTTTAAAGATCTTGAGATACTTTCGCTTCCTAAAACACAGCAACAGATCAAGAGCGACGGTAATGACTTTGCAGAAAATATGTATAGCTTAGTCGGGGATTGGATGCGATCTACAGAAGTCTTTCTGCCAACAAAAACATTAGACATCGATCATTTGGACTTAGGTAGCCATCGTTTTAAGTTTAGTGCTTTTACGGGGCATACGGGTTCGGATTTGGTTATATACGATGAAAAAACAGGGGTGCTTTTTGCTTCTGACATTGTTTTTTATCAGCGCGCCTTAACAACGCCGCATACACCTGGGTTAGGTGTTTGGATTGATGAAATCAATCAGCTTAAAAATTATAAGTATAAATATCTAGTCCCTGGGCATGGCCCTGTCACTATGGATGACCGTCCGCTGGAGCAGATGACGTCATACTTGAAATGGCTTGATAAAACATTAACTGAGTCTGCTAAGGCAGGTTTGAGCATGACTGAAGTGATTAAGCTGCCAATAAGTGCGGAATTTGACTCAATTAAATTGACTAAACTTGAGTTCATTAAGACGGTTGCCCACCTATATCCCAAATACGAAGACTTGTATTTTTAATTACCCCGGCGCCTTTCCCGTCTATCTATAAAATCCTCCCAAAAGTAGCTTCATCAGATCCTTACCCTATACAGCAGCTGAAAGGCTGCTAACTTATTGTATTAAAAGAAATAAATAAAACAGATTGGTTGTATTTGTATTTCTTGTATTTCTGGTATTACTACTAAGTGATGACAAAACTACTTCCGCTGTTTAATTGTTGAAAAAGCGGTAAAGAAAAACAATGTGTGCATGGATTGGGAATTTTTCCCGACTCTCTCTGAACGCTAATAATAAATATCCGTAGAGGAGCGTACAATGAAGAAATTCACTCTGTCAGCCTTAGTTGCAGCAATGGCTATTGCTGGCACGGCTCAAGCTGGTGTTACTGATAAAGATATCCTTAACGACCAGATGACAACAGGTGATGTATTGACTTACGGCATGGGCCTTCGTGGTCAACGCTATAGTCCAATGGACAAAATCAATACAGAAACAGTTAAAGATATGCGTCCCGTTTGGGCGTTTTCTTTCGGTGGTGAAAAACAGCGCGGTCAAGAATCTCAGCCGATGGTTAAAGATGGCGTAATGTACGTTACTGCATCTTACTCTCGCGTATTCGCTGTTGACACTAAAACAGGTGAAGAGCTATGGGAATACAATGCACGTCTACCTGACGGCATTATGCCTTGCTGTGACGTTATCAACCGTGGTGTTGCACTATATGATGACCTTGTTATCTTCGGTACGCTCGATGCTAAACTTGTTGCCCTAAACAACAAGACCGGTAAAGTCGTTTGGAAGAAAACAGTTGAAGATTACAAAGCGGGTTACTCCATTACTGCAGCGCCAATTGTTGTAAGAGGCAAAGTAATCACAGGTGTATCTGGTGGTGAATTTGGTATCGTTGGTAAAGTAGAAGCTTACGATGCTAAAACAGGTAAACTTGCTTGGACTCGTCCTACAGTTGAAGGCCACATGGGCTACATCTGGAAAGATGGCAAGAAAGTGGAAAACGGTATTTCCGGTGGTGAAGCAGGCAAAACATGGCCTGGTGACCTTTGGAAAAGCGGTGGTGCTGCTACATGGTTAGGCGGTACTTATGATGCAGACGTTGATCTACTATTCTTCGGTACAGGTAACCCTGCTCCTTGGAACTCTCACCTACGTCCTGGTGATAACTTGTTCTCATCTTCTCGTCTAGCGATTGATCCTGATACAGGTAAAATTGTATGGCATTTCCAGACTACTCCACACGATGGCTGGGATTACGATGGTGTAAACGAGCTAGTTTCTTTTGATTATAAAGAGGGTGGCAAAACAGTTAAAGCGGCAGCAACAGCTGACCGTAACGGTTTCATGTATGTCTTGAATCGTGAAAACGGTGATTTTATCCGTGGTTTCCCATTTGTAGACGAAATCACTTGGGCTAAAGGTCTAGATCCTAAGACGGGTCGTCCAATTTATGATGAAGCATTCCGTCCAGGTAACCCTGCTGAATCTAAAGATGGCAAGAAAGGTAGCTCTGTACACGCTGTCCCAGGTTTCTTGGGTGGTAAAAACTGGATGCCTATCTCTTACAGCCAAGATACAGGTCTGTTCTATGTACCATCAAACGAATGGGCGATGGATATCTGGAATGAGCCAACAGCTTATAAGAAAGGTGCTGCTTACCTAGGTGCTGGGTTCACGATTAAACCAATGAACGACGATTACATTGGTGTTATGCGTGCGATGGATCCAAAAACTGGTAAAGAAGTATGGCGCTACAAAAACTACTCTCCTCTATGGGGTGGTGTGCTATCTACTAAAGGTAACTTAGTATTCTTCGGTACACCTGAAGGTTACTTGCTTGGTCTAGACGCTAAGAACGGTGAAGTTAAATACAAATTTAACACGGGTTCAGGCATCGTAGGCTCTCCAATCACTTGGGAACAGGATGGTTCACAGTACCTATCTGTCGTTTCTGGTTGGGGTGGTGCAGTACCTCTATGGGGTGGTGAAGTGGCTAAACGTGTTAAACACCTTAACCAAGGTGGCACAGTTTGGACATTCAAACTACCTTAGTAATTCTTCGGAATTACGACTAAGCACTGTAACCAGTGCTTAGCCTGTCCCAGCATAAAAAGCCAACTTATTTAAGTTGGCTTTTTTTTGTTTAAAGTACGGCTAATTTAGGCGATAGCAGGCGTGAATATTGCGACTTGTACTTGTGATTAATAGGTCTGATATCCTAAATAGAAGCTGCGATTTAAAGAGAAATAACATAAAAAACCGACAGGGTATGACTGTCGGTGATTGGATGGCTTTGCTTAAAGTATTTTTCTGGTTAAACCAAACCTATAATGCTGTTAAACGCGATAACTACTCTGTCTTTTTGCCCGAAGTAGGGCAGTGCAGAGTGTTTTAGGTAGGAGGGAAAGATAACTATTTGCCCCTCAACTGGCTCAAAATCCCAAAAGCCCTGTTCACCTAAGTAAGCCGTACCGGCATCGGCATAATGGTCAGCATTAATTCGCGGGTCATAAAAGCGATTAACGCCATTACGAGAGTTTAATTCACACTCGCCAGAGTCCAGATAATAGATTCCGCACCAAGAGCAATTAGGGTGGGAATGAATATCATGGTATCCGCCATTTCTTGTAACGTGAAACCATGATTCAATAATAGTTGCATCACCTTCCGTGCCTTCTGGCCAGCAACCGCTGTTTACTTCGGTCACTACCGCTGAAAGCAGTTCCTCAAGCATTCGACGGGCTTCAATGATTGCCGGAGAATCCGCCTCAAGAAAATTCAATTTGCTTTCAAATAGCTGATGTTTAGCGGTTATTGCTACATGGCTATCAATCGCATGGGATTGGTTTTTTTGATACTCATAAATATAAGCCAACAAATCGTCTTTGATAAATTCATGATCCGGATTTGTAGTGACGAAGAGTGGGGATGTCCATGCGTTAATGGACTCTATATCAGGGGCTTGGGAATACATTGTGACTACCTAATGAGTATAAGTCGCTCTATTGTAAAGAGTGTATATGTATATATCTATTGATATGCGGCGCCTCGGAATAAGTTATTACTTAGATCAAGAAGGCATAGAGAGACTACCGCATAAAAAGCATAGGTGTTTACTGATTTGAATTGGAGCTTGCTGAAGAGCCAACCCAGCTAGCCTCTAGCTCATAAGAGATTGAGCGGGCTAAACCATCCAAATCAGGGAAGAGCGTTGCATGGCTAATATTCATTCGATAGAGTGCTTCCATCGCTTCAGACCTTATCTCATTAGGTATGATGATTTTGGCAAGAATAATATCGTTATAATCGTAATTAGTTAATAACTCAGCGACAGATACATCAATCTTCCCAGGGATAATAAAAGTCCCTGCTTGCGCAACAATACGACGGTCCATAGACCAAGGCTCTCCAGGCCACACCACAGGGTATTGGTTGGATAGGTAATACTTGTGCAGCAGGTCATGGTTACGAGGGTCTATGGCATCTCTTGTTTGCTCAGGAAAGCCCGGTGGGGTTGCTTCATGCCAAAGTGCGGGAGTGTTTACTGCATAGACTGCAGCCGTTGTTGTGCTGGAGTGGAGAGCGAAGTAACTAGCAACATAAGGAGATTTAGTGAAATCTAATAACCTAGTCGGTGCGCCATGATGCTGCATTAGCGCCAAACAACGGAAATCATCATCTAAAGCCGATGTATCATTTAAAAAGTAATGGGCTTTGCGTTTAAATACACGTATTGCTCTTCCTTCTTGCTCTGCCCAGCGATCTTTAGGGACGAATTGTTTAAGTCGTCGAGTCAGCGAACTTTCTAAATCCCAAGAGGCATCACATTGACCGCGAAACGCCCATCCACGAAGTTCTTCCGATTCCACTAAAGCCAAAAACTCTTGCCAGCTTGCTACTTCATATAGCTTTGTCACTTTATTGCTCCAGCCCAAAAAAGGGGTGCCAATTAGGCGTTTATATCCCTGAAAACAGTTAATGTACACAAAGTGCAGTAATGAGCACTAAATCTTAATAAATCATCATATTCTTATTTATAGTGAATAAAAAATATAAAGCAAATTAATAAACTATTATTTATCATATAGTTATGGTTATATTTTGTGTCAGAAAGGTGATGAGCCGCTTTGCGTATGTGGAGCGGGGGCCTCGATAACTACTACCAAATAAGTATTTTTTTGATGCCAAGGAATGATACCTGTGCTTCTTGATGGGTCGCTAATATGGGTATGTAAAAATAACCATACTGTCCAACACTCCTGACAGTAGATAAAAACAAGAGGCATTTAGAAGATGATTTACGCTAAGCCAGGTACAGACGGCGCTGTAGTTTCTTTCAAAGAACGTTATGGAAACTTCATCAATGGCCAGTGGGTTGCACCCATTAACGGACAATATTTTACGAATCACACGCCAGTAACAGGCGAAGCTATCTGCGAAATCCCACGCTCAACGGAAGAAGATATCAATGCTGCTATTGATGCAGCAGAAGCAGCTAAAGGTGCTTGGGGCAAAGCTTCTACAGCAGAACGCTCAGGTGTTCTACTTAAAATTGCTGATCGTATTGAAGAGCACCTAGAACGTCTAGCTGTTGCTGAAACATGGGATAACGGTAAAGCAGTACGTGAAACACTTGCTGCCGATGTACCTCTAATGGCGGATCATTTTCGTTATTTTGCTGGTTGTATCCGCGCACAAGAAGGTTCAATCGGTGAAATCGACGAAACGACTGTTGCTTATCACTTCCATGAGCCTCTAGGTGTTGTTGGTCAGATCATTCCTTGGAACTTCCCATTGCTAATGGCTGCTTGGAAAATTGCTCCAGCGCTTGCAGCAGGTAACACAATTGTTCTTAAGCCAGCTGAACAGACACCTGTTTCTATCCTTATCTTGATGGAATGTATTGGTGACCTTCTACCAGCAGGCACACTAAACATCGTTAACGGTTTTGGTGCTGAAGCAGGCCAAGCGTTAGCATCTAGCACACGTATTGCTAAAATCGCCTTCACTGGTTCTACACCAGTAGGTTCGCATATCATGAAATGTGCTGCTGAAAACATCATTCCTTCTACGACTGAGTTAGGTGGTAAGTCTCCAAACGTATTCTTCAAAGACGTGCTAGCTCAAGAAGATGAGTTTGTTAGCAAAGCGATTGAAGGTGCGGTACTTGCTTACTTCAACCAAGGTGAAGTATGTACTTGTCCATCACGTATTCTTGTTCAAGAAGATATCGCTGATGAATTCATCGCTAAAGTTATTGAGCGTGCTGGCCAGATCAAACGTGGTAACCCACTTGATACTGAAACTATGGTTGGTGCACAGGCGTCTCAAGAACAGTTCGACAAGATCCTAGGTTACATGGATATCGGTCGTGAAGAGGGTGCTGAAATCCTAATGGGTGGCGGTATCGAGAAGCTGGAAGGTGAATTTGGTTCTGGTTACTACATCCAGCCAACATTGATCAAAGGCACAAACGATATGCGTGTCTTCCAAGAAGAGATCTTTGGCCCAGTTGTTGCCATCACTACTTTCAAAGACGAAGCAGAAGCGCTAGCAATTGCTAACGATACTGAATTCGGTCTTGGTGCTGGTGTATGGACTCGTGATACTAACCTTGCATACCGTATGGGTCGTGGTATCCAAGCGGGTCGTGTTTGGATGAACTGCTACCACTTGTACCCAGCTCATGCAGCATTCGGTGGTTACAAGAAGTCAGGTGTAGGTCGTGAAAACCATAAGATGATGCTTGATCATTACCAGCAGACTAAAAACATGTTGGTAAGCTATAGCGCTAATCCTCTAGGCTTCTTCTAAGTAGGAAGCTTTTCGGACGATAGTTTACCTATCGTCCATAGCTATTCATTTAGCTTCTTGCATTATTGCGGCCCTATAAGGGCCGCTTTTTTATGTCTGAGGGTTTATTCAAATAACTCCTACTTTGGTGCTTTTCTTTTTCCCGAAAATCAAGAAAATTGACCTTTAATGTTAAGCTCGTCTCATATTATTAAAGGGAGTCATGACTGTGCGTAAATTGTTATCTATCCTGATTACACTTTTTGCTATTGAAGGCCACGCTGCGGTACAGGACTATCAAGTAATTCGCCTTGTCGCGATGAAATCTGATTGCATAAAGAATGACCTTCTTCGCACTGAACGATCTGACGGGAGTATTGAGTTTTTTATCTCCTGTAAAAATTTAAGCCACTACCCTGATGGTCTGCAAGTTACCTGTAGCAACGTTGAAGATGAGCGAAGCTGTAAGATCAAAACAGAAGCTAAGCAGTTTAATAACCTTAAATTATTACAAAGCGCTGAGTGAGGAGATTAACTGTGGAACGCAAGTGGCCAGCTCCAATAATTGTACTCGCTTTAACGGGCTCTTTAAGTGCGCAGCTTTATGCAAACCCGATCACTAAAGCCTTTAATCAATGTAAAACTATTGAGGATAAGGATCAGCGGCTTAGTTGTTATGATAGCTTAGTGATTGAAGATTTAATGGTTAGCAATGAGCCCCAGTTTTCCGGTAAACATACTCTCAAAACTGAGCTATTCACCCTTACTGGCCCCACCCAGATTCGCTTTCAAAGTGACGGTTCTATCTTTGTTATGGCGATCTATAACGAAGAGGGCGATGTTGTTGAGAATCTTCATATTGGCGGAGGCGGGGAGGATAGTTATGTTTTAGAGCAGCCCGGACGCTATTATTTACAGGTTAACGGTTCAACAACATGGCGAGTGTGGTTAGAACCTCCACCAGCATAGATAAAGATGATAAAGGTATGCATGAGCCTATAGATCGAAGACTTTACCTGGGTTCATAATATTTTTGGGATCTAAGGCCATTTTTATCGTTTTCATGACATCTATTGATGTTGCATGTTCCAGCTTTAGAAACTCCTTTTTACCTAAGCCAATTCCATGTTCTCCTGTACAAGTTCCACCTAAGTTAAGTGCGGTATTAACTACCTGAGATGATAACTGTTTAGCCCGCTCAATTTGATCACGGCTAGTTGGGTCCATCACTATCAATAGATGGTAGTTACCATCCCCAACATGGCCAACAATAGTACACTGCAGTCCGCTTGCCTCAGCATCTTGCTCTGCCTGCAATATGCTTTTTGCCAATTTAGATATAGGCACACAAACATCGGTTGTAAGTACTTTACTGTTGGCTTGTAACTGCTGAGTCGCATGATAAGCGTGATGACGGGCGCTCCAAAGCAGATTGCGCTGCTCCGTTGTTTCTGCCCATTTAAATTCACTGCCTCCAAATTCACCGCTTATATCTTTAAATAAATTAATTTGTTCAGCTACACTCTTTTCTGTGCCATTAAACTCAATAAAGAGAGTCGGTTTTGCTTCAAACCCTTCAAGCTTTGAATATTGGATACAAGCCTTCATCTGCAGACTATTAAGTAATTCAATTCTGGCCATAGGGATCGCCATCTGCATAGCGTTAATCACTGTATCGACTGCCGATGCCACAGTATCAAAACTACAGACTGCAGCCTTTATTGTTTCGGGGACGGGATGTAAGCGTAACTGCACCTCAGTAATTACTGCCAAGGTGCCTTCTGAGCCTACCAAAAGCTGTGTAAGGTCATAACCTGCAGAACTCTTCCTTGCTCGTGAACCGGTTTTAATCACCTCGCCTGAGGCCATAACGGCGGTTAAACCAATAACCGCATCTTTCATTGTTCCGTATTTAACCGCATTAGTGCCTGAAGCCTGAGTGGCAGCCATACCACCAATTGACGCGTTAGCGCCGGGATCTATAGGGAAAAACAACCCGTCATAACGCAAGGCCTTATTAAGCTGCTCTCGAGTTACGCCTGCTTGAACACGACAATCCATATCGGGCGCATTAATTTCTATAATTTGATTCATTTCAGATAGATCTATAGATATCCCACCTTTAACCGCAAGTAAGTGTCCTTCAACGGAGGAACCTGCGCCAAAAGGGATAACCGGAATCTTATATCTATTACAGAGTGTAACGATCTGAGCGATCTCTTCTGTGCTAAAGGGGTACATCACCGCATCAGGGGGAAGGTTGCCATAGCTGTCATCACCGCCGCCATGTTGTTCTCGTACGGTCTGTGATAAGTGAATACGATCACCGAAAGTAGTCGCAAGCTCATTAATAACTTTTTTAAGGTCAGCTTGAGAATAAGGCTTAATTGCACGCATAGGTGTCGCTTCTATATCTAAGTTAATGTTCTGCTATTAAATCAGGAAGCTTAAAATGATTAAAGTAGGGGAGGATAAACACTTAGGAGAGAGAAGTTAGGTGGGATGGCAGTCCGTTGCCCGTCCGGCGTTACTTATCCTTGAACATGAGTAAATTATATGGGTTCTATATGACAAAAAAGTGATGATTTAATTGCAAAGAAGTAAATTAAACTCCTCGGAGATAAGTGTTCGAACCTGTGTCGTCAATAAGCCCGCTGCTTCAGCGGTTTGAGTCTGCGGCAATAAGTGCTTAATACTTGTTGCCACTAAAGGGTCAAATTGCCGATTATTGCCTGCCCGTGTATAGAACTGATTAACCCAATAGGTTCCAGCAACGGCATCCGCTTCAACCATGAGCATCGCTTGTGCTAGCACACCCTGTTTTATCCCTTTTTTATTAGTCGGAGACACCATTATTTTTTGTGCTGTACCAGTTATTTTTAAGCCACCTATATTTAAATTATATCGACCATCACAATAGGAACCTGGCGTTTCTCCATACTCTGCAGAGAGGTTTAAACGTTGCAAGGCCCTTTTAATGGGCTCGCATAAAGCCATATAGATCTCATCAAGATCAAAATCATCATTACCCATTTTAGGGAAGATAATTGAGAAGTTAATAATACCTGGATGTAAAGGCACTGTTGTACCACCGCTATCGCGAACAATGACCGGCCATCCTTGCTCCTGTAATTCCATACAAGCCTGTTCAAAGGAAGGGAAGCGCGTCTCCTTTCTCGTTACCACTAAACATTGTGGAACCTCCCAGAGGCGCGCTGTTGCACCTCGCTTGCCGCACGCAACCTCTTTTAATAGTTCGCTATCCCTTTTTAAAGCGGCATGGGAACTGGCAGCAATAGGTTCATTAATTAGACGCCAGCGGGATTGCTTGCGGTAAATATCAAGGAAATCGTTATTTAAGCCCATAGGGAGATGTAAACTCTTTACAAAGTGACTCGTGTAATCTTGGTGTTATAAAACTTGTTCAGTTATTGGATAATGCTATGATCGCGCCTTAAACTCCAGCAGAACAACTAAGTGATATCCATGAATAAGCCGATTCCCGCCGCTAATGTCGATGATTTACAAACATGGGTGAAGTACAAAAGTAAAATGTGCGACTCCTGCAAAGGTACCTGTTGCAGCCTACCTGTCGAAGTGCGCTTCGCAGATCTTGTTCGAATGGGTGTGCTTGATGAGTTTGACGTACATGAACAACCTAAACGTCTAGCTAAAAGGTTGATGAAGGAAGGTATTGTTGGTCATTTTAATAACAAAACCGAAGTCTATACGCTCTCACGCTATGCCAATGACGATTGTATCTATTTAGAACAGAAAACCCGTCTATGTATTATCTATGAAAATAGACCCGATACCTGTCGTAAGCATCCAATGGTTGGTCCAAAGCCTAACTATTGCGCATACCAGCCTAAATAGACTAAGCAAAGATAATGACCGAGACTAAACTGCCCATTTTATACTCCTTCCGTCGCTGCCCCTATGCAATGCGAGCTCGGCTTGCTATAGCCTACAGTGGCATAAAGCTAGAGTTACGTGAAATAGTGCTCCGTAATAAGCCTGAAGAGATGCTAGCGATCTCTCCTAAAGGCACGGTCCCCGTTTTACAGCTACCTAGTGGCGAAGTGATCGATGAAAGCATTGATATTATGCGCTGGGCATTGGCTCAACATGATCCTAATGACTGGTACTCTGAGCCTTATATCCCAGCGATTGAGTCATTGATTACACAAAATGATGAATCGTTTAAGCCTTGGCTTGATCGTTATAAATATGCAGACCGATATCCAGAACAGTCTGAAACGTACTATCGGAACCAATGTGAAGCGTGGTTTAAAACATTAGAATCCCTATTAGAGGCTAACAAAGGATTCCTAGTAACCGATCAAATAACTTTAGCTGATATGGCGTTACTGCCATTTATAAGGCAATGTGCCCATGTGGATCTGGCTTGGTTTGAATCAACCCAATATACACAGCTTCAAAACTGGCTAAACCGTTTTAAAGACTCCGAGCTATTCAGCAACATTATGCAGAAATATCCAGCTTGGCAACGAGATGATCCTAAAACCCTTTTCCCTTAACATAGCCATAAAAAAAGCCCGAAATTGACAATCAATCTCGGGCTTATCACTTACGTCAGCGGCTAGATAAAATCACGCTCTTACTTTCGCTGCTCCAGCAGGGTTTTAAGCTCGGCTATCTGGCGAGAAAGATCCTCTATTGTAAGATCGCCATCCGCTATCGCTTTCTCTTTAGCTTCCTCTGCGTGTTCATTTTCCATCACATTGACCACAATACCGATCACCATATTCAAGAAAGCGAAGGTGGTTAAGAAGATAAATGTTAAGTAGAAAAGCCAACTGAAAGGGTAGACCTCCATGGTTTCATACATTACATCGGTCCAATCTTCAAAGGTCATTACCCTAAAGAGCGTTAGCATAGCGATAGAGATATCACCCCATAACACGGGATTAATATCGACAAAAAATGATGAACCGATCGCTGCATAGATATAAAAAATAATAAACATGAGCAAAATCACATAACCCAACTGAGGTAGCGCTTTGATCAATGAATTAAGTAGTAAACGCAATTCAGGGACAATCGACACCATACGCAAAACTCGGAAAATACGAATTAAACGCCCGATCAAGGCCATTTCGCTGTCTTGAATAGGAATAACACTGACCACAACAATCAGGGTATCAAAAATATTCCATGGGTTTTTGAAGAACGTTTTCTTATGGGGTTCACCTATAAACCGTATTGTCAGCTCAATAAAAAAGAAAGCCGTAATGGCGCGATCTAACCAGACAATAATTGAAAGTATATGTGTAGGTATATCATAGGTTTTTGCGCCAATAACTAAGGCGGAAAAGAGTATGACGGCCACAACGAATAGCTCAAAAGCCTTGTTGCTTCTAATTTCAAAAAAACGGGATTGTAAGGTTTCAATATTCATCACAATTTCACATAACTGATAAATTTTGCAGCACTGTACTGTGATTTCGAGATAAAAGGTAGTCGTAAAATTACTCTATTTTAAGCCGCTTTTTAGAGCCATTAAATATGAGCACTTCTAATACCAATCATCTAACCCTTAAGGCGGTTTCTACGACGCTGAAATAAGATTCCTTCGGCACTGAAAAGAGCCAGCGCAATCCAGATAAGTATAAATGTAACTAAGCGACGTTCATCCATAGGTTCATGGTAATAAAAAACAGCAATCAAAAAAGCGATACTTGGGCCAATATATTGGAGTAACCCAATTAAGGTGAGGCTCAAACGGCGAGCGCCAGATGCAAAAGCCAACAAGGGAAGACTCGTGACAAGGCCTGTGCCCAACAGCAACCAAACCATATGATTGTCTACGCTTAATATCTGGAATTCATTATGGCTAAATAGCCATCCCATATAAGCTAATGCGATGGGCAGTAGCCACAAAGTTTCAATAAGTAATCCACTCACAGAATCAACAGGGATCTTCTTACGCAATACACTGTATGCCGAGAAACAACCTGCCAAAGTCAAAGCAACCCAAGGCAACTCCCCAAGTAAAATCACTTGATAAGCAACGGCACCGGCTGCCAAGCAAACCGATACCCATTGAATAGAACGGAGCCGCTCACCAAAAAAAGCCATACCAAAAAGTATATTTATCAATGGGTTGATAAAATACCCTAAGGTAGTCTCTACAATTCTATCTTGTCCGACAGCCCAGATAAAAACGAGCCAATTAAGGGAGATAACAATCGCTGAAAGCGCTAAGGCAGACACAACCTTAGGTTGCCTAAATATACTTAAGAACTCCCGTGAGCGTTTAGTAACAAGAATATATAAAGCAAGAAAAAGAACAGACCAAAGCACTCTGTGCGCTAATACTTCAAGCGCAGAAACTTGATCTACCAATTTAAAATAAACAGGTACAAACCCCCACATAACAAAGGCTGCACTCGCAAAATAAATCCCTTTAAGCTGTTCTGATCTAGACTGTGCGTCCATCAAATTTATATTCCTATAAAAAGCATCCCGTACAGCGGGATACTGAACGGAGCAAATATATTCCTAAGTACCTATTATCTGTCTTAAGAAGAGGAGGGTTGATAGGTCACTGTTTTTACCTATTGGAACGATGTGGTCCATGCTCAATGATACAGAGTGTCGCACTTATGGATGATTGGTTTATGAAACATCAATAAATCAATGAAAAAAGCCTAAAAAACGACCACAAACAGGGGCATACATTTTGCTCTGTGTTTCCCTACAATGACAAAAATAAAGGGAAGACGCCGTGATTAACAAAATATATCAAAAAGTTATCATTTTGCCTTTGGTGCTGCTCATCAGCATTTCAGTACAAGCAAAACCTGAGGTCATCTGGAAAAAACAGGCCGACTATATTGCCATCAATACACTAAACGGAGCAAATAATAATAACCACCCCAAAGAGATTTCCGTTGAGAAGATAGCGCGGTTGCTCAGCCAAGTTCAAGTCAAGAACAGTTCATACAATACAAGTGACTCAATGTGGGATGATGATGCGGAGGTCGCTGTTCGAGTATTTACCGATCGAGAAATTGATCTATTAGGTAACAAGCTTAGCCAAGCTTTTAAACAGGTAAAGTCTAACGAAGTCATTACCTTCTCTGTTTCAGATTTTCGTTCAGCTTATATTGGCCGTAAACGACTCTCAATTAGTGGATCTATTTTTATTAAAAATAATAAATTAAACCTACTCATCGGCGCTATGCATGCGGACTTGATTGCAGAGCAACGGCGTTCGGGAATAACAGGAAATTATGGTCGTCTAAAGAACAATTTAAGTAATGGCGATATCCAGGGAACAAGCTCAAATGAGTGGCAGCTAATCCATTTTAGCGGGGCCGATCTTGTTGATAACAGAACAGACTGGTTATCAATAGATTTACAGAAGACCTACCAATACGCCACGCTTAAAAAAGATAAGCAAAGCGTAGATTCAAAATACCTCACCGAACAGCAGCAAGCGCAATCCAGCACTTTAGAGGCGCGTATTATCCAACTTGAACAAGAAAGAGATCAGTCCACGCATATCAATGATCGTGGAGAAAGTATTATAGAAGGGCGTTTACGGCAGCTTCAGGCCTTATATGATACAGGCGCACTGCCTGAGACCGTCTACCTTGAAAAAGTACGTTCAATCATGGCCGAACTATAATATAAAAAAGCAGCCCTGAGGCCCTATAAATACTAGCCTCAGGGCTTAGTTATACATAAATCAAACATCACCAGATAAGACCTTATCTAGATCTCAATTTAACCCCTGATTTTATTTAAATCTTTTGATGAAAGATATTCGTCTAATCGTAGAGTTACTCTATACTAGCAAAGGATTAAACTTACTTTTTAATCTTTCTTTAATGATTTGTTCATAAAAAAACGTTTCCATATGATGGTCTGTAAACAACAGCAGGCATTGGAAAACAAAAAATCAGGATAAGGTAATGAGCAGCAAATTAAGATTAGGCGAGATTGCGTTTGACGATGATGACTTTGATCACGGTTTTAAAAAGCCAAACACTGCATTGAATTCAAGGAAGAGGGCAGGAAAGACCAAGCGCAAAAAACAGGATTCGGATAATTATTTAGTAGAACGTAGTATGAAGCGTGGGGCAATGGATAGTTCAGAACTGCATTAAACACTATACCCTGTACGCAAAAACCAGTTTATAAAAAAGAGCGATCGGCTTATACCGCATCGCTCTTTTTTTTATTCCAGCATTATGAATAAGTAACAGCAAGACCCGAGAGTGAGCTAAGTGTTCTAAATTAACGTTTCTTTTTAACATTCCCTATCGCATTGTTTTTCTTTGCCGATTTTTGACCAATTATTTTGGTACGTGTGGCTTTATTAACACGCTTTTTAGGGCCTTTTTGACTAATTCGTTTCCGCAAACCTTCACGGCTACCTACCTCAAAGCCCGGCACGTAAACACGACGGATGCTCGCACCAATAAAACGCTCAATATTATCTAAGGCGCTTTCCTCTTCACGGCTCACAAAAGAGATCGCCTGACCTTTAGCGCCCGCACGACCTGTACGGCCAATACGGTGAACATAATCTTCCGCTAAGTAGGGAAGGTTGTAATTGACCACATGCTCTAAGCCTTTAATATCTAGTCCCCTTGCTGCAACTTCAGTTGCTACAAGCACTTGTACTTTACCGGCCTTAAAATCTGCAACCGCACGGCGGCGAGCCCCTTGGCTTTTATCTCCATGGCAAATGACCGCATCAATACCGTCAAACTTCAGGTCTTTCATTAGCTCATCGGCCTGACCTTTAGTACTGGTAAAAACCAATACTTGAAACCAGTTATGCTTTTTAATTAATTCAGCAAACAGGTCTGCTTTACGTTTCTCTTCTACCGGATAGACAACATGATCCACGGTATCGGCAGTAATATTGGCTTTGGCTGCGCTAATGGTCTCATGACTGGTCAGAATCTTACGGGATAGAGTATGCACTGCACTAGATAAGGTTGCAGAGAAAAGCATCGTCTGACGTTTCTTCGCACTCTTTTCTAAGATAGTCATTACATCGCTAACGAAGCCCATATCAAGCATACGATCGGCTTCATCTAAGACAACAAACTCAGTTTGCGCTAGAGATACATTACAAGCAGTAATATGTTCCAGCAAACGACCAGGAGTAGCGATCAATATGTCAGTGCCGTTACGCAGTTTTTTCTTTTGCGTATCGAGCGTAGTACCGCCATAAACCGCAATAATACGTAGATCTAAATACTTGTTATAGCGAGAAATTGTTTCAAAAAGCTGTTGGGCAAGTTCGCGAGTTGGGGTTAATATCACGGCCCGGACTTGCGTCGCATTTAGCTCTTTAGGCTGATCATGTAATTTTTGCAAAATAGGTAGTGCAAATGCAGCCGTTTTACCAGTACCCGTTTGAGCATTAGCTAAGAGATCCTTTCCGCGACGCGCAGGAATAATGGCTTGCTTCTGAATCGGGGTCATTTCTTCATAACCACAATCATCCAATGCTTGCTGGATAGCAGGTGCAAGATCTAAGGCGGTAAACTTCATATATATCTCTCAATATGCGCATTAGGCGCGAGTCGCTAAAAGCGGAAATTATAAAGTAATTTAAACGATTAAGTTATAGCTAACTGAATCAGATCGACTATAGCTAAAGTCACAATAGGTAAATAACCGTTTAATAACCTATAGTAGTAACGGTTGTGGGATATTTTTTAGATAATAAGAGTAAATAAATGACAATAACCCAGACACACCTCACGGTTAATTTTCGTATAGAAGCGGGCTGCTTAGGTCCCGAAGGCCCTGCTCATATAGATCAGTTCTGCATATTGGCCCATAAAAGGTTGCAAGCACTGCATTCAGATTTTATTGATTGGAACTTAACCCCGCGAAGCGACAAAACACTTCCTGAAATTGACTACGCTATCAGTGGGAAAATGCTTAGTCGCGCACAAGCGGCCCGATACTTTACGATATTCGATCAACATATTGAGGATTTTGAAGCTGCCGTCTTCGAACAACTCCCCATAATTATTGATCAATATTTTAGTCGTTAAGCACTTTTACCCGCTAAATTCTCTATAAATCAGATCTATCTGTAACCTTTCGAGCCTTATTGTAGGCTCAGTCTCGCCTGTACTTGATACTAGATCATGCTACTATCCTTATATTTGTGACAGTCACAAATATAAACAATGGAGTAGATGATTTACATGAGCAACCCTAAATCGCATCAATCCTCCTCAGTGCGAACAGGCCAAGCAAGACGGGGTCGTAAACCACTGTTCTCTGAATCAATGTCAGCTTCTGAGCGCAAGGCAAAGCAGAGGAGGGAACAAGATGCACGGATTATGGACCTGTCCGCGTCTGAATGGACAGAATCGGACTGTCTACGCATATTAACAACTAAACGTTTTCAGCCATTTTACGAGTTTGCTTGGAGAAGAATCGGACAAATCAAAGGCTATGTATCTAGTTAGCCTCCGTTGTCCGATTAAGTATAAAATTTTATAGCTCAATACGCCCTAGAGAGAGGTCTAATTACTAATACCTGTTAAAACCTCTTTAATAGCTGCATGGCTCTTTTTAAGCCAAACCTTACTACGCTGTCGCTCCATTAGGCTAAGGTGCTTAGACTCACTGTCTTTAACATTAATCGCTCCCCAGAAACTTAACCCTAATTTATCGATCTTATTAATCGTTGACTCATGCAGCGCGGGTAGGGACATTTGACGTAGTACAGGGACTTTAAGTGGGTCAGCATTAAAATGAGCTAACGCTTCGATACCGCTAAAATCATTACCACAGCCGTAATTTTTAACGACTATGCAGTTTAATTGTGAGCTGTATTTAGCCAGAAAACGATCTAACAAGTTAATAGAGTCAGGGCCACCATCCACGGTATACCAATACACTAAGTCGATACCTACTTCAGAGCAAAGGGATAAAACATCACTCTCCTCAAACCAGCGCTCCAAAAAACGCTGGCTTTGCGCCGGTAGGTCGATCAACAGATGGACATCCTGCTCCATAGCGATCTCCATGATCGTGTCGATACTTTCAAATAGATCAAGATTGATAGGGCGGGTGTAACCGTCGTAATAACGGGTTAACGTAGGATGGGATTGGTCTGCATCTAAACCTATATAAGCTAAATCGTTATCAAGAAAATACTGCGACAAGGTGCGGGAAAGAACTGATTTTCCTACGCCACCTTTTTCACCGCCTACAAAATGAATCGTGCTCATTCTAGCTATTCCTTTAAAGGGACTTTAAGTCATTATTTATGAGTAAATATTAGCAAGCATTAGGCCAAGCAACGAAAGCCTGTTTTATTAGTTAAACCCTTAACTTACCGTTATCTACTCTGCTTAAACGCTTTTTTATGGCGCAGAAAACAAAATTAGATGCACTCAAATGGGTCAAGTATCACGCTGCTCAAATACACTAGAGTAACCATAGATTATTGGTGTTTTATTAAACAGAGCTACAGAGATAAAAAACTAAACTTTTACAACAAGCCCAGATTGAAATGATGTTTTTTATCAATTAATTACAGTTACAAGTTAACTGCAGATATAAAAAACAACCACACTGGCATCGCTGTTTAACTCTGGCTACTTTGAATGTTTTTAGGAAGATAAATAACAAAGCGAGTACCTCCCCTAGAGAGTGCTTCCATTTTAATTTGGCCATGCATAAGATTTGTGACCCACTGGTGAACTAAATGTAACCCCAACCCAGTGTGTCCAAGACCTCGACCACTAGTCACAAAAGGATCAAATAAGCTCTCCCTTAACTCGGGAGGAATCCCTTTGCCATTATCGCTAACAGACAGCACAACCCACTCTTCATTTAATTCTGCCTGCACGATAATCTCGCCTTGCTGCATACCCTCAGTACCGTAAGTAAGGGCGTTGATAATGAGGTTTTGTAATATCTGAGACACAATACCAGGGTAGCCGGCAAGCATTAGTTCCGTATTAACCTCATTAACAATACGCGTACCTGAATTTTTCAACTTAGGCGTTAAAGTATAGATCAGATCACTAACCACCTGATCAAGATTAAACGAAACAATTTCATCATTAGCACGATCTAACGCTAAGCGCTTAAAGCTCTTAACTAAAGCTGCGGCTCGGGTAAGATTACTTTCGACTAGCTTTAACCCTTCCTCTGTATTACTAATATAGTTATCAAACGCTTGACGGCTAAGCCCCTCATCTAGGGCTTTTTTAAGTGAATCGTGTGAACTCTGCAAAGTTGACTCTGCCATAATAGCGCCTCCAATCGGGGTGTTAAGTTCATGGGCTACGCCAGCGACCATCATGCCTAGAGAAGAGAGTTTACGTGTTTCGACTAGCTCATTTTGCAATAATTGTTGTTTAGATAGAGCATTGTCGAGTTCGCTATTAAGGAATTTTAACTCATTTTTTTCACAGGCTAGCCTCAGCGTCATCTTTTGCAAGCTTTGCTGCATAGTGTAATCGCGCCATAAGATCCTCCCCCCAATCAAAAGAATACCTATCACCAATAATAATGTAGGTTTTATTGCACTCCATTCAATCTCTTCCATAACCTTTTTAGGCGTACGGACGAGCATATAGATACTTTCAGCAACAGTAGGTGCTTCTGTAAAAGAGAGAGCTATGTGGCGAGTACTAATAAGCTCTCCGTTATGAGGCATTATGATCTGGTTTTCCCCGCTGTTTATTTTGGCCCAGAGTAGGGGGTCCAACTGCGTTAGAGAATTTTTAGACTTCCCTAAAATGGCCCCCCATTCCAATGAGGGGTCAGGATGGAGCAGCCAGTTTCCCCAAGCATCAACCCACATTACTTCCGTCTCACCTGAACTTAATGAGCGGATTTTTTTAATTAGATGAGTCAAATCATAATTGATCATTAACAAACCGCGCCGCATGCCCTTTGTTGCAGTGGTTTGAAGACCTATTCTAAATACAGGTTGTAGGGGTTTTACAATCTCACCGTGTTCGATATTTAGATCGATCGGCGAAATATAAATTTCAGGCGGAAATACCTTCATCGCGTTCTGGAAGTAATAACGATTACTTTTATCTTGGAGCATCTCTGCAGGTTCTGCGTGCACCTTTCCATCGACAATATTAATACGCACCTGCTCGTGCCCTGTGTCATCCAGCCAGCGTATCTGTAAAAGATTATCAATAGCTCGGCCAAACTGCTTAAAAATAGTTTTTAAGCGAAGGGTATTAAGCTGATTAAACGGAGATAAACTGCTTAAAATATCACTATCTGTCGATAACAGCCGTACAGTATTCCCTATATCTCCAAGCTCTCGGTTTATATCAATAGCAGCTAAAGTGATTTGCTCCTCGTGTCGCTCCCGTAACTGCGTAATTCGCTCGCCTTTAATGCTGTTATAGAGCATGACACCGCTTAAAACCGCTAATAAAATAATAACTGCACCAAAAACTAAGTACTTACGCTTAAACTTTTGGATATCTTCATCCACGCCATTTTTATGGGCAGAATCTATCTTTTGACGGCGCCAGTTCATATTTTAGGCTGCACTTGTAACCATTCAACGACATTACTAACAGGCATAGGCTTAGAAAACAGATAGCCCTGTGCAATATGGCATCCTCTATTCACTAAATGCTGACGCTGAATTTCAGTTTCTACACCTTCCGCGATAATGACAAACCCAAATTTTTTACCTAGATGTAACACCATATCGACAACATGGTTACCCGCCGCGCTTTCTCCTAAATGATCGATAAAGCTTTTATCAATTTTAAGTGTGGTTGCCTTTAAATTAGCAACATGGGCTAAAGATGAATAACCTGTACCAAAATCGTCAATGCTAACGCCTATTCCTCGATCGGAAAACTGCTTTAGTACGGGATTAATATATTCATAATTTTGCATGGCCTGAGACTCTGTTACCTCTATCTCAAGCATCTGCCCATCCAGGCCACTTTGAACGATCATATTTAGCAAGGACTCAATATAATCTTTGTGATTCAGATCCGCACAACTGGCATTAAACGAAATCGGAAGGTTAAACCCTGCCTTTTGAAGAGAGGTCGCCGCTTCAATTGTGTGGCGGGCAGCCTCAATATCAAGATGACTAATTAAACCTGCGGTTTCCGCGAGTGGAATAAACCGAGTGGGGGATATGATCTGCCCATCCGGTTTTCTCCAGCGCAATAATGCTTCAAAACCGACGGTAGCCCCCGTTGTCATGTTTACTTTGGGTTGTAAAACAATAAAAAATTCATGATTATCTATAGCGCTGTGCAAATCCATCAATAGATGATGACTAGCGGTGATGGATAGCATAATGTCTGGTTCATAATCGATAATCCGCTGGCCTTTGAGGCGAGCCATATTGGCAGTTGATTCAGATAACTGCAGTATCTGTTCAGCTTTACACTCCATAAGTAGATTTAAATTAACCCTAGCAACCGTTAACCTTAAGCGATGAACCGTATGGTTCAACATCAACCGCTGATCAATGATGTTAAGTAACTGCTCCTCTGTCAGCATACTTTCTTTGTTAAGCAGGATCGCAAAGGTAAAATCTCCAGTACGGGCGATCAAATTATTCGGATGTAAATCACAAATATTGACCAGTAAAGCCGACAACAGCTTTTCACAATATCGCTCACCAAAAGTCACCATCATGCCTGTAAAGTCATTAACAACGAGGATAATCAAACTGCTTTCGTCTTTTTCCTCCGCAGGCATGGTAGATAGTTCACGCAAGAGCCAATTTCGATTGTAGGATTTAAGCACTTGATCACGATAAGCCAAATCAGATAGACGGTTAACCAGTGCAACAGCCGTAAAACCGCTGTTGATATTTTCACTAAACACTTGTAGTAAATTGATATGGCTATCTGTTAGCTTATGGTTAGAGTTAACCAATAATATATAGTGAGTTTCATCTATTTGAGGCGTATCAAAATGTAATACCGTAAAGTCATCATCAAAAAGATGACTGCGCTGTTCCGTTGCGGCAATAAAAGCAGGGTAATAAGTAGCTAGTTGAAGATCTGATAATGTTTTTTTTGTAGAACCACTGTAGATACCACTCGCGGCCAATATACGCGCCTCCGGTGAGAAATCTCCACCTTTATAGGCAAAGCAAACAATACCACCTTGTTTGATACCAATAATACGCTCAATCTCATTGAGCACAGTTTCGGTAAAGCTTACTAGGTTTTGCTTGCTGCTGATGCTTCGTGCGGCATCAACAACCATCTGTAGTCCTTGCTTAGCTTGAATAAGCTCGGAGAGATAGCGCCAAGTGCGAATATGGCTACTCACAACCGTATGCAGGGTATCCCGAGCTAAGTCTGATTTATTCCAATATTCATCTATATCATACTTAGCCATTACTTCATGGCGGGGAGCCATGCCCGGTTGGCCCGTGACCAAGATAATACGCACCGCTGAATTACCTAAAACCTCGCGAATCGTGCTCGCAAGTCTTAAACCTGCATCATCTTCTTCCATAACTACATCTAGTAAGATAACGCTAATATCACTATTGCGGGAGATAACATCAGCAGCTTCACTCACTGAATTTGCAGTTAATATTTGGACGGGACGTTCATAAACAACTAAATCTTGTAGGCTGTAAACCAGTGATGCCTGATAAGTGAGATCATCTTCAACACTAAGCACTTTCCATGGTGCTGCAGCCGCTTTATCAACAATAGAACTTTCAGAAAAATGAAACAATTCTAACTCTGACATAAAGAATCCTTTGCTCTAGTCATTATCATAGAAGCTTAGATTAATATTATAAATAAGCAATGGAAATCACAAAAAAGCAGGACTGTTTATTCTATATTTTTATATTTTAAAATCAGTAGATTACAACTAATTCATAAACCAAAAAAAGCTTAGGATTTATGAATATCTGTTCCATTAAAGTAAGGGGGAACATAAAGAGCTATAACAGGTAGGCCTATAAAACCAGTAAAAAATGTAAACAGGAAGTCACGAAAAGAGATTAATATCACCTGCATGAAAATAGGTTACCAACCATTTTCGGAACAATAAAATTAGCTACCTAAAATCAGGTATTTTTCCCAACTAAATAGGTCAGCAAGATGTCTTACATAGTAAGGCAATAATAGTAAAAGCCGTTAAGTTTCCCAGCACAGTCCATTAGTGTTCTTTAGGTTCAACTAAGAACTTAGTTACGACTAAACGAGCAAGAGAGCCCACACTAAAAAATAACAACAAGGCGAGGGGAAGCGTTTGGCTAACCGTTGCTATCCACTCATCAAACAAAACTGAATCCGCTGTGGCATTTCGATAAACCACAATTGCCGGCATACCAAGCAGCATAGTCGGTACCATAATGGACATAACTAAAGGTACTTGGAATTTATTAGGAAGCTTCTTCATTTTTAAACCTAGTTGTTTAATTCACAAGTAAACTCTATCATCGGAACGGTCGTTCAAAAACAGGCAATATTGCAAGGTAAGCATGCATATATGAAAGCTAAAGATATGACCAACATCTACTGGTTTTGTCAGTCAGTAGAATCAGGTGGATTTGCAGCAGCAAGCATCAACACCAAAGTATCTGCGCCTACGCTTTCAAGAGCGGTAGCCCAATTAGAAGAGACCTTGGGCGAAAAATTAATTCATCGCAATGCTAAGCAATTCCAGCTTACAAAAGCTGGCGATATCTATTATCAAAAATTCTCATCCCTTTATAAGCAGCTAGATACTGAATGGGAAAAGCTCTCAGACAAACAACCTAAATTGGTGGGCGATATTCACGTTTCCTGCCCTGAAACTTTCGCTGAAATATTCCTACAGCAAACCGCTATCGAATTTATGGAGCAGAATTCAGGCGTTAATATTCATATACTATTTTCATCTGATATAGACCATTTTTTCGACGATCAGATCGACTTAGCCATTGTCACACGACCAGCTCAGGCTCCAAACTTAGTTCAACGGCGTTTATTTAATATAGATTTATCACTCGCGGCGGCTCCCAGTTACTTAGATAAAAAAGGCACTCCCGTAACCCCAGAAGATCTTTTAAAACATCACCTGCTTATGGGTAATACCATGCAATTTTGGGAGTTTAAGCAACAAAACAAAATAATCCGCATCCCCGTAAAACCTAAATACTCCATAAATAGCCTGCGCCTATGCATACAAGCAGCTTGTTCAGGCATAGGTATCTGCATGGCGCCTAAAGCCGCCTTACAGCCATATTTAGAACGAGGAGAGTTGCTCTTGCTGCCAGAGATTCAATGCGAATCAGGTATAGTCTATATGGTATGGGCCGATCAAAAATTAGTCCCAGCCCGACTGGCCGCTTTCAGAAACATGATTTTAGAGCGCCTAGATCAACCCGCAGATCTATTATCGCTATTTTCTAATAACGCTCTTTAATGATCTTCCTACCTATAACTTTCCAGCCTTGCGCTTAAATTAACATTCGTAATGCGTCGATAACTAAGAGTAAATAGATCAAACGAGCCGTTGTCATTAACCCGTTTGATTAGCTTAGTAAGAGGATAGGGGAAAGTGGCGCGTTTGGAGGGTATTATTCGCTACACTCACCCTTCGGGTCGTCGAAGATCTATGCTTTCGTATCCTAAGCGATATTAACAGAATTACCGTTACTTGTTTTCAAAACAAATTAAACTTGCATTAAAGATGTTATGTAATAACATCATTGAAAGTTGCCCTACCTTTAAATTCTATTGGGCCGGAGTTCTTACTGCTATGAGTCGAGTACCTGCTATGTGCCAAGAGTTTGTTTTCCTTGGGCAGTATTTAGATCGAGCTATAACCTGCGCCTTCGACAACAACTTGTTGACGAACGGCAAGGTCCTCAAAGGTAAAAATTATTGCTCAGTATTGAGCACGCCTGTACCTTGTTGGAGGGAAAAATCATGAGCACTTCGCAGAAAGATCAATGCGTCTTAAAGGAAGAACAGATCTTAAAGGCCCCGAAATCAGACTATATGAACACAGAACAACTCGAATATTTTAGAAGTCGGTTAATACAGCTTCATGAATCTATCAGTGGAAGAATCCAAGAGGCTAAGAACAAAATGGCTAGTCCCCCTGAACTTAACGATGATAGTGATCGGGCATCTTGGGAGGAAGAGTGTAGTACTTCATTGCGGATTTTGGATCGAGAACAAAAGCTGCTGCCTAAAATCATCCAATCATTGGAGCGCATACGCCTAGGCACCTATGGCTACTGTCTGGAGTCGGATGAACCTATAGGCATTCCACGCCTTTTAGCAAGACCGACTGCTGAATACTGCGCAGACATCAAAGCCGATAGGGAATTAAAGGAACGTGTTTACCGAGATTAGATTCTGCAATAATAGGCTTAGTGGAATTTAAGAAAACCAAAACCAAAAGCGATGTAGCTTATCAGGCCACATTAGTGACCGGTTATTCATAATATTTATTGGACTCAAGATACTATTATTAGAGCTCCGAAAACGGGTAAAGATTCAAGAGTTTTGCCCAATAAGGATTTACCAATGCTTTGTCGACTTGCCAGACTATTTATTGCCCTGTTTGTTGTTCTGAGTACCCCTGTACTTGCCGAGCCAAGTTCGACCACTGATGCGTTTTATGATGTCTCTTACGTTTGGAGCAAAGATGCTGCCGCTGTGCAGAAGTATCATGACAATGTAGCGCGAATTCTCGGACCTGCGGTAGCTAGACACTTGCGCGTTGTAGTCGATAATGGTTTGCATGGGGTCATTTATCTACGTCATGGAAACAGTACAGGTGCGGTACGGGTAGCCCGTGTGCATAGTCAATTACTCAACAAAAAAGGGTTAGATGCATCCGCTCCGGTACTGTCGAAGGATTGGGTCTTAGCAACAACCGATCGCAACTTAACGAAAACCAAAAAACAAACTGTATTCGCAAAAAACTCTGAACGATCAAACACCGTTGCCAAACCAACCAGTTCTTCGACTAAAAAGTCCCAAGCAATCCACGACCTAGAGGTTGCTGTGGAAACCTATATCAAAGACCTTCGGCAAAGAGGGCGAATAAGTAAGGACGAACGCACAGGCTGGTCAGTATACGACTTCACTAACGGAGAAAAACTGGTCACCATCAACGAGGAGCTTCAATTCCAATCCGCTAGCCTGATCAAACCCTTTATTGCTGCAGCTTTCTTTCATCAAGTTAAACAAAAAGATCTAATCTACGGGCCAAAAAGTCGACGCCATATGGAGCGGATGATCCACCGTTCTAACAACGCTTCCACCAACTGGGTTATTAAGCAAGTGGGTGGTCTGAAGGCGGTACAACGAATACTCAAAAAAAATTATCCCGGTATATTCCGCGCCACCAGTATCGTCGAATACATTCCTGCAGGCGGAAAGACCTACCGCAACAAGGCCTCAGTTCATGACTATAGTCGCTTTCTGTATGCTTTATGGAACGATAATATCGCTGGTGCCCGAGAGATAAAGCGTCTTATGTCTTTACCTGGTACAGACCGAATCTACACCGGTGCCGAATCAGTACCGGTGGGTACTCAGGTATTCAACAAGACCGGAAATACTGCTCGATTATGCGCCGACATGGGAATCTTGAACGTGAAGGGACCTGATGGGAAACGCTACCCCTATATCCTTATTGGCATTATCGAAAAGCAAGAAAAAGCGCGTAACTATACCACCTGGATACGCGATCGAGCCGAAGTGATACGGGACGTATCCAACATCGTTTATCAAGGTATTGCCCAGAAGCATAATTTCACTAATGTGCTTTGATTAAACGACTACTAATTATTAGCTCTGGGGTAAATAAAATTCAGTGACAGTCACAAAATAGCGAGCGTGTGCTACGTGGTTATTAAAGACACTTTTGACCCACGAAAAAGTATTTAGCGTACCCCCACACAAACCTTCAAGCGACAACGTAAAAGGTCTCCGATTTGCTTATTGGTAAATTGATAATTTAAATTGCCACCTCAAAAGTTATTTAATCTTAAATATTATAAAGTTAGACTATCTTCTTAAAGCCACTAAAAACAAGAAGAACTTACGGAAAAGCTATGTCTATCCCTAAATACAACGAAATCATGCCCAACGTTCTGCGTTATCTTGCGGAGCATGGAGAGCAGAAATTCAGGGAGCTGGAGCAGCCTCTGGCTATTGAATTTGGTTTATCTGATGACGAGATCGCTCAGGAGTACGATTCAGGTAACGGTACGGTATTTCTGGATAGAATCAGTTGGGCGCTAAGCTATCTGACGAACAGTGGGCTTACAGAAAGGCCGCGCAGAGGTGTGTACAAAATAACAGATACCGCCCAGAAGTTTCTTGATAAAAGCTCCGAAGAGATTCAGCAGTTTGTTAAAGCACAAATGGCACTGAGAACCGCTGAGCAAAAAGCGATAAAAATAGAGCAGGGGTTTGATGACGACAGGACTGAATTACTGCCTACGAGCAATCAAACCCCGCAGGAGATGTTGAATACAGCGTATAAGAGCATCCGTCAGTCCACTTATGACCAGATCATAGACACCGTACTGAGTAAGACACCGTCAGAGTTTGAAGGCCTTGTGGTTAAGCTTCTGGAGCGTATGGGCTATGGCGGAGAAGTAAAAAACGCAGGAACGGTCACACAGGCCTCAAATGATGGTGGTATAGACGGGATTATTAAAGAAGACATCCTTGGGCTAGGAAAAATACATATCCAAGCTAAACGTTATGCAAGAAGCAACACGGTAGGACGTGAGGAGGTTCAGAAGTTTGTTGGCGCTCTGGCCGTCGCTCAATCTAATAAAGGTGTATTCATCACAACCTCATCATACAGTGCTGGTGCAATTGCTTATGCCGAGAGTCTAAACGGTACCACCAATTTGGTTTTGATCAATGGTGAGCAATTGGCTAAGTATATGTATGACTACAGCCTTGGAATGCAAACTAAGCAACATATCGAAATCAAAGAGATGGATTCTGATTTCTGGGATGGAATGCAGAACGACTCAAAGATCAGCTAATATGGGGTGTAGTAATTACCCTATGTGTCATAACAAAGAGCGGATATGCCCAAGATGTAACAGCACCATGAACAACAGAAATGAATACAAAATTTGCTCAAACACGACTTGCAGTTATCGACCCTGAACATTATTCAGGAATGGAAGAGCTAATCCTGCCACAAGTAGAGACTACAAATGAATATCAACCAGCTTAGAATGAAGATTTATATATTCTTATAGTGGATACGACCGAGCAAATCAAAAGTCTGTGAATATGCGTTACAGATAACATACGTACAAATGCACGCAGAATTTAAGTGTAATGCGATACTGATCTATAGGAGTAGGGATTGTGAGCTACACGGATAGGGCTAAATCGATTAGAGCGCGATTATCATGCTTTCAGAAAAGGTCTGTTTTAAAACATATTCTTAACTACCTACATCAACCTGAAGAAAATGGTTTAGATGCAGCTAGGAAAATGCCGTACATAGCACACCTTCTGATTGAATGGTTATATCAGGTAGAAGAGTTTGAATGGGCTAGAGAGGCAAGCAAGGAAGATGTTGGTTGCATTCTGGACAAAATATTTCACTTACAAAGCATAGCTGCTCCTTTTCGAGATCATGTTCACTATGAGCTTATTCTAAGAAAAATGCTTTCTGCACAGCATTGGCCACAACAAAGTAGAGTTGTTCGCTTGTATCGTTTGACAAGGCTACATGCTCTAACCACGAGCGAGGAGGAGGAGGAGGGTAGTACATGGTTCGAAGAACAATTTGAAAAGGTTAATAAACTGACTCTCGAAGAGTTCTACGTATTGAGCCTGTGGCTAATGATTAAGTTCGACGAGAACAATTACGCCATTCCATATCAGCGTATAATTATTGAATTAACACCTTTCTTTGATATTGAAAAGGTATCAAAATTTTTTAAATTGATTAGTGTAAACCTTAAGCAGCTTGAGGCTTATTTATATCCACTATCTGAGCAATCTGTTTCGATCGATGCATACTTTGCACCCACAGCCCTCATCAAGAAACCCGTATTTATGTTAAGTGATTACATAACTACACCACATCATTCACTTTTGACGAAGGCAATATCTGAATTTGTGTTGATGGACTTTAAAGCACGAGACTCTCAGCGCTTTAAAGATAAATTCACCCCTATATTTGAAAAATATGTAGGTACAGTACTAGATGAATCAGGATCAACTTTTATACCTGAAGATGTGCTGAATGATCTTTACAAAAAGTATAACCAGCAAGGAAATAAGGTTGTTGATTATCTGATAAAGGAAGAAGATGCAGTCATTTTCATTGATGCCAAAGGAATAGAACCACATCCAAAAGTGCAGGTTTCTGATAATTCACGAATACTTAAGGATAAGCTATCGAGCAGCTTTACACATGGCGTGCAACAGGCTTTTGGTTGTGCATCGACACTCAAAGAAATTGGTGAAATAGAAATTCCTAAAAAAGAACGCTGCTATGCCTTAGTTGTTACTCATCTAGAATTCTATATATCTAATGGTAAACGATTGAATGATTTAGTTGATCCTACACTTCATGAGAAATTGATGGAGAAATACGGTGACCATATTCCTATTGAAAACATATATTTTACAGCTATTGATGAATTCGAAGGCATTATGAAAATATGTCGAGATAGCGAATGCAACCTATCGGCTTTTTTAGAATTCTGTGTTCAAGCAGATAAAAACGGTGCGACGGGTAAATTCGATATGCGTCAGCATATAATTGAGTTTGTCAAAGAAAATGCATTAGTCAAAAGAGGTTCAATTGGAACTGCTTACATCAAAAAAAAGCAAGAGCATCTTTTCAAAAAACTCGGAGAAGTGGTCGGTAGAAGTGAATCATATTGGCGATACAAAGGTCTAGCAGGCATGCAAGAATATTCGCAAAAACAGCACCTTCTCCTTAAATACTTGGAAGTCATAGAATAACCGATGTACAAGTTGTACATAGCCTGATATTTGAGGGTAGATTAGGACATTCCAAATTTGGACTAGTGCTTTAATTACACCCAGTCATAAAAACGCATTTGTAAAATATGTTTGGAATTTATACATGGCAGCTGAGCGCTAGGTTGCTCTTTACGACACTTTACCCTCGAAATAGAATTCTTCGAAGCTCTCCGCACGAAACTCAAATCTATCAACATTAATTTAAAACTTATGCTTCTAGGTGATTACTCAGAAGCCTGCTGGCGAGAAAGGTTTCAGGTATGAGATACAACTTTCACTTTAATACCTAAGCTTTCATTTTTAATGCCTAATAACACTCAGTATCTGTAGTAATGGGGCATGCAGCAGACTTTCACCTTATCCCACGGTTTCATTTTTAATGCCTAAATACAAATGGACGCTGACACATAACGCTAAAAAAAAAGGATTTATAAGTCATTGATTGTAGGTAGTAATCTAAACAGTCTGTACACATAACGCTAAAGTTTTTATAAGGGATATATCAAATACTCGGAATCGGCAAGCCTTTACGTATAACGCTAAACTTGGCAACCGTTATCTCTAGCTCTTCTGCCAAATTCAGCAAGCCAGCTTTGTGTTTAATGATTGGATTGTTAGTATGGATCTTGAGAGTTACCTTTTGTTTTGATTTAAGATTCGACACCTTTATCAAAACGGGTAACTCTCTCTTTTTCAAGATGATGCGTCAGATCTAGTCTGAGCTAATTCATCTACCCCTATAACTGTAACAAACACGCTTTTCAGCTATGCTGCATCAAGATCCTTCAGTTCGCTAAGCAGTTTTATGATACTCTTGTATTCATCTTCAGTTCCGATATCTCTACCGTGCTGACTCTTAAGAATTGTTTTCCATTTGTCATATCCCATGTTGTTTACAACTCCAGCTGCATAATCAAGAGGGCTCAACCCTAACTTGTCGCTAGAACCTGATAGCTGAGGATGGCTCCGTACTAGTTGCTCAACCATCTTAAAACGCCCCAATCTAGCAGCTGTGTGCAGAGCATTCATACCTTCCATTGTACATATGGTCGGATTAGCATTTGCTTCGAGAAGCATGGTGAAACAGGCATCTGAACCCGAAGATATTGCTGCTGTTAAAGCTGTACGTTTGTTAAAGTCTTGTTGATCAATTCTTAGATTTTTCTTCGCTAGTAGTGATGATACAACTGTTGATAAGCCTCCATCACAAGCCAGCATAAGAGGAGTTTGATATTTGTAGTCATTCATCTCTACATATCTTTTCGTCGCGATATTGACTAATATTTCTATTGCTTTATCCAGCTGAGCTTCGAATGTAGTTACCTTTTCAGCATCAATAACACCATATCTAATGCCTTCCTTATAACCGTTTAATAATCCATGCCTAGCATTGATCATTAATATCAATATTGTTTGACCTCTGACATCGTTAAGTCTTCGAAAGACCTTATCTTTATTCTGTCTGATCCATGTTTTTAATCCATCCCAATCATTATCAAAAATCATTTTCATAATAGAAGCCATTAGGGGAACGGCATCACTTATACCAGGCTTGATTGGTCTTAAGCCTGCGTAAGGGGCATATAGATTTTCCCAAAAGTATTCAGCTGACATGGCTGCGATATCTTCAAATGCAATGGCTTGAGATGCGTTTTTTATTTGATCTAATAAGTCCTGTCCATGATTTTTTGAATCATGATTTTCGATGATATTTCCAAAGATTATATTCAGATAAAGCCTTCTATCATTGGGATGTAGGGCAGTATTGAATATCTTTGTAGCTAGTAAATCTCGGGATATTTCACCTTTAAGCGGTCCGTAATTTCTCTCATCACAAGCGACAAGCGCACGCTCAAACAAAGTAATTGCGCCGTCTTCGTTGTTTTCATCTTCATCAATTATATTCAACGATAAAAGGTGCTTGGCTTTGTATTGCAGGGTCAAAGCTTTAAAAATATGACCCAATTTATGAGCTTCAGCTCTTGCAAGTAATTCATCAACTCGTAGGATGGTTTCTTTGCGATTTTTTTGCGCGTGATCATTAAGATATAAAGCCAGCTCCTCGTTGATTGCATACATCTCATCAAAGCCACTGAGTTTAAGCTTCCTGATCTGTTTAAGAATAAAATGCTTAGCTTTCCAAGGAATTTCCGGCTGCCTCAATAGATAAAGCAGAGACTGTAAGGAACCGCCTTGTTTGATATCAGGTAGGAGACCGTCATTCATATACAGAGCATAGGTGCTATGAAAGTCTTCTCTTCGGGTTTCAATTGTACTCTGTAACTGTTCAGTGTCTGATGAGATACGTTGTTTTGAGGGCTCATTCCAGTGCTCAATATCACGTAATTCTGAGCCATACACACACCCTTTGAACATTTCAGTCATTAACTCTGAGATAAATTCAATATGAGATTCTCCCAAGCTGGCATCTAGACTCTGAAGCTCAAATGCTCTTGGATGTGATGATAGTTTTTCTAAGAATGACTCATCAGCTTTCTCGTGACTACGAAACGCTTTGGTTTTATCGTAGGATTGGATAGTCCACTCAAATATATTTCGAAATAACTGGGTAAGTTGTAGCGCTTTATTTTCTGATAGATCAGTAGATACTTTATACCTATCAATCTTTAATTCAGTCACAAGTTTCTGGTAGCTATACTGAGCAAGCCTTGCGATTAAGAATCTACGCCTTACAGTCTCCCAGTTAAGATCATCTCTAGCATTAAGCAGGCCTTTAAGTGGAGACTTTGCAGCATCGGCAAAATACGTCTCGATAGACTCAACTGAAAGATTTTTGCCGCTTAACCAGTTCTCTATATCTCGGATAAAGTTCGATACATGCTTTTCAGCCATTTCCTCATTATTTGATAAGTCCCTCTCCAGGCTTACTGGGCTAGTAACTCCGATCTCATCCAGAAGCCATCTTGCTGCATTTGCAACAGGTAGAATAAGCTTGTTGCCTTCAACGTGTGGAAGGAACCACAGAACCCCGCCAGGCATATCTTTTGGAAATGGGGTATCTAAATGCCAGAACGCACTTTTTCTCGCTAACCAAGGTACATAGTAGATAGCTAGCGAGTTCCATAGAACTTGTTCGCTACTCGCATCAAATGTCCATACGCGGTTTTCTAAATTGTTTGAGCCAATTTGTATTTCAGTAGCCGAACATATCAAGTCATCCACCAGATTTTCATCTGATTCGCAGTCTAATAAAGAAAGTAATCCCTTTATTAGATCCGAATATCGTTCGGTGTATTTGTCTACAGATAGCTTCTTACGCTCTAGAAATCGAGTTATTTGATCCCGATTTGTTGCTGACTCCTGACTATTAAGCCCCAATGACTGATATGCATTAAATAAGAATGATTCAAATGATGGCAGGGTAGCCATTGCTGTAACTCCTTTACTGTTAACTGCTACGTCAATGTAGCGCTTGGCCTTTATTTTCTTAACGAAACAATCCGTACAACCCTAGTTTCAAAATTAGGATAGGGGGGTGTACGGATATTTTCGTTAATAAATTTGGTGGTTTCTCCTAAATTTCTTCTCCTAAAAAAATTAAAGAGGAAAAGGAATGAACGAAATACTCAAACAGTCAGAACATCATCGCGTTTCTGAACTAGTAGTCAACTGGCATCTCACAGAAGCATGTAATTATCGATGTAAATACTGTTATGCATCGTGGATAAAACCAGCAGAATCTTCTGCTATTTGGCGAAACAAAAACAAGACGGATCAATTTCTTAAAAGCCTGAAAGAGTATTTTGATTCTACCAATGATGCAAATCCATTAACTAAAGACCTTCATTGGTCGGGCCTTAGGTTGAGCCTCGCAGGAGGTGAACCAATGTTGCTCGGAGACAGGTTCAAAGATATTGTTGAAACCGCTTCAGAGCTGGGTTTCAAAGTCTCGTTGATTACTAATGGGAGTTTTCTGAGTAGTGAAACACTTGAATGGCTTTCTCCGAAGCTTTGCATGCTTGGAATTAGTGTCGATACCACACAATCAAACACAAATAATTTAATTGGAAGAGTCGACACTAAAGGAAATTCGCTATCTGAAGGTTGTCTAGCCAAGATAGTTCGTCTAGCGCGTCAGTATAATCCCAGCATTAAAATCAAAATAAATACTGTTGTTAATCAATCAAACTGCAACCAAGACCTTAAAGGGTTGGTAAATATTTTAAAACCCGAAAAATGGAAGATCCTCCGAGTACTTCCAGTGATAAATCACAATCTCACAATATCTGATGCTCAATTTAAGGATTTCATAGAGCTAAATCAAAGCGTTGATACACAAGTCTATATCGAGGATAACCTCGACATGAAGGACTCTTATCTGATGATCGACCCGCATGGTCGTTTTTACCAAAACTCACTCGTTCAACGAGGTGTAACTGAATACCTATACAGCGATCCAATATTAGAAAAAGGGATTGCCTCAGCGTTCAATCAAATCGAATTTTCAAGTGCTGCGTTTTGTTCTAGGTATATTCCAAACAATATTCAAGGAGCTGCAGCGTGAAATACAGTAGTTCTAAAGATCTTAATCAACTTATTAAAAGGCTTCTAAAAAAAGGCTGGAAATACGAAAGAAGGAAAAAGCATGCCATGTTGGTTTCACCAGACAATTCAGGGAGGGTTTGTATTGCAACTTCGCCCAGCGGTTCTCGTGTTCGTAACTATGTCGAATCAATGACAAAGAAATATTGTAGGCAAGAAAGGAGGAAAGGAAAATGACGCAATATCACTATCAATGCCAGCATTGCCTGTGTACGACGAATATGTGGGAAGATGATGATGGTGTTAATGACTTTTACGGTGGTGCAATCGACGATTGTGGATGCCAATCGGAGGATGATTTTGAAGATGATTGGGATGATGACTGATTAATATTATTTGGTCAATAAGTCTTAACTTTATCTGTCAGGTTAGATTAACAGTACTCAATCTAATCTGACAGTTGGTAACGTGCCAAAGCGGGCATTCGGCTCTAACTCGCTTTTGCCCCTTTTTAAGCTAAGAGTGCTAGTAGCGAGAGATACTTTTTCTAATCTGAGTTCAACATCTCTGACCCGACTGATAAATGACTGCCCCTTTGATTTGATGAACTAGAGAGGGCTAGAGGAAGCCAAGTAACAGCTTGTCGAATCCCGTGGGGGGAATATCAGGCCAATAACAATGAAGTAGTGATTGATAAGACATTTGGGAAGTCGCGTAGGGTGAGTTCTATCTATTACTGAATTAGCTAATATACATCAAGTGGTGCATATTCAGCACATATCGAGCTGAAAATAGTCTACGAAACTAACTCTAAACTCTGGTTTTTTAACAAAAAATAACAGGTAAATCACACAGCTGGGTAGTATATTGCTTTGATAAATAATCCCTTCTCATAGCAAATGTTTGTTGAACTCCTCCACTAGCAAGGTGGATAGTATCTCTACCGTATTTAGAGTTGATAAGATCCATGCAAGCCATAAGCTCATGATTATCTTTCGTTGGGTTAAATAGATCAGGCTGGTAGGTTTCCTCTGGACACAGGTTCAATAAACCTACACCACATTTATAAAACTTTATTCCAGGGCGATAGATTAAATCCAATAGTTGAGTAGAAACCTTTGCAATCACTGAAGAGTCCGACGTGTATGAGGGAAATGTATGCACTAAAGACCGTCTGAAGTAAGGAGCTGTATCGTGTGGAGAATTGCTCGCAAAGACAAAAATATTCTTTGCCAAACTTTGTTGTTTTCGTAGCTTTCTGGTTGCAATTTCCACGTGCGTTACGATTGCTTGTTTAAGTTGGGTTTTATCGCTAACTCGCTGGCCAAATGAACGAGTGGAAAATATCTCTTTCTTAGGAGATCTGACATCATCCCAAGATAGCTTAACGACCCCATTAAGCTCCTGCACGGTGCTTTCTAGCAAGATGCTAAATTGTTTTCTTATGAGCCCTGAAGGAGCTTGAGCAAGATCCCAAGCAGAGATAATCCCAATATCGTTGAGTCTTTTCCCAATCTTTCTACCGACACCCCATACATCGGTGGTCATCATATTCTTTAAAATATGCTTTCTAGTATTGGCATTATCGATTACAGCAACGCCATTAAACCCCTCAATACGCTTCGCCGCGTGATTGGCCGCTTTTGCCAATGTGGGTGTCGGTGCAACTCCAACAGCAATCGGAAGCCTTACGTGCTTCCAGACCGTCCTGCGGATCTTCTTACCATGACTAAACCAACCCTCTTCAGGCTGGTAATTTTGACCATAAAAGAGGAAGCATTCATCAATACTGTAGATGTGACTATAGGGGGCAAAAGGAGTGCATGTATCCATGAACCGTTGAGACATATCGGCATACAATTCATAATTCGAACTTCTTATAACTGCGCCAGCTTTTTTTAGCTCTTCTCTTACTTGAAAGTAAGGTACAAACTTCTTTCCAATGCCCATCTTCTTTGCAATGCCGCAAGCAGCACATATACAACCGTCGTTATTGGTGAGTACTACAACAGGGCGATGTCGGATTGAAGGATCAAAAATCTTCTCGCAGCTTGCATACATAGAATTAACATCGCAGAGGGCATACATCAGTTAAGCTCCCTGTTAAGAGGTCGATGTAATCGAATAGACCGAGTGACAACACCTTCAACAATGAACTGATCACCATCTTTAATCTGATAGTCTTTTGCACCAGGGGCCGATGAGAGAAGCTTCCTAGCCTTTGTATCAGCAATTTTACAAACGAAGCACCCATTCAATGTAGCAACAATGATATCGCCCGATTTAACAGCCTCTGCGCGTGATACAACTAATAAATCATGAGGGAAAATGCCGACACCTGTCATGGAGTCACCTTCAACAAAGCCAAGATAGGTTGCAGCCGGATGATCAATCAGGATCTGATCTAACGTTAAGCTTAGCTGGGCGTATTCAGTAGCAGGGGACTCGAAACCTGTTATCCCTGCTTGGGCTTTTATGGGGAAGAATTTCAACATATAAATAAAATACCTGTACATATATACAGCCATTCTATCCTAAGAATTGTTGAATGCAATAAATTGACTAATAATTAAATCTAGAAAGTATTTTATGTTGTCTTTAAAAATAGGTAGGAGGAAGTGATAGTTTTTTCCATACAAGCTCATGAAGCTCTTTGCGTGAAACGTTTACCATTTCTAACCTCGTAGGTTTGTATTCAGGTCGAAATCAGATGAGTAATTGCTTCAGGTTGATTCCTAACTGTCAGATGATTGGCTTCAGGAGTGCTTTTAAGCTGACTTTCATCTAGGCAAAGGTTTAAACGCTGAACCACGTATTTAACCAGAGCGTTCCTTGCTTCAATGACCATGAACTTAGCATAAACTGAAAACTGATCCTCCTGCACTGAACCTTGGCTTTTATGATTTTGATCCAGCTGGTTTATTGATGGGGCTGACTAATAATCATGATGCACTCCTTGTTCCAGCTGATGTCTGGGAATGGTCAAAAGAAAATCCGGTTTTTGAGCAAATGAACCAGCCAGATGTTTATTGAAAACAAGGTCAACAGTTGATTTCTGCCAAGATGAAAGCTTATGGTGAAATACAGCAATTACTTACCACAATTAAAAGCCATTCAATCGCGGTGATGCAGGAACATATTGTCGCCAATAATATTCCATTAAAAAATCATTAGGTTGTAAGCGGAAAGTTATTTTTAACTTAACATCAAGACAAGGACAAAGATCAAGTAAGAAAAGCCATAGAAGCTGGGCTACCTAAAATTAAATCGATAAGAAACATCAATTGGAAGCTAGCCACCAAATTTGGCAGTAGCCATTTTATTCGATGAGAGTATTGTTCAAATACAATCAGTGTGGGAATACTTTAGAGAATAATGGTTTTAGCTAACCTTCGAACATCCAAAAGCCCCTGAACAATATAGACATGAATCGGTAGGAGATTGTAACTAAGTGGCACCACAAGGAAATAGTGAAAATCTACAAATGTATTTCTCCGACTTCTTCAACGTTGCACCTGCGGTTGTTGAGGAATATGGAGCATTCGATGTATCTCTCATTAACGATTTACCCTTGTTCGTTGATCCATTTCTTCTCTTTAACAGTGAAAAGCCTGAATACATTGAACTTCATGATCAGATCATCAAATATGTCGGTTTTCTCCGAGATAGGTCTAGTCAGCCTGGTATTCATCCCGGTCTACTAAAAAGTTGGTTTTGTTTTCCAGAAGTTAAACAAAATTGGTTTGGTTATAGCAGTATAGGCAACGGTGGATCAGGCCTAGGCGCTAAATTCGCTACAGCTCTGAATGAAAACCTTCATGCAGTATTCACAGACTTTGGGCAAGAACAAGTAACACAAGGCAGTCATCTAGAGAAACTTTGTCTCATAAGAGGAGGCGTTGGCCGTGATAGCATTAGTGATTTCACTACAAACCTCATTAAAGAATTTCTACTTGATTACACACAGAAGTTTGCTGATCAGTATATTGACGATAGCTTGCTCGAAGAATTTATTGTTCAAAAGGTTTGCTTCAACTATAAAACTCGGACATGGGTTTCTAAATCTTACATACTACCTTCAATTGATGGTGATTATGTTTTGCTTACGCCAAAAGACATCCTCACTAAGGATGACACTTGGATTAATAAAGCCGAGATGTTTGGTAACTTCAACAATATTGTAGATAGCATTCCAAACTCTCAACTTAGGGCACAGCTTAGTGAATACCTGTCGCGTATGTTGCCTGATGATCCCGACCAGAAAGAATTCAATGAAGCTGTAACAAAGACCATACTCAAACACCCCGAGTACATCGATTATTTCATTAAACTTAAAGAAGATACTGGTGATCAGGCCAGTAAGGTAAGTGAAATGAAGGTGGCAGATACTGAGCGTCTATTCATAGTTCAGGCCAAGGATCTTGTAGTTACCATTAATGGTGAAAGTGAATTCTATAACCATCCAAGTGACACATTTGAAGAAGCCTACCAGAAAGTACTGTTTTTAAAGCAAGTAATCGAAAGCAACGATGGTTATCGATTTTTCTACAATAACGATGAGCCTATTAAGCGTGAATCTGATCTTCAGTTGTTATTTAAATTGACGTGGCATGCAAGTCCTTCCAGCACAGACGCTGAAGTTAATAATGGGAGAGGGCCAGTCGATTTCAAAATTTCACGAGGAGCCAAAGATAGTACCCTCGTCGAGTTTAAACTGGCTTCTAATACCAAACTAAAGCAAAATCTAAAACACCAAGTCGAAGTATATAAAGAAGCCAATCAGACCAATAAAGCTATTAAAGTTATTCTGTATTTTTCTTTTAAAGAATATCAGCGAGTTAAAAAAATCCTGACTGAGCTGGATCTTAAAGAAGGTAAAGAAATTGTTCTGATTGATGCTCAACAAGACAACAAAATATCTGCATCTAACATAACTGATGCTCAGCTCGATCTGCTATCGAGTGATAAGGAATAGAGAAATATTAATGAGTGAACAACTAACGCTTCAACAACCTTAGGTAAGCACTATAAATTAAAGGTTGTAACAGGGCCTTATAAGCCCGTTAAGCTCATTAACGGGTATTTACACCGAATGGCTCTGAAGAACCTCATATCATTAGAAACGCACTGATTAGATGGTATAAAACCAAAGCCACTGAAAGACTGAATGACAAGGTTAATCGCCTGAGCACTACAATTGGTGTTAAGCCGAGTTCTGTATCCTTACAGGCTTTCAAGTCCCGCTGGGGAAGCTGCACACCAAGTGGCGAATTGTTTTTAATTGGAAAATTATCATGGCACCCAGTTCAGTATGTGATTACGTTGTTGCGCATGAGTTGTGCCACTTAGTTCACCATGATCACTCTGAACGTTTCTGGAAAAAGTTAGAGCAGGCCATGCCTGATTACCAACGACAGAAAGAACGGCTTAGAGATATAGCGCATCGTTTAGACATCTAACCAAGATTCAGCGCTGCTGAGTGCTTGTAAATGGAGCTATACCCACAAAAGCAAATTCTTTAAACCTCTCCGCACCAGATATTTAAAAATAATGACAAGTACTCATATTACCTACAAGACTCATTCTAGCGGGCTTTGACGTAAATATTACTTTATTTAAAATGACTTATGAACGGCTTCACCTTGCTGGAGGAATAGACCCGTGAAGCCGGAAGCCACACTAGCTTGCACAAAAAACGATACCTTACCCGTGAAAAAGTATTTCTGAGCGCTCTCTGCACGTAAATTTATACGAAATTAGAAACCATGTTTCTGGTCACAGGGATGGATCAGCCGAGAAGATTTGCTTTGGCAGGGCTTGTAGTGAAATAGAGTTATTTCTAATTTCGATAAATTAGTTCAATTTTAAATTGGAATTCACACATAATGTGCAATCCAAGCTTTTTCCAAACTGGTGCTTGAGGAATTTAGGGAGCTGTAGAGAGAAGAGTACAAACCACTTTTAACTGCGAATCCAGCTTAAGACCACATTTTGGGAAAATCCAAACTTTCGCCAAATAAATGGATATATCTTAATTATTAGTTAATTATGGTATACATTATATTAAAATAAGTTAGCAGCCTATCTCTATCATTTCAAGCTTGTGATTTTAATGAAGGGATAGGATGAAAGTGCATTACTCATGGATTGCTATCGATAATGGATATTCGCTTCGTTACAAAAAATCCTCATAAAGCCCAAGAAGTTGAGACTATTCTTAGCGGTCTTGGAGTCTCAATCATTCCTACCCCTTTGGAAATTCACGAAATACAAACTGAGGATATCTACGATATTGCCCGTGACAAAATCCTTAAAGCCTTTAAGCAAATAAGTAGACCTGTTTTCGTGGAGCACACGGGTCTATACATCGATAGCCTCAAAGGGTTTCCAGGTGGGTTAACACAAGTTTTTTGGGATAAGTTGGAAGCCGACAATTTTTCAAAGCTATTAGGCCAGCTAGACAACACAGACCTTAAGGCAAAGACGGTGATTGCTTATTGCGATTCAAAAAAACTACACATTTTTGAAGGTGTAGTAGAAGGTAATATCGCACCAGAGCCAAGAGGTAATAGAGATTTTCAGTGGGACTGCGTTTTCATTCCCAAAGGGTATGATCAAACGTATGCTGAATTGGGTGATATCAAAAATGATATTTCAATGAGGAAAATAGCATTTGATCGGTTCAGGGATTTTCTGCTTGAGGAGGCTCTGTGATGGATGATCTGCACGAGTCATACAGAAATGGAAATGTCATACTTTTTGTTGGTGCAGGTGTATCTAAAAACTTAGGTCTACCTTCTTGGTCTGAACTCACTGCGCATATAGCAAAGGAGCTTGGATATGAACCAGAAATTTTCAACACTTTTGGTGATAACCTTGCCTTAGCTGAGTACTACAAAGTAAAAAAGGGGAACATCGGTCCGCTTAGAAGCTGGATGGATACCAACTGGCATGACAAGTCTATCAAACTAGAAGACTCAAACATTCATAGGTTAATAGCCACCTCAAATTTCCCAATCATTTATACGACTAACTATGACCGCTGGATCGAAAAGTCATTCGAACTGTATGATCAGGAATATACCAAGATTGCTGCTGTTTCGGACATTCCAAATATCAAGGAAGGTCTCACGCAGATAATTAAGTTTCATGGTGACTTTGATAATGACGAGTCCATTGTATTAGATGAGTCTAGTTACTATGAACGCCTTGAGTTTGAAACCCCTCTCGATATAAAACTTCGGTCAGATGTATTGGGTAAATCTGTACTATTTATCGGTTATAGCCTTACTGATGTAAATTTACGTTTTCTTTTCTACAAACTTGCAAAATTATGGCGATCAAATGGTATAGCAAGCGGTCAACCTAGATCCTATGTGTTTACGAATCGCCCAAATCTAATTCAAGAAGCAATCTTAGACCAGTGGGGGATAACTATGATTACCTCTACAGAGGACCATCCTGAAGTTGCACTTAACAATTTCCTGGGCTCTTTCAGATAACTTTGATCTCCCTCCAAGGAATAAAGGAGCACAATATGTACGACAGCGAAACAAAGGACTATGCGAAGGAGCAAGAAGCAAAACTCGAAAAATTAGAGTATCGAGTTTATCAATCGGATGATGGCCGCTCTGAAGGTCGGCAAGAGCTGATGAGGGACTATGCAAGGGTATTATATTCATCTTCGTTTCGCAGACTACAAGGAAAAATGCAGCTATTGGGCATTGATGCCAACAAGTTCAATAGAAATCGCCTAACTCACAGCCTTGAAGTCGCACAAATTGCTAGGTCTATCGCTATGGATCTAGATCTAAAAGACTCTGTAGTAACTGAAACGGCTTCCCTTGCGCATGATATTGGCAATCCTCCCTTTGGGCATTATGGCGAGGTTGTTCTTAATGAACTGAGCCATGGTTGCGGCGGCTATGAAGGTAATGCCCAAGCATTTAGAATTCTTAGAACCCTAGAAAAGAAACACCATGCATACGATGGGTTAAATCTAAATATCCGTACTTTAATGGCTGTTACTAAATACTTTTTTAACAAAAGCCAAAATGATGAAAAATTTTTGTACGACGATGATTATGATTTCTTGTTTGCTGAACAGCAAAAGCAAGATATTGCAATTAAGAAAAGCATTGATGCCGAAATCATGGATCTAGCTGATGAAATTGCTTATGCAGCACATGACCTTGAAGATGCGTTGAGTTTTGGGATGATCAGCTTAGGAGAAATAGTCCACGAATTTAAAATTAGTGATAGGTTTAAAGATGCTCTCCCCGAAATGCAGAAATTGGCACGATATGTACAAGCAGAGGCAATGAAATCTGAGCGTTCACAGACCTCTGAGGAATACGCAATAGTCCTGAAGAAAGAGCTGACGTCCAGAATTGTAAATATGCTTTGTTCAGATATAGGGTTAGTTGATGGCCAGCTTGGTTACAAGCAACATTCTCAGTTAGCAAAAGGGCTCAAAAAATTACTATTCAAAGCAATTCTGAGAAAGAAAGATATACAACTCTACGAAAGACGAGGAGAGCAGATAATCAGAGGACTATTCGAAGTATATAGCGATGAAAAATACAACCACAACAACATACTTCTACCTCCTGAACTCAGATCATTGAAGGACTGTAAAACGCGCCTAGTTACCGACTATATTTCAGGAATGATGGACTCCTATGCCGCCCAGGAATATGAAAAATATTTTGGTATTAATAGCCTAGAGAAGTTGTATTTCAAAAGTTAACTATTCACTCTTAGGAGCCTGTTTAACCAGTTTATAGTTAGGACAATGGCCTGATGGGAGAGATATAAAGGAAGCTTATGGGTTCAGTCAAACAGTACTATATGGAATTGGCGGAAGAACAGATTGAGCAGGAAAAAGAAGTCTATATTCGTTCTATTTTGAATGATGAAGAGGCTGATGAATCCCATCCTAAATGGGAAGCTTTATCCAACGATTTCTACGAAGACCATGAACGCCGTAGGGCTGCAGATGAAGACTTTGCAGAAGCTCAATGGTCTATAAAAAATGAACCGCTTGTTCTCTTCAACAATACCGTTAACGATTTGAATGAATCTTATAAGGTACTTGAATCTTTCCAAGCTTCAGAGGAGCAGCCTTGGCAGTTCAAAATGCTGTATTCATATGGAATAACTATTCTAGAAGCCTATCTATATGAACTTGCCGTTCATCTCGTAAGAACACATCCTACTTGTTTGAACAATTTTGTGTCTGACAAAGATATAAGCAAAGCCCTGTCTTTTGAAAAATACCCATTACATGAAATTTTAAAAGACCCAGATTTTGTCTTATCCACTGTAATCAATTCTCTCTCGAATGTTCTATATCACAACATTTGGAAGTCAGTGAAAATATTTGAGGGAATGATAAATCAGAAATTTGAAATAGACATCACCGACATAAAACAGGCCTGCTCAATTAGGCACGACTTAGTACACAGGAATGGTAAAACCGTTGGCGGTGAAATTATCGAAGTAAACTACGAGCTTGTCTCCAATGCATACGTAGCAATTTATAACTTCATACGTCAGATCGATAAAAAAATCACATCGTCGATCCCATCTTGTAAACAATAGCTTGATAAATTGACCTCACCCAACCCAGTCATTAGTTCAGCTAATATTTGATCTGCCATCAAAGTTCTAAATTGATAGACGCACATTAGCACTGAATTTAAAAGATGTTGAGTTAAATACGAATGATGAGCCCAGCGATGTTGGCCAAACTGCCGTTCTCAGATATTCATTTTGAAGGTGTATTTGGTCTGTTTGATGATGGTGTGGTGATGGACCTGAGAAATCGAATTAAAGGAATTGAGGCTTTAGCGGTTGGAAAATAGAGCATTAAAGATATTTAATTATTTATAGCCTTGTTGATATTAATACATATGCAGGGCTTTGTATTTCATTTCATATCAATATGTTACAAGTACTTTTAAATGCTATTTCATGCAAATAAAACTTACAGACAAGTTATGTCTATCCCTAAATACAACGACATTATGCGTTACCTTGATAATCATGGAGAGCAAAAATTCAGAAGCCTGGAGCTCGAGAGTTTGAACTGTCTGACGAGGAAGTAGCTCAGGAATATGACTCAGGTAATGGCACTGTATTTTTGGACAGAATCAGTTGGGCGCTTAGTTATTTGACCAATAGCGGACTGGCAGAAAGACCACGCAGAGGCGTCTACAAAAATACCGATAAGGCTCAACGGTTTCTGAATAAAAGTTCTGAGGAGATTCAGCAGTTTGTAAAAGATCAAATGGCACTGAGAGCGGCTGAGCAGAAAGCGGAGCAGGGAGTTGAGGACGACAGACCTGAACTGCTGCCTACAAGCAATCAAACACCGCAAGAGTTGCTGAATGCAGCGCATGAGAGCATCCGTCAGTCTACATATGATCAGATCATCGATACCGTACTCAGTAAAACGCCATTAGAGTTTGAAGGACTTGCCGCACGATCTAATTTAACCCTGAATAAGCCTAAATGCGGAAAAGATTCGACGGTGGTTTTTGTACTGACGCTTTAGTACTGCAATCAAATCCACAAATGGCGGGGCCGGGGCCTATGAACATTTTCACAAGTACAAACTTTTCTAAATTCAGTTTGGATGTGGACTGGATTGCAAACAGTATCAACCTTTAGGCATAACAGATTCACTAAACTGGACAAAGAGTCATTTGAATCTGAAAACAACAACCGACAAATGGACGCTGACACATAACGCTAAAAAAAAGGATTTATAAGTCATTGATTATAGGTAGTGGCCTGAAACGGCCTGTACACATAATGCTAAAGTTTTTAGAAGAAACATTAGCCTTATCGAGATTTATACCCCCAATTTGGTAGCAGGTTAGTAACCGATATGCATAAATTGACCGTCTTGTTAGGAATGGAATATCACCATATAACTAAATACCTTTTTATTATTTATTATATAATTTTGTTATCGAAATTAACTAACTGGATATACAGTGCCTGATAACATTATTAACTTATTAAAGTTAAGCCGCTCTTCAGACATATCCAAATTGAAGTTGCCCGAGCTCATCATTCTTTGTTCCCTGTTCAAACATAAAACAGGGAAATGGGTGCCCCTGTGTGCACTCAGCGATCTGTATCATAATAATAGCCAAGCAAGTAATAGTTTCAGTCGTTCCCTTACAAAACTTTCACAGAATGACTGGATCACCACACGTAAAGACTCTGAAGATGGCAAAAACAAACAATTGCGGCTCTCAGTGAAAGGCCGCAAGCGGATTCAGAAGATTCTTGCTGATGAACAGTGTTCGTTTTTTGAGAATGATAATCCCCCTTCACTGAGCATCGATAACTTCCTACCGAAGACAAGCCCCCGCCATTATTTAACAGGCATGTCTGCTCTTAACATTCCATCAAATGAAGGAACAGGTGATTGGCATTTTATTGAAACTTTCGAAGGGGGTTCCCGTAGTACACTTGGGCCGTTTTTTATTGCAGGTGACGATTATTCAGATACTTATGAGTTCCTTGGGCTAGATGGAATAAAAGAGGTTTCAGAAGTCCTACGGAAAGCTGGTTTGTCAGTAAACGATAAACTTTTTGCGGCTAATCATTACAGGGCAATGATCGATATGATATATGACAAGCTGACTAAAGGTCTTACTCTCGAATCGTACAAAGCGGATGACTGGTTCCCTAGAAAAAGGGACAAAGAAAAGCTTGGTCAATATATCAAAAAAATTTACTACTCTATTGATCCAGTAAAACAACAAAGACTTGAAGAGTGGATGATACTTAATCATGTTGAATGAAATAGGGCATACATTTACGCCGCTTCAGGCTCAGCATGTAGATATAATGGCAAGAATATCTCAAGAGTTTAGTGATACACCGATGGTACTGAAAGGAGGCACTGCGCTGCTCCTTTGCTATGGGTTAGATCGGTACAGTGAGGATTTAGATTTCGATTCTACTACTTACATAAATCCGGAAAAAAAAATTAAAGCAGCCTTTTCTGAAACGAAATTCCTCCTCCACAAAATTGATAATGTTAAAAAGACAGATTCTGTTAGGCGGTGGAAAATCTATTACGAAGGGCCAGCAGGAAATCTACCCCTTAAGTTCGAAGTCTCCTATAGGAAAGAGCGCATTCCATCGAATCTAGTTACTAATATTAATGGGGTACAAGTCTATATCAAAGAAGAGCTTATCAACCAAAAATTGAGTGCAGCTAAGCAGCGGGCTAAGGTAAGAGATCTCTTTGATCTAAGCTATCTTTCAAACATGTTCGGTCATTGCTTTGATGAGCAACAGATAAAGGGTTTGAATGAACTTGCTGGTGATGTCAATATCTTGGAATCACGCTATAAAGCCGATCACCTAGAAGATAGTACTCTCAAAGGAATAGATCTCGAAGAGTTGGTGTTGGAACTTAACCAGTTGGCAGAAGAATTAGGTGAATCACTGAATTTATGAGACAGGGCAACCTAAACCAAATATCTTACTCAATAATGTTATCCCAATTACAGCACCGAATGTTGAAGACATGGATTTGTCTGCCGAGAACTGAGCGTAGCTAAGGTAAGAGATCCCTTTGGTCTAAGCTATCTTGCAAACTTGTATTTACCAAAGAAATATTCATCATGTCCGGCTTTTTTGGTTTGTTGCAGAGAGTAGGGACCATAATGTTCTCCCGTATCTGCTAAAGGTCTATATTTGTAAGATTGATTTTGTGGAATCACAATATTAACACTGTTCCTGTGACCTCTTAATATAGCAACATCAATCATACAACTCTGCTCGGGTAATGCTTGATGTTTACTTAGATAATCGAATAAGCTCTCAGCAGGGGCTTGACCATCTTTTAAATCGATTTTTAACCTGTCAAGGAAACATAAAATATTAAAGAAAAGTCCCCATAATTCAATTTTATACAAAACACTTACGACAACCGCTGGCAGAGGAACGAGTATTGTGTGGTAAGTATCAATACACCCAAAGGCATCTGTTTGAATGCCCTCAATATTTGCGTAAGGCTTAATAGAGGGTATTAGGGGGATATTTTTATATAGCGTATCTCTATAAAGATAACCAAAGTCCAGTTCAGACCAGTCGCGATAGCCATTTTTCCGCTTAGCCATTAATTCTTGCCAGATACAGTATGCTAAAAAGTAAATATTGCTTCCATTAAATAAGCGTGTCATATCAAATAAAAAAGGCTCCTCTGAGTATGATTCATCTTTTAATGTACCTTCAATGAATTTAAATATTTTATATCTGGTATCGGCAATCAAAGACGCTTCTAATTTACAATCAGTATTGTTAACGGACGTTACATCTTGAAGGCGGATATATTCAGTTTCTATTACATTAAAAATATAAGCAGGCTCGATCTTTACACCCGACAGCTGAAGAGGACTACGGAGTGACCTGTGATATGCACTAAACAGTGATGGCATCAGCGGATTATAAAGGTCTACTGTATTTTGTGATTGAGACATCCAAGGTGGTGCATTGATACTCAGTATAGAGCCTTTAGTTTTATCGTGTATTGCAACTAGCGCTTTGATCGCCTGCAGCCTAGATAGGTTCGAGGGGACGTCATAGAGCTTCCTGACTGCAATATCACCATAAGAAGCTCGACAGCCACATTCACGACAATTTCTAGTACGTAGTGCCTCCTTATTCGGCCATGGTTGATTGCAATGCGTACAATGTGTTGATAGTGGTATGTTGTGAAGTGGGCACGTCTGTATCCAGGGAAGCTCATAGAGCTCCGAGTGAAAAAAATAATATGCACATATTGGACAATTTTTGCTTATCTTTTTAGGAACGGCTGTATACGGTTTGTGTCCTCTGAAAACATGTTTAGCCTCGGACATTGAAAGGACTGGATTAGAAAGTAAAAAGCGGCGCCAGCATGCATAACCACTCAAATGGCATTGATGTATGCTTGATGCATAGTGAGATACATTAGCCATAAACGCTACTCAACATAGATTTGATACCTGAAGCATTTAAGCTGTGAATTACCATACTTTTTAATGCCGCCTCAGATTGACAATCATAGCGAGGTAAATAGTCGAGTAGAAGAATCTTAATAAAACGGGAAAAGTACTCCATACCCCACGATTGGGATGAACCATAACCTTTAAACTGCTCGTTGTATAATTCCCAGATCAAGTCTGTCATCTGGTGTAATCTAAACCCATTACGGAAGGCCTCAGGGATACAGCTCTCAGTGAGTGAATCCTTATGATACCCCCCATGCTCGGTATCCCCTTGATCTAAAAATTTTAAACAACTCTGCAACTCTAGCGAGCTTTTTATTCCATAAAAAAGATGCACATTATTAAAAAAACGCTCCCGAATATATTTGTTTTCTGGCCTCATCAATGCCGACGCCATAGGGCTAAATGTGTCTTGATTGGCAACAAAAATCATTAAGCAGTTTACTTTTTCTTCATTGAGCATATTATGCAATTCAGCAAACACACTGAGCTGCATAATAGATAAGAACTGCACTTCATCCGAAATCAAAATGACTTGATGGGTGTCGTTTTGCATTGCGGCTTCTGTTAGCCAGAATGCCACTTGGCTTGATAATTCTTCTGCAGTGACCCTGCTGTTTTTGGATTAATACCGGTCGATTTTGCGATTTTCATCCACGCTTCACGTATGGTTTTATTATCTCTTTCACCAAAAATAACGCGATGAATGGGTACTCCTTGCCCTATGCGTGAAGGAATACTGGTGGATAGCTCTTGAATTGCTCTACTTTTCCCCGTTCGTGATTCACCTAGTACAAGCCCTCCTGTAAATCCACACCATAACCAATTCTGTATTGTCTCATGAAGCATTTGAGACATGAGTGTTGGGATATAAAATTCGCTGGCATTATAAAGCTGAGTGCTAGACGTCATAATGTATTCCTATTTTTAACCATCTCTGCACTCCATTCAGGGATGCCGTCGAGAGAGGAAAACGCCTTTGTTTTCCTGGGTTCTTTTTCAATTGGATACATCTGATTATTAAACTCGTACTCGCGAGTTAGCTTAATCATTTTAAGTGCTTCTGCAGGTATATATCTATGTTCTAAAAGGTAATCAAAATAGCCGCCGAGGGGGTCCTCTCGTTTTATTCGTTCACCCTTAATCAATTTATTGATTATTTTTCGTGTTTTAAGCCCGTGTCTAAAACGTTGCCAAGCCTTAGGTGCTACCAATAACCCAAGAGGCTGTCCATCAAGGGTATAGGCGACAAGAGTACGAATGTCTCTACGATCATATTCAATCAAAATTTCTTTATTAATCAAATCAACATTGTTGAGATTGTTTCCGTTATATCGTGCCCCTTGAAAATTGATAAAAGGGCTTCTACATTCTCGCTTTGGTTTACGAACAGTGACAACCTGACGTGTATGAAACGGTTTGAACGTGTTACCAAACAGTTTGGGGCGCAACGGAATCATCATATTACTAAGTTGATACTTCCAGACCTCTAGTGCTGAAGAGCCACCAAGGTTACCTTGGCTGCTTGCATTCTCATTAGCTAATAAAACATCAATAACTTCTTCTAAAGTCGACAGTGGGATAATAGGTGCTTTCGCTTTATGCTTTCTAGGTTCTGCTTTGGAATCTTGAGAATGGCTTCCGCTAGTTGATGGGAAACGGTGTAGCCCTTCATTTAGTTGTTTAAAAGCCTGTTCAATGATGTTCCGCGCTTTAGGAGTCCTGACTAAACCAAAATTGATTGTCGCACCACAATATTGGAGGAGTAATGATCGAACAGTGTTGGCTTTATGAATTAATGCATTATCTAGGCGTACAATACCGAGTGTCACGCGACTTGATGCGCCATCGTCCCCTGTAGGGAAGCCAGCATTGGGCAAATAGCTCAACCCTGGTGTTTTGAGTTCTCTTGGCTTCCAGGGACTATGGATTTTTTCTAATAGCGACAAGATATCATCTTGGTTTGGGGATCCCGTTAAAGCGAGCGTAAAGCCTAAATGACAGTTTGAACCCACGTCTCGAGCTAATAGCAATGAAATACGGGAAAGGCGTAATGGTTCTATCACATCATTGAAGATAATTCCGACCTGCCCGTGTACATGAACAAGGTGTTCATCAATTTGAATTTCTTGGCCGATACGCATACTTGACTGGGTTGGTAATATGACCCGTGCAGATGTTTTTGGAAGCGTGAGCATGATTACCTGTTTATTCAAATAGCGGCGTAATGATTGGTAGCCTAAAGAAGCCTCTGTAAAAGGGTAAGTGTCCTGTGGCCATTTTTGATTTTTGAGATAGCGAATGAAAGCTTGATGGAAGACACGCGGTGTTAGGTTTTGTCCACGCCGTAAACGCCGTACATACCCCTTAATAAGCTTATCGAGATAAACCTTAAGATTAGGTAAAGCTTCCAACAGGTGAGAAAATGAACCTCGTGCCCCATGCTTTTTTTGATGGGTACTCAAAGGAGTAAAGCGTTTCATAGGTTGTAATCTATTGCCTGGTATAAGCCCTCTAGACAGCAATGGCGGAGTATCTTCATCCCCCCCGAGTGCGCGTTGAAGTATTTGCGTTACTCGGCTTGAGCTAAGCCCGTATTCACATGCTAATTGGTGTAGTGGCTCACCTTGCAAGGCCCGTGAAAGCAATGACCAATTTCGGTTAAAAAGCTTACGCTTCTTTTGAGTCATACCGACAAAGATATCCACTGTTGGCCAGTTCTCTATATCTTGCCATTGTGGCTCTTGTTGCAATCGCTGCCGCCAAGTTATGCGCAACGTTTGAGTACCGTATCATAGGAGATAGGTTGCTTTGATAAATCGATGACGAGGCGGTGCCGATAGATTAAACGGTAAAGAGCTATTTCCTGGAATCCCTCTGCCTCTTTGTGGCCTGGAAGTAAAATATCACCAATCACCGGATCATCCGAATAACTAACGCATTTCTGCCAAGTTTTAAACTCCAATGCCTCAGTATCTAGGCCATATTCATTTGCGCATACAAGTACCTGAATAATGGGTAGCCAATTTAACGCTTTATGTTCATGCGCAAGAACCTCTTCATTCGAAATCACCTTAAATATCATATTATGGTAATCAAAATAAGCGGCAGCAACACGCTGTTTTTCCTCGTCCATTAATCCTTGTGGTTTGAGTTCAAATACATACTCCTTATCATTACGAAGTATATAAAAATCAGGTATATACCTCTTATTATTAATATGTAACACAAACGGTTGAGGCACAAATGACCGTACATTTGGATCGATTTCCAACTGTAGTGCATAAAGGTACTCAGCGAAGCTATGGAAAGTGGCTATACCAGGATATTTCAGAAAGCGCTGCTGATAACAATCAGCGGATGTAAGAAGTTTTATGCTGGTATGTTGCTGGTTAGGAATAAGAGATTCGGTACGTACCTTACCAATCTGCGAGAGCGTTTTGGGGTCATTTATGGTGATTGAATGGGGCATCGTAACCCTCCGAAATTTCGTAGTATTACGAGCTTAGTCCAACATAGTGATTATAACAGGACGGATCTTGCACCATTATTCAGTAATTTGGTGCATGAATTTTTTTCCTGATAATCGCATGTTCCACGGCCATAAATGATATTTTTCTTAGCTATACTTGTTCTAAATTGAACCATTGAGCTTAGACAAATGGAACATTTTCCTCGCAACCACTGTGCATTTCCACGACCACCTGTAGACAGGCTCTATACAGCATCACGAACACGCGGTAACACGTTTCCTATTCAAGTCATTGATATTGACTGGGGAAGCTTAATCACGAAACGTCCTATCATACTGGCGACTGTAGAAAATATGCCTAACTACTTACTTCACCCTGAAGTCATCACGTTACTTGAACAAGAAGCCCATCCGACCTATCGATTAATTATGGATTTGATGTGGACCTTAGGGGCAAGGGTTTCCGAAGTACTTGCATTACGTCCGATCGACTTTATAGATGATGGGTATGATGTTGGAGTCATTCTTCATTCGCTGAAACAAGGCGGGGGCAGACCAACTAATTCACAAAAAAAAAGATACCCTAGACGTTATATTCCGATCAAAGAGCCGCTACTGATTGATCGCCTCAACACTTACCTAGCTGAACACCCATGCCGAAAAAATCGACGTATGTTTACCATGTGTAGGCAAACAGTCAATCGCCACATTAACTCGCTGGTAGATAGAATAGGGCAGATGCCTGTTCCTATTAGCGCAAATACATTCCGACACTCCTTTGCCGTGCATTTAATGTTGCATGGCCGTCCTCTTAAATATATCAGCCAGCTCCTCGGTCATAAATCGATAGAGAGTACTGAAATCTATACTAATGTCTTGAACAGCGATAGTAGGCATTTTCTGGAAGGAATCGACTTTCATTAAGACTAACGCGTCGATTCAGATAATATGGGAGGTTAGTTTAAAAACTATCTACAGTTAAAAACTTTTATTGGATAATTGTTCATTTTTTTATTTACCCTAACGTAATTATTCAAATAATGGAGAGCAACCTCATGGATAAAAAGCAAATCTGCAGGGCTGCAATAAATTTGGAGCTAGAAAATGAAGCCAAAATTGACTTCAAAATCAAAGCCAAGCAGTTTGTAAAAACCTACGGCCAGATGGCTTCAATAGCGCCGTAAAGATGAGCTAGAGCTATACAAGTTGTTTGCTGGTGATGACGCCTTTAAATCGTCATGGAAGCAGAGCATTCAGCGAATTGTGGATATGTAGAACTAAAGCGTACGGTTATGCAATGAAACACAAGATACTGCAACCTCTAAGTCAAACCCCAGGATCAAGGGGTCATTAGTTAGATAACCAATAAATTATTGGATAAAAAGGCTACTCAATTCTTACCTGAGTAAGCAGGATGGTGCTTCCATCAAAGATGAAAATCAATTTGATGCAACTTAAACCTCAAGCGCATATCAAACAAATTATATTATTTGATTCTTCGCGCTTGATGCTCGCTCCATATTATCTGAATCGACATACAATTCATCAGTGGTTCTGATACTGCCGTGGCCAAGGTCTGCCTGCACATGAGATAGCTCCCTACCTGCTGCAACTTCCATTGATGCTCCTGTATGCCTCAACCAATGGGTCGTAGCAGCACGAAGCTCTAATGCTTCTACTTCAAAACCATCCTTTAACAAAGAGTCACAGCTCTCGGTGAAGGCTTGTTCAACGATGTTTCGAATCTGCCTGCTACCAATACCTCGATTACGTACTCTTGATTCAATAACGGGTTCTATAGAGTCTTTAGAGGGTAGGGGAGGCAAGCCTCGGTATTCACGGTAGCGTTTTAGAAACTGTAAGTATTCGTTAGAAATAGATACATCCCGTTCTTTAGAGCCTTTGCCATAGGTGCGATACCACCAATTTCCTTCATGATCTCGATGGTAATGAGCCATTATCGGTAACCAATTAGGGCGCTCAGACAGTTCAGAAATACGAAGCTTGAGAGACTTTAAAGTAGCAATAACAAAAAGCGTTCGTTCATGCTTTGAATCTGCGTCTGCCATTGCTATGGCGGTGTTAAGCAGATATTCCCACTGTAATTCAGAAAGGCGCTTAGCAGTCTTAATGCCGGTTTCATGACGTAAGTAGGGGCAATTTTTCTTAACAATAGGGATATGATTCCCTGACGCGTAATCTTCTGCCATCAAGTAGTTGAAATAGACACTGAGGTTGGAAAATAAACCCTGCCACGATTTAGTGTTTAAACGGCCTTTTCCTGCACCGGTTAAACGGAAAGGACGCCAGCGATCATTAGCTTCTCGCTTACCATTAACAGTGAGAAATCGTCTTTCAGTATTATCTGCTTGCCAACTAGAATCAGGTTTGGCAACAAAATCCGTATATTCCTCAAGATCACGTCTGCGTAATTCTACAACTGATTTACGTTTAATCAGCCATGACCACAGTAGCAGCCTTTCAGCATCACCTCGAAACTTGTCGTAGGTATCCTGACTTTTCTTGCTGTAGCTAGTCAAAAAATCCTTTGTATAACGGTAATCATCAACTGCACCTTTAATATTAAGGCCCAGAACAAATTCCTCTACTGTAGGTGATTGATCAGGGAATACTGCGCTTCTGGAAATCTGATTAAAGAATTTAGCGGAATCGTAAAGGGGCAAGCCAGGGAAGGGATTATTCGACACAGATAACAGGCCTTTGACAAATTATAAGAATTTAAAGCAATTATAAATTTCCAAGATTCTAATTACCAGTAGTGTCTACTACTGGTAATTAATTGTATGCCGTGCTGCAAGAAAATAAAACCGATGCACACCATACTTATGAGCCCTGGAGATAAATGTATGATCTATCTATTTGCACTGAAAACATCCCAAAGCCGTTAACGACTAAACATGTTTGCTCTAAGCTATACCGTGATCCGAAATCATACAGACCTGACTCCGTATTTACTTTTGAAAAACTGCATATTGAGCTAATAGAAAAATACAAACTAAGTTTTTTCTAAAATTAAGTTATCAATATCTATATAGAGGATAAGCTTCAATACAATTCATCAGGGCTCGTAAAACTTCTAATCAGAAAAACCATTAACATCCCGTAGATATTACACACGTACAGTGAATGTTGTTAACCGTGATTACTACCCACAAATCTATTTCTTTAGCACTGTCCGTGCGAGAGAGCACACATTTGTACAATGCGCCTCAAAACTTCTCATTAGGTAATATGATCACCTTGTTAGTGTCATAGGCACTTATAGCTTAATTTTACGGTTACCGAATTTATACCTTTGTGTAAAACTTTAGCGCTTTGTGTAAAAAAGTTTAGCGTTATGTGTAAACGTCCAAAAGGGAAAGCGACCTATACCTAGATAATTACCCTATTTAACATAATATATATTATGCGAATATATTATTATGGCTATATAGGGGGCTACAGATTAGCTAATGCTTACTATTATTTGGATTGATTTGTTTTTTAGCGCTGATTATTGAGCTATTAACTCGCTCAATTTCGCGGCTATGCGTGGTAATTTAAGCTCGCTTTAGGCGTGAGATACTGGTGTATCTGGTGCTTGATAGCTGCACAGTAATGCTGGGTGAAGATTTATAAATTCGCCAGTTATATCTGATTCAACAATGAGCATTGAGGGTTCTGGCGCTACCGCACGAAGCTTGGCGACAACCTCATAAGCTTGGTATTTATGTAATTTAAACGTATTGGATTCATATAGATCGGCGTCTAACATAACGCTATCTCCGATAGATATCTCATTCCATAGAAACTCAGTTTCCATATGCAGCTCAGTAAAATCTAAAACGCTCATGGTGCACCCACCTTATGAGTAGTTATATTTTTAAGCTTGGACGATACCGTGACGAATTGCGAGGTGAACGAGTTCAGAGTTATTACTAATGGATAGTTTTCTAAAAATATTAGTACGATGCGCATGTATAGTTTTAGGGCTTAGGAATATCTCTTCAGCAACCTGTGAAACCGTCCTTCCCTCTGCAAGCAAAGCAAAAATCTGAAGCTCGCGCTTAGTCAGGTTACCAATGGACGCTGCTTCAGTGGAGCCATCACCATTGATTCGGGTGCGCATCTCTTCAGTAATATACTCTTCACCATTATGAATTGCTTTAACGGCAGCTAGTAGCTCATCAGGAGCGCAGCGCTTAGTAAGGAACCCTTTAGCGCCCGCATTAACTACATGCGCAGGAAACGGATCGATCTCCATTGCAGTTAACACAAGCACTTTAGCTTTAGCATCATGGGATATTATTCTGCGAATTGCTTCCAATCCACCATTTAGATTATGGCAAGCCTCATCGCTAGTAGACGAATCGTTAGGCATATTTAAGTCCATAACAACAACATCAGGCGCGTGAGTGGCATACATATCACATGCAGACTGGCCGTTATCCGCTTCACCAACTATCTCAATGCTATCATCAGATATTAGCAAACGTTGAAATCCCGCCCTTACCAAAGGATGGTCATCAACAAGGAGAATCTTAATTGGATCAGTCATCTATTTTCCTGTAATTTACTTCATTATATGCTCTTGCTGTTTTCCAAAAGTACTTATTTAAAAACAACAAATTAGATAATAAACATCAAGCCAATTCTTACAAGATTACACATCCTCATCAGGCAGGATTGCATCCGCCCCTTTGTAGACATCATGACAATTGATATCTAACGCGCCAGCACTTGAAATCTCTTCATCTGAAACACTTGCGGGCAAAGCAACTAACTCATCGCTATACCCGATAAGCTGTATACCTTCATTTTTACAATGCTTCAAAACCTTTTCCAAGGCCTTAATGACGGTAATCTGCCGACTATTAAGCAAACCTGAGCTCAGCGCTTTGTTCTTAGGCTTGCTGGTTACCTGTCTTATCGCGTAACCGCCCTCATCCAGCAGCTGAACGGTAACATTCTTGAGCTTCTCTTTGATTAGTAGTTTCTTTGAGCGCTCAAAAGTCCCCACATCCTGGCAACAGACAGCATCCTCAGAACCGCATTCATGCAGCGCATCCAATATCACTACATCTTCAGCTTCAAGATTTAAAACTATATCCATATTAATTAGATACCTAAGAAAGCCAGAATAGAGGTTAAGTTATGTAGATCAAATACAAGCATATAGATTAACATTCCTCTGGGTTTTGCACTAGCTTATCCCCTGCTTCAGCGCGCTAACCTCTGCATTTAACTGCATATTTTCCATTTGAAGAGATGATTTGTCATTAATCAGCAATTCAATCTGCTTGCTTAGGCGCTTATTTTCCTCTTTGAGAGTCCGATTGCTAACCTGAATTTCAATATACTCATCAATATCTTGCGTACCTTTACTCATAATTTGCTTCTGTTTTAACTCTCGCTCTAGGGTTTCATTTTTTGCTTGAAGCGCAATAAGTGTATTCTCTTGCTCAAACAACCTCCCTTGAAGTACGAGCTTTTGATCAGAGCATTTTTCATTTTCCTGAAGCAATCTAAGGCACTGAGAGCGAAGCTCTTTTAATTCGCTGTTATCCGCTTTCGACGAATTTGTGGCTTGATTGATTTTTTGTCTATATTCGCGCTCAAGATTATCGCGGCGCGCCTCCAGCTCCTTCTCAGCATAAGCAAGCGCCTGAAGCCATAGCTTGCTCGCACTTTCCGCCACAGGGTCCGGCAGCATAGGATGGCTCGTATTTACCTTTAATCGCTCACCTAGCTCCTGCCACCAAGCATTTAACGCTTTATTGATGGTTGTAATAGAGCCGCAACCCATCCGCTCCCTTACATTTTGCTGCGTCGGGCGAATGCCTTCCTGTAGAAGAATGTCCGCAGTCTTTTTAGCAAACTCCTGTGTATCGCTCTTTCTTGCCATCTTTTAATATCCAATATGTACTATTTGATACATATTATAGCTAACTTCACCACCCTCACCAGCTTTAATAAATATCTTTTAGCGCCAACCGCCGTTCTGTACTAGGCTGAAAAATAAGACGATAAAGGAGTTTTCATATGAGCATACGTATAGCAATCAATGGCTATGGCCGTATTGGAAGAAACATCCTTCGTGCAATTTACGAATCCAACCAACAAGGCGAAATACAAATTATCGCCATCAACGACTTATGCGATCCAAAAGTAAATGCTCACCTAACTGAATACGATAGCGTGCACGGACGTTTTATGTATAACGTCACAGCCGAAGATCATTGTTTAGAAATAAACGGAGATCAGATAGAAATCCTTAAAGAAAAATCCATAAGCGCCCTTCCCTGGAAGCGCCTAGAGATAGACATAGTATTTGAGTGCACAGGGCTTTTTACAAATAAAGACGCAGCAATGGAGCACATAAAGAGTGGTGCTAAACGCGTACTAGTATCCGCCCCTACCAAAAATGCTGATGCAACAATCGTTTATGGCGTAAATCACAGCACCCTAACTAAAAACCATTTAGTAATCTCTAACGCCTCATGTACCACTAACTGCTTGGCACCTATGGCTCAAGCACTCAATAACACTATAGGTATCAGCTCAGGCCTCATGACAACCATTCATGCTTACACTAACGATCAACACCTAACAGACGCATTTAGTGGTGACTTATATAGAGCGCGTGCCGCGGCAACATCGATGATTCCAACAAAAACAGGCGCAGCAGATGCAGTAGGAATTGTCCTCCCCGAGCTTGCAGGAAAGCTTGCTGGCATGGCCGTACGCGTTCCAACAGCCAATGTATCACTTGTTGATTTAACCTTTACACCCAGCACACCAACAACCGCAGAGACTATCAATAACATTATGAAAGAGGCCTCTAAAGGCTCAAATAATAGCGTGATCACCTACAACGACAAGCCATTAGTATCTGTTGATTTTAATCACCAACAAGCCTCTTGCATCTTTGACTCCACCCAAACCATCTGTACCCAGGAGCAAGCTAAGGTCTTCGCTTGGTACGATAACGAATGGGGGTTTTCAAATCGCATGCTGGACACAGCAAAAGAGATAGCCAAAATTGGAGGCTTTTAAGACTAGAAAAACAGATAGAACTAAACTCACAGGTCGTTAACGAAAAGCAATGCTCCTACGGCCTGAGCAACTATTCTGCAGTTTTTATTTTAGAAAGGTAGAGGTCCAAATTGTTACATCTATCCGGCTCGATAATATCTCGCTGCAACTGACGTCTTATACTATCTGGTATTTCATCAACTTCAGTGGCTGTAACAATTTGATCTTGCTCTTGAATTAAATAGGACGGACTGTATCTTGAAACCTGTATATAGGTAATACCTTCCCTATCAATTGAGGCATAGCTGATTTCTGAGAAGCGATTATCATTTAAGTCACCCACAATATAACCAGCTTCACATGCTGAGTTTAGCGTTTTTCCTGCCGCAGTAGGCTCAAGAATATCGGTTGGATCCACGCCATTATCCATAGACTCTAGAAAGGCAGTTTCACTTGATGCTGATTCATTAGACGCAATTTTAGTTGATGGTCGAGTATCAAGCGCACTAAAAATTTGGCCACCGACAACACCAACGGCCAATAAAATTAATACCCCTTTAGATAAACCACCCATGCCATTCTCCCTTAGGCCCTTAACACGCTAGGCGATAACCACTCATTCCATTATAGCAGCACATAACGGCTCAGCCAGCTGCTGCAGAGCCCTAATGAATTTTCAAATCAAACCTATATATAATTGCTAGGATTATAACTTGCTAGCTTAAATAGCATTATTGTACTGAGGTACAAGAGCATAGATACATTAAGACATAATCCCAATAACGACACATCACCCCAAGATGCACAGAGACAGAAAAGTGAAAGGCCGCTAAATTCCACACCAACTAAGCTGTAAAAAAGACAACAAAAAAACGGACAGCACTCACTTGCGGGGCTTAAAAACATCAAAAAGCGGGACTCGAGCCCAAGCCTGAATCGGAATACGAAATAATATGGATAATTGAACTTATGCCGCCCGTTATGCGTATAACAAATCTGACGCCCAGGCAGGCAATGGTTTCTTATGCTCAGTGATCGCTTGATTCCGAATAGTAGCTACTTGCTCATACGGACTGCCGCAACTGGAATTATCTAAAATTCTTACATGATCACATAGAGGAAGTACGCTTCGGACATTTGCTAACGTTCTCGGGATACGGGCCTCTACCTTATCATCCGGCACAAAGTGTCCACCTTCCTCTACTCGTTGAGATATTCGAGCTTTATTCAATGAAAGGCTATCAACATGAATAAATACTAAAACAACCTGATAACCCAACGCTTTAGCCTTAGCGACAAAGTCGATTTTGGAGGGATGAGAGAAAACGGTTTCAAAGCAAAAATTAGCACCATCGATCAGTAACTGCTCACGCATTTGCGTAGCTAACTGAGCAGCCTCGTAACTATTGCCTTCTGGATCATCAGGAAAGACTTGCTTTGCGAGCACATCGGCATTAACAAATGGCACACCCTTTGGTTCAAGGTATTTACGGTAGAAGGTGCTTTTGCCTGCACCATTTCCACCAACAAGCATCCATAACTGCTTGGAATTACTCACAAATCACGCCAGCGGATGGGATAAATTTACCATTTTCGAACTGACCTACAATAACAGTGCCATCTAAAGCAATCTGCTCTAGCATTCCAAGATATTGAGCTGAAGCCTGATACCTTAATGAGCTAGAAGTAATATTATCTTGGAGACAACCCGCTACCCGATCATCTTCCAAGATATCAAAGAGTCTATCAGGATCTACAGTTGGACCATCTACTGGCTCTACTTTAACTTTTACCAACCCTGCATAGAGCTGTAGCAAAGTCTCTGGCGTAATTACTTTAGATACACTGCGCCCAATGTCCGCCCAATACTCGATCTGCTCCGCTGTCGAACGGTGGAGATGCTTTCCTGATAGTTTGGCTTGCTCTACTAGATTTGCATCTAAACGCAACGGGGAATGTGCTTTTGCCATATCGTACGCTCTATCATTTTATTAACTCATTACTGATTGTAGCAGATCGCTACAAAAAAGAGCTATAGCCTTAAGCTAATCGAGACTTGACTTGCCTATCAAGGCAGCACTCATTCGGCACTCGAGTGGGCTATAAATTACAGGAGCGTACATAAAAAAAGACAACAAAAAACCCCGAAAGCGTTAACTTGCGGGGTTTAAAGTGCACCACGAAAAGTGGTGCCCGGGACCGGACTCGAACCGGTACAATCTTACGATCGGGAGATTTTAAGTCTCCTGTGTCTACCAATTTCACCACCCGGGCGAATTTTAATGGAGGCGCGGGTCGGAATCGAACCGGCGTACACGGAGTTGCAGTCCGCTGCATGACCACTCTGCCACCGCGCCTCTATAACTTGATCTAGCATATGGAGCGGGAAACGAGGTTCGAACTCGCGACCCCAACCTTGGCAAGGTTGTGCTCTACCACTGAGCTATTCCCGCTCTGCTGTAACAAGTGGTGCGTATTATAGAGTTCCCCTATTATAAGTCAACACTGTTACGATAAAAAAATTATGCTTAATTATTAACCACTTACATCTCTTCAGATAAAGCGGGCCAAGCAGCTCTAAGATACTGATACATAGACCATAAAGTTAGAATGGCTGCTATATACAAAGCCGCAATCCCAGCCCAAGAAATAGTCGTATAAGGCTCAGTAACAATCATCAACATAATGGCCAACATCTGCAAGGCAGTTTTCACCTTACCAATGTAAGAAACCGCAACATTTGAGCGTTTACCTACCTCTGCCATCCACTCACGTAGGGCTGAGATAACAATCTCTCTGCCGATAATAACCACGGCGGGAATCGTAATCCACCAATTTGCGTACCCTTCTACTAGCAATGCAAGCGATATAGCTACCAGTAACTTATCAGCCACAGGATCTAAAAAAGCCCCAAAAGGCGACGCTTGATCCAACTTGCGAGCTAAATAGCCATCGAGCCAGTCCGTAAAGCCGGCGATAGCAAACACGCAACCTGTCGCTATAGGTGCCCATTCATAAGGCAAATAATAAACGAGTACGAATACAGGTATTAGTAAAATGCGTAAGCTTGTCAGTATATTTGGTATTTTCATCAATTCTTATACATCAGGATGAAGTGCCGAGTAGATCTCTTCGGCTATGGTCTGGCTTATGGTAGAGACTTTTGCAATTTCTTCAATACTCGCACGCTCAACTTCTTGTATTCCACCGAAATGACGCAGTAATTCACGCCGTCTTTTTGGGCCAACGCCTGGAATATCCTCTAAAACTGATTTTTTACGAGCTTTACCTCGTCTTGCCCGGTGGCCTGTAATAGCAAAACGGTGGGCCTCGTCTCTAATATGCTGCATTAAGTGCAAGGCCGCTGAATCGCTTTCAAGTACAGTTTCTTCGCCGGTATCACCTGATATTAACACTTCAAAGCCAGCTTTGCGCGTAGGGCCTTTTGCGATACCAATTACAAGCACGCCACTGATCGACAGCTCATCTAATACCTCCATAGCCTGCGTGACTTGACCTTTACCACCATCAATAATCAAAACATCAGGTAGCTTCCCTTCACCTTTTTTAAGACGGGTATAACGCCGATGTAAAGCTTGGTGCATAGCGGCGTAATCATCGCCGCCGGTAATGCCTTCAATATTAAAATGCCGGTAATCACTTTGAAGAGGGCCGTTACGATCAAACACTACACAAGAAGCAACCGTTGCTTCACCTGAACTGTGGCTAATATCAAAACATTCTAAACGTTGCGGCACTTCTTCAAGTCCAAGAAGCTCTTGAAGTTCCAAATAACGATTATAAATATTCTTTTTATTGGCTAGGAAGCTATTCAGCTGTTGCTCGGCATTTGTATATGCCAATTTTTGCCACCCTGCTCTTTCGCCTCTGACCTGATGGGTTAAGGTGACTTTTTTATCTTTTGCTTTTGCCAACGCGTCTTCTATACAAGATTTATCTGTAACCTCATCAGAAGCAATAACATAAGATGGAATATCTCGAACGCCGCTAAGATACCACTGTGCAATAAACGATGAGAGTATCTCTGATTCACTCTCCTCTATAGCCACTTTGGGGTGATATGATTTACTACCAATAATACGACCACCACGAACAAAAAGCATATGGATACAAACACCGCCAGGCTTTATCGCACAGGCAATCACATCGGCATCACCCTGCTTACCTGACACATATTGCTGTTCCTGTACTTTCTGCAAGCTGATCAATTGATCACGGTAGGTCGCCGCCTGCTCAAAATCCAAGTCATTCGAGGCTGATTCCATTCGGCTCGCCACCTCATCCATGACCGCACTATTTTTTCCTTCTAGAAACATAGCCGCATGACGTATATCTTCTCGATAAGCTTCTTCTGAGATAGCTTCAACACAAGGGGCTGTGCAGCGTTTAATTTGATACTGAAGACAAGGTCGTGAACGGTTTTTGAAGAAGCTCTCTTCACATTGACGTATTTGAAAGATTTTTTGCAGTAAGTTCAAACTATCTCGAACAGCCCCACCGCTAGGAAATGGACCGAAATAACGCCCGCTTTTCCGTTTAGCTCCACGACTAAACTGGACAGCCGGATAGGCGTGCTTATCGGAAATGAAAATATAGGGGTAGGACTTATCATCCCTAAGCAGGATATTGTAGGGCGGTCTATATTGCTTTATTAGGTTCTGTTCTAGCAGCAGCGCTTCGGTTTCACTATTAGTGACCGTTACATGCACATCGGCTATTTTAGCGACTAATGCGGCTGTTTTTATGCTCAGTCCCGTCGCTCTGAAATAGCTACTAACGCGATTCTTTAAGTTTTTAGCTTTACCAATATAAAGCAACTTATCAGCCTGATCATACATCTGATAAACGCCAGGGCGTGTTGTAAGCTGCTTAAGGAAGCCTTTGGCATCAAAGCCCTCTGTCGTATTATCCTGTTGCACGCTTAATTATCTGCCATCGCCTCAAGTTTACGAGTATCCATATATTCATGGGTGGCTATACGATGAATCTCTTCAAGGGTTTCAAGAGTTTCATCAGTAATACCTGCGCCTCTAGATAAAGAAACTTCAAGATAAACGCCAATTTCTGCGTAATAGCAAAGCTGAGCATCAGTGCTGCGCGCTCTACGCAACTTCATAAGTGAAATTTGAGCCCCATTAACTATGATACTGTTAATATCAGAATCAGAGAGCATCACTTCACGGTTTTGCTCATTTAACGGTTTTTTATTGCTATTTGTGCTGCTCATTATTTCTCTCTTAATCCAAATTCGAGTTAAGGCATACTTTAAGCGATTAAAGCCCTATGTGTAACTAGATAATTCATATGATAGACGACCTTTTTTGGATATTAAAATGCCCCTCTTTAATGAAGCTGACCAATGATGAGATCACATCAGCAGTCGACTGGATTAATGAAGCTGAAACCCCATTAGCTTTTGAAACGCTAGAGGTAACTTCAACCCACAATCGTATAGGTCACTACTACGAGCAACTTGTTAATCAAGTTATCAATAAGCAGATACAACCAATTGAATTAAAAAGAAATATACAAGTCATAGAGCAAAAGAAAACTCTCGGCGAATATGACTTCCTAGGCCGAACAGAGCAGTACGATTTTCATCTAGAATGTGCAGTTAAATTCTATCTTTGTGTAGGTGACGGCAGCCAACTTTCTCACTTCATCGGACCGAATAAACGGGACCGATTAGATCGAAAACACCAACGATTATTGAACCACCAACTTCGCCTATCTGATAGCCCTGCGGGTCGCGCTCAGTGCGAGGTGTTAAATATACACCCTTCCAAAAAACTTATGTTGTTACAAGGTTATCTATTTTACCACTTGTCACAACCGTGCAAATTAAGCACCTTACATCCTGAAATCAACCCTGATCACAAAAAAGGCTGGTGGATAAAGCAACAGGAACAACATCTGCTCAGCGAGCAATTTAATTATGCTATTCTCGAAAAACCTTATTGGCTATCACCTAAGGTAAACAGTCTAAAAACACTAAACCAATTTAAACTAGTTATAGACGGCTCGGATAAACCGTTATTGGTTGTTAGGTTTGATAAAACAACAGGAGGAGAAGTCGATCGGGGGTTTATCGTACCTAATCAATGGTGCGAATAAGAGGAAGTATACTGCCCTACAGTAATTCAGGCAGACTAACCATTGTTAGCCTGCCTGACAAAATTACAACTTATTTTTCTGCAGAAGCAGCGTCTTTAGCTATAACTTTTTTAAGGGTTGCGATGCCAACCACTGTGCCAATAATCATTGCGGCAACAATAACTAAGCTTGGTGCAACAGAGATCAAACTATACTTATCCATAGAACGGTCCTTGGTATTCTTTAATAATAATTTTGAGATCGACTTTATTATATAGTTTCAAATGATGATGTCTATCCGCATCTAGGCCACAAAAACCATACTAATAAAAGGGCTTTATTCGTCTATTTCTAATCGCTTCAGCAAACTTGAGGTATCTAAACGCCCACCTCCCATCGCTTGCACGTCCGCATAAAACTGATCCACTAATGCGGTAACAGGTAAACGAGCGCCATTTTTACGAGCTTCAGAAAGTACTATATCAAAATCTTTCCGCATCCAATCGACAGCAAAACCAAATTCAAACTCATTATTAATCATCGTTTGATGGCGATTAGCCATCTGCCAAGAGCCCGCAGCACCATGCTGAATTACATCGAATACTTGCTCAGCATCCAGACCTGAACATTTGGCAAAATGAACCGCCTCAGAAAGGGCCTGCACCAATCCACCTATACAGATCTGATTAACCATTTTGGCTAGCTGTCCTGAGCCTACCTCTCCCAGTAAACGTATAGATTTTGCGTAAGCCTCAATAACTGGCGAGGCTTTTGCGAACGACGTTTCATCGCCACCAACCATGACACTTAATACACCATTTTCTGCACCTGCCTGACCACCTGAAACGGGCGCATCAAGAAAGCCAACATTTTGTCCTTGAGCGATTGCATAGATCTCTCTAGCCACTTCTGCTGAAGCAGTTGTATGATCAACGAGTATCGCGCCCGCTGAAATACCTTTGAGAACGCCGTCTTCACCACAAATTACATCACGTAAATCATTGTCGTTACCTACACAAACAAATATGATCTCTGCGCCCGTTGCGGCCTCTGCTGGCGTAATGCCGTAGCTACCTTTGTGTTCCTTCACCCAGCTTTCAGCTTTACTTGTTGTTCGGTTATAGACTTTAACCTGATGGCCAGCTTTAGATAAATGCCCTGCCATTGGGTATCCCATAACGCCTAAGCCAATGAATGCTACGTTCATAATCATCCTATAAATTGCTGGTTAAACTAATGAATTGGTACTAAAAAAAGCCACATGACGACTTAAAAGAATCAACAGTTAAGCAAAAGCATCTCTTTTTTTCTAGTTGTTTATAAAGTTTAAGTAAACATTGGGCCGCCAAGCATTAGCTAAAAATATCTCTATAAGATTAAGGTAACAATAAGCAGCATAAGGTAAAACAACCCTCACTAATTTGTTAGAATGATTGAAAATCATTAGTAGGTAATCAAATGAAATTCCGTAAAATTATTGGCCTTATGCTGATGCTCTTTATTACCTTCAGCATGACTCTTAGCGCACATGGGGAAACCGGCTCTGAACTTTATAAACTCAGCCTAAAAGATGCAGATAATGAAACGGTGAACCTTGCAGATTATAAAGGAAAAATCATACTCCTTAATTTCTGGACCACATGGTGTCCGCCTTGCGTAAAAGAGATGCCATCCATGCAGCGGTTAAAAGAGCATTTCTCTGAGCAACCTTTTGAAATAATAGCGATCAATATTGGTGAAAGCTCAACAGCAGTTTCTAGCTTCTTACTTGAGCTTGAGACAGAACTGACCTTCCCCATCTTACTTGATGAAGAGGGAGAATCTTATCAACGATTTGGTATAAGAGGTTTGCCAATGACCCTTCTTCTGGATAAAGAAGGTGAGTTAATTTTACGAACCTTGGGCGGTAGAGATTGGGATAGTGATGACTCCATCCAATTAATAAACAAAGCTCTCCATTAAAAGACAAATAGATCATTAACGCCTAATAAAAAAAACCGGCTTACAAAAGCCGGTTTATCTTTAGATAACTCACGTTATTCAGCCGCAAATACGGCCGCAGCCGCTTGCGCTGCAACACCTATATTAATAGGTGCTTTCATATCAACTAAAGTGTTTTCCAATGCATCTAAGCAAAGCATAACATTACGTTGCGTTGCCGCTGAGCCCATCAAACCTATGCGCCAAACTTTACCAGCTAAGGCGCCGAGACCGGCTCCGATCTCAAGATTGTAGTTTTGCAGTAATGCGGTACGTACCGCTGCATCATCAACACCTTCAGGGATATAAACTGAATTCAGTTGCGGTAAACGACTACCTTCCTCAACTAAAAAGCCGATTCCCATAGCCTCTAAACCTGCGCGCAGCGCTTGATGATGCTTTTCATGCCGAGCCCAAGCATTTTCTAAGCCCTCCTCCTCAAGCATAACTAACGACTCGTGAAGCGCATATAAAGAGTTTACCGGCGCGGTATGGTGATAAGCGCGCTTACCGCCCCCTCCCCAGTAACCCATCACTAAGTTTGTATCTAAAAACCAGCTTGGAACAGGCGTTTTACGGTTTTTAACCACATCGACCGCCTTATCACTAAAGCTAACCGGCGAGATACCCGGAGGACATGACAAACACTTCTGCGTACCTGAATAGATCGCATCAATACCCCAGCCATCCACATCAAGTTCAATACCACCTAATGAGGTAACTGCATCGACAATAGACAGTGCATTATTAGCATGGGCGATGGCGCAAAGGGCCTTAGCATCCGAGCGAACACCCGTGGACGTTTCTGCATGAACAAAAGCCAAGGCTTTAATATTTGTGTGCTCCGCAAACGCAGCTTTTACTTTCTCTACGTTAACCGGAGTTCCCCACTCATCTTCGATAAGAATACACTCACCACCGAAGCGAAGGACATTTTCCTTCATACGTCCACCGAATACACCGTTTTGGCAAACAATAACTTTGTCACCAGGCTCAATAAGGTTAACAAAGCAGGCTTCCATTCCAGCGGAACCTGGGGCCGAAATAGGCATAGTTAACTCATTGTTAGTTTTAAAACAGGTTTTGAGCATCGCTTTCACTTCATCCATCATACGGATGAATTCAGGATCAAGATGCCCAATCGTTGGTCGCGCCATAGCGGCAAGCACACGAGGACTTACATCAGAGGGACCAGGGCCCATAAGTGTACGTACAGGGGGGTGAAAAGAAGTTGTCATTATAGAGCCTTATTTAACGCTTGCTAAAGCTGGTAAATTATTAAGGCTCTATTTGTATCAGTTGACGGCTAACTCATCAATCATTGCAATGATCATTTCTGCAGAATGTTTAGCGGCGGTTGTTAAAAACTGATCGAAGGAAACTCCTGACTCTTTACCGGCAATATCAGAAAGTGCGCGAATAATAATAAAGGGAGTTGAAAATTGATAGCAAGCTTGTGCTATAGCTGCAGCTTCCATCTCGACCGCTTTCATCGTAGGAAATAGGCTACGCTTACGCTCAACTCGAACGGGATCGTTCATAAATTGATCGCCGGTAGCGATCAAACCACGTACCGTTTTGACTCCATCCATACGAGAGATACAGCGTTCAGCGACAGCGGCTAAGGTTTCATCGGGCATAAATGAAACAGGCTGTTGAGGGACTTGTCCATAAGCATAACCAAACACGGTAAGGTCAACATCATGATGACGAACCTCAGACGAGATAATCACATCGCCTACATTCAGCTCTGGATCGAAACCACCAGCAGAACCTGTGTTTATGATGCAATCAGGCTTAAACATTTGCAGTAAAATAGTCGTGCCTATAGCCGCGTTTACTTTACCTATGCCCGACTTGAGTAAGACAATATCTTTACCGTGTAATTGCCCTGTATGTATATGATATCCGGCAACGGTGTGATCCTCTCTATTTTCAAGAGAGGCCTTAAGCAGTTTCACTTCTTCATCCATTGCACCGATGATTCCGATGCGTACATTACCGCTTTTCTGCTTAAGCAGATCAGCCATATTTTGATCTGTGCTCATTAGAGACTGTTACCGTCGTTTTATTATATAAAGTATGTTGAGAATCCGTCGCGGATTAGATCACAGCTGTCAACAAAAAAATAGCATTGAAGTCTTGCTTATTCGACGATTACGACCTTTTTCTTCATCTCTCGTAAATTATCCGCACGTTCATTGATATAGCGCTGAAATTCGGGCTCTCTTTCATATATTTTTTGACTTACATATTCCAAAGCCGCTTGGAAATGAAATGACCTTACATAGCTATCAATCCTAAAACGCTCTTGATGATTTGTATCAAATAACACGAGACTAGGGAAATAGGTTAAGCCTAGATCATCCGCCCACTGCTTAGCTGTTTTAGGCGTTTGACCCGGTAGCGCAAGTAGCGTTTTTTCATCAGATAGATCAACTCTTAACGCTTGATAAGACGATAGTAGCTGATGAGTATCTTTACGCGACAACACCGTTTTATGAAGCTGTTCACAATCCGCACAGCCAGGGTATTCAAATAGTATAGCAACGGGCTGATCTGTATTTAATTGGGATGATGTTTTTAGCTCGTTAAAAACCGAGGAAGGGTAAAGCTCAACGCCATTCGCTTTACTGATAATCTGTTGGGCTAAAAATGGTTCTTGTGAACCGCTAATCACATAGTCCATAATTTTGGCGAGCATCGCTTTACTACGATAACCATCAATTCTTAGACTAGGTTCTGGGTCCCCTGTAAAAAAGACAAGCGTTGGCGTAAATTGTACTTTCCATTTAACCGCAAGCTCTTTCTCTGTAAATACTTCACCGCTAGGTAATGTTATCTCTCGATCTCCCCATAAATTAAGGGCAATAACATCAAAATGCTCCTGAATAAAGACGCTTAACTGAGGATCCAAAAAGGTTTGCTGCACTAAGTTATAGCAATAAGGGCAACCTGCCTGATGAAAATAAAGTAATAGGCTTTTCCCCTCCTCGTCCGCTTCTTGAATATCATCGGCAAGGTCTAAAAAACTGTCTTTGAACCAATAAGGCTCCTCAACTACAGTACCTGAATAGTTAATGATCTGAGTACCCACCTCAGGCTCATCGGCATAAGCATTGATTACACCTAAGCTTATTACAACTAAAAACATCAACCATTTATGCATTTAACCACCTGCGCTTATCCAATCTGGATACTTGTCTTTAAATGAGTGTTTGTTCCGAGAGGTACAATCCATCCCAAGCAAACTTTTTAAATAATTGATCTGTATATTGATCAACTGGTGCACTAATATCCATCATCTGCTGGGTGACAGGGTGCTCAAATTTAATATTGGATGCCATTAACATTAAACGCTGTAAATCGAAGTTCTCACGAAACGATTTGTTATGTTTATTATCCCCATGATTGGTATCACCAATAATGGGATGGAAGATATGTTTCATATGACGACGAATCTGATGCTTTCTACCCGTTTTAGGCTTTACCTCAACCAACGAATAGCGTGACTTTTCATATCGACCAACTGGAATATCTAACTCTACCGTCGCTAATCGTCGATATTCTGAAACAGCCTCTTGCGCCTCTTTATCTTTACTAGCGTGCTTATCCGCGATCTTATCTAGCTCCTCTTTCAACGCGTAATCGATAAGATCTGCTTCGGGAGTATAGCCTCTCACCATACAGAGGTAAGTTTTTTCAACTTTTCGCTCGGCAAAGAGTAAATTCATTTTTTGAGCGATCTCTTTATTTTTACCAAACAAAATCACCCCCGATGTTGGCCGATCTAATCGGTGAATTGTGTAAGGGCTCCCCCCATTAAAATACTCTTTAAGCATTGAGGCTAGATTTGGCGTGCCCCGCGGCGCTATCCAACTAGGATGAACTAATAAACCTGAGGGTTTATTTAGGGCAATAATGTCATCATCTTCAAAGAGTATATTTAAATTATTCATGCTTATTTCATCTGTTTGGAGGACGGCTGATTCTACGTGAGCGTAAAACTATGTAAAGAGACCTTGAAAAACCCAGTAAAATGCTTATATATAGAGGTATATTAAACAAGGATTTTCTTCGAGGATAACATGCGTAACGTAAACACTTATGATGTTCAGTCTGAACAATCAGTTTTACAAACGAACAAAGTAATTCGAAATACCTACATGCTACTTGCTATGACGATGGTCGTTAGTGCAATTACAGCAGGCATTTCAATGCTGCTACAAATGCCAATGATCGTTTACTTAGGCAGCTTTATACTTAGTTTTGTTATGTTATTCATTTTGAATAAGAAGCAGAACAGTGCTGCTGCTCTTCCGCTAGTCTTCCTTTTTACCGGCATGATGGGCTTTGGACTAGGCCCAGTCATTAATAACTACCTTGCCATGGCAAATGGTGGGCAGATTGTAATGACAGCGCTTGGCATGACAGGCTTAACCTTTTTTGGTTTATCCGCTTATGTACTGACAAGCAAAAAAGACTTCAGCTTTATGGGAGGCTTTTTAGCAGCAGGTATGATGGTCGCGATTATTGCTATGGTTGCCTTATTTGTATTGCCACTTTTCGGTGTACAGCTAGGCGCCCTACATTTGGCATTCTCCGCTCTTGTCGTATTGCTGATGTGTGGTTTTATCCTTTATGACACAAGCAATATCGTAAACGGTACTTACACAAACTACATTATGGCGACCGTTAGTTTGTATCTAAACATCTACAACCTATTCATTCATCTGCTTAGCCTTGTTGGCGTGCTTAGCGATGACTAATTAAAGTAATAGTATAAAAAAGCCCCGCTTTCTTTGATAAGATAGCGGGGCTTTTTATTTTGTAACTGATGAAAAATAGCGCCTAACTCAGACTTCCAACCAGCAGATACTATGAAATTCTCTTTAATCGTCCATGCCTCACCCTTTAGTGCGCAAACCTCCTCAACCGCTTACCGCTATGCGAAGTGCTTGTTAGAGGAAGGTCATCAAATATTCCGTATTTTTTATTATGGTGATGGCGTGCTCGTGGCTAATCAACAGATTGCGCCTCCTCAAGATGAAACTAACCTTTTAAGCTCCTGGCAGTCGCTTGCTAAAACACATAACTTAGATCTTGTGGTATGTATTGCCGCTGCTGTGAAACGCGGTGTTTTAGACGATAATGAAGCCCAACGATACAATAAAGAAAATGCTAATCTTGCTCTAGGGTTTGAACTATCTGGACTAGGCCAGCTTGCTGAAGCCATTGCGGTTTCAGACCGTGTTATCACTTTTGGGAATTAAGAGATGATTGATAAAAAAAGCATATTAATTATCAACCAATCGGCGCCTTATGGATCAAGCAAGGCAAGAGAGTCTCTTGATGTTGCGCTAACCTGCTCCATTTTTGAAATGCCGGTATCCCTTCTTTTTATCGGTGATGGCTTGTACCAACTCATCAACAACCAATCCCCTGACGCCTTGAGCATGAAAAAACATGAAGCAATGCTCAGTGCTCTACCTATGTATGATATTGAAAATATCTATATAACCGAAGAAGACTTAGAAAGCATAGGCTTAGCTGAAAACGATTTAGCTATACCGGTAACACTTATCCAAAGAGATGCTATTGCATCACTTATCCAACAAAATGATTCTGTACTGACTTTTTGATTATGACTTTACATGTAATTAACAAAACACCCCAGAATAGGTCGCTATACCTAAATATGTTAAATGGCCTCTCCTCTGGCGATGCCGTACTACTTATTGAGGATGCGGTTTATAGCGCCTTAGAAGCTCATCAAAGCATTTTCAAAGCTTTATCGCCTGATGATATTCAACTAAGCGCACTAGAAGCTGACATCCAAGCACGCGGTCTAGAAGATAAACTCTCACCTAGATTTAGCAGCGTTAATGACCAAGGCTTTGTTAAACTAAGCTGTGAACACGACAAAATTGTCAGCTGGTACTAAAACATGCCGATAGAATTTGATGATGAGGGTTATTTGCGTGATTTAAGCGATTGGTCTCCTGAAATGGCTATACAAATTGCTACTACAGAAGGCATTAGCTTAACCGACGCACATTTAGAAATTATCAATGTTGTAAGAGAGTTTTATCAAACTTATCAGCTTTCACCCGCTATGCGTCCGCTAGTAAAAGCCGTTTCCTTGAAACTTGGAAAAGATAAAGGCAAGAGTATCTACTTGATGAAACTATTCCCGGGAAGCCCCGCTAAAATCATTGCCAAGATTGCCGGCCTACCTAAGCCTGACAACTGTATTTAATTAACCCACAAATTATTAGATAAGCTGAAATCCACCCCTGTTTTTTCCATATCTGCGGTTTTCAGCCCCGCTTAGCTAGTCTATGCTTAACAAAGTATATTTCTAAGCTTTTCAATAGTATCCAAGCTATGGGATACTCGAATAAAAGTATAGGACCTTTTTAAAAAGTCATTTTTTAAAGAGACCTTTTGTGTAGTGAATTTGGATGGGTAGAACACCATGGGTTTAGAATCAGCAGCTGAACACCTTCGGAGCTTACAAACAGACCAAGCTTTTCAGCAAAAAGAATCATCTGAGAGCAGACGAAGCAATCAAGAGGAAGTGGTCTACCATCAACTAGCAACATTCAAGGTTGATAATGAGCTTTATGGCATAGATGTAGTCCAAGTTAAGGAAGTTTTGCGTTACAGCGAAATAACTCCCGTTCCCGGCTCTGATGATTATGTCCTAGGTATTATCAATCTACGCGGTAACGTAGTCACGGTTATTGATACACGACTTCTATTTGGGATAGCCGCCCACAAACCAAATGATGATACGCGTATTATCGTGGTTGAATATAACGAACAGGAAGTTGTCGGTTTAGTGGTCGATAGTGCCGATGAGGTTATTAATCTGCCGCAAAATGATATTGATCGAGCCCCTAATGCAACCGGCGAAGAAACCACAAAACGCTTTGTAATGGGTGTGTGCTATTACAATAATATTTTGATTATTTTGTTAGATATATTCAAAATGCTACAAAGCATTACCCCTTTAGATGAAAATGAAGAGGCCTTCTAAACGCCTTTTTAATATATTAAAGGCTGCCAAAGGTAGCCTTTAATTACTGACCTATATGAACAGCTATTTCCCTCCTACTGCCCGCATGGCGATGCTCCCAACAAAACACACCTTGCCACACGCCTAAGCACAATCGCCCATTTTTAATCGGTATAGAAAGAGAACTTGCGGTTAAAGCTGCCTTTATATGCGCGGGCATATCATCAGCGCCTTCAAAGATATGAGTATATAAACTATCACCTTCAGGTACTAAGCGATTAAGCCATTTTTCAAGATCCGCTTGAGCGCTAGGATCTGCATTTTCCTGAATAACTAAACTCGCACTTGTATGCTGAATTAAAAGGTTGCAGATACCATCAGTTACTTTTGAGCGCTCCACTAATAGCTCTAAATCCGATGTAAATTCATATAAACCTTGGCGGCGCGTAATAACCCTAAGCATGTCGACCATAAAAAATGCCCCTTTTTAAAAGGGGCATTTTAGCAAGAATATTGAGTCTATGGCGGTGAGGAATCTACAATCACATAACTCGGTTGGTTGTCATAAACTTACTTTCTACATCAGGGCCTGCATTATCCGCATACAAGGTGACCCCTGAACGTAAACAGATCGATAAATTCTGATGTGATTCTTCTGTTTCTTTAGGTAGAAGGTGCTCAACGATCTCTTTCTCATCAAGCAGCTCTTGCTCAGTCGCTGTCAGACGTTGGCGACTAAACTCCCCTACTTCAATATCATGGACGATTTGATAACGACCATAGTTACAGCGAACAGGGAAGGAATAGAAAATACCTTTAGCAATCCCATAACTACCATCACTTAATATACCCATACTGATAATCTCGCTTGGGTCAGTTCCTAATACCCAATCACGCATCTGGTCAACAATAGCCTGTGCGGCTGAGGCAGCACTTGAAAGCCCGCGAGCTTCGATAATTTCTCCACCACGCTGCTGTACTTTAGGTATAAATTCATCTCTATACCACGCAGTATCAATCTGAGACATAGCGGGTTTGCCAAGAATTGTCGCTTGGTGTAGATCTGGATATTGTGTTGGAGAATGGTTGCCCCAAATCATGATGCCACCTATATCACGCGTAGTCGCACCACAGTGATTGGCAAGGATCCCTTTTGCGCGGTTATGATCTAAACGCGTCAAACATGTAAATTGTGAGGGGCTTAGGTTAGGCGCGTTACGACTGGTAATCAACGCATTCGTATTTGCAGGGTTACCTGTAATTAAAACCTTTACGTCACGGTTAGCAAAATCATTTAACGCTTTGCCTTGGCGAGCAAAGATCGCTGCATTTTCTTCAAGGAGGTCACGTCGTTCCATGCCTGGGCCACGCGGTTTGGCACCGACTAAAAGCGCATAATGTGCGCCTCTGAAGCCCCCTTCAACATTATCATGGAGTGTAATCGTGTGGAGTAAAGGATAAGCACAATCCATCAACTCCATCGCAACGCCGCGTAATGAATCCATTGCGTGAGGTAATTCAATTAATTGAAGGATAACGGGTTGATCTTTGCCCATCATCTCACCAGCGGCTATTTTGAATAACAAGCTATAACTTATTGCACCAGCTGCTCCAGTGACCGCAATACGAACGGGACGTCTCATACCTTATAACCTCGTAGAATATACTTACAACAAATCATTATACTTAATACCAAAGTATAACAATTTGGAGCGGGAATGTAATTAATTCACCTTATAGATAGAAAATATAGCGCTAATCGTCGCTGAAAAGCCAGCAATAAGGATATTTCTTGAAGTGGCTTATAAGCCACGAGAAGACTCGGAACGAAGTGGTATATGATTATCTAGAGAGAGCGCACTATTAATCATGGATAACAATTTCTCCTTATCCCGATTAAGAACCCCCTTTAACACTAAATAATTTGAAGCATGATCGCTTCTGAAAATGGTTTGTTCTAACTCAAGATTGGTTATAAATTGTTCCATCTCTTGTATAAGCTGACGTTGGGATGCCATGACAAAATCATCACCAAATGCTGAAATAAAATCCTCTTCCCCTTGATGAAAAAACAGCACAAGAGTAGCCAAATAGTCTGGCTGAGTCTCATTGACGAGTCTTGCTGAATCAAAAGCATGCTGCTCAGTGTAATTAATGCCACCCATACCATTGATGATCATTACCGATGATTTGATAGCCGCCCCTTTAATTTTATGCAGCGCATCAACTGTTGTTTGGAATGTTTCCCCTTTGTCTATTTTTGAAAGAATCTGATCATTACCGCTTTCTGCACCAATATAAAGTAGCGATAAGCCTAAACGTTTAAGCTCTGCTAGCTCTTCAACGCTCTTATTTTTCAGGTTACGAGGCAAGCAATAAGAGGAAACTCGACTAACCGTTGGCAGGTACTCTTTTATCGCCAGCAGAATGTCTTTGAGGCGTTCAAAGGAGAGCGCCATTGCATCACCATCAGCTAAAAAGACACGCCTTACGCCCGCGAGGGATTGCGCACAACGCTTAAGATCCTCAACGATCTCTTGCTGGGCTTTAGGTTTGAACTTCTTCTGGGGCTGTGTATACATTTCACAAAAAGTACACCGATTCCAACTGCACCCATTTGTTACCTGCAATATTAGCGAATTGGCCTCACTCGGAGGACGAAAGACAGGTTCTATATAATTAATGGGTGGATATAGATGCATTTTATCTCTGTGCTTGATTAAACAAGGTATAAAAGTTTTCGCGGGTGGCTTCGGCTACCGCTTCCACGCTAATGCCTTTCAAATCCGCTACACATTGAGCAACCTCAACAACGTACTTAGGCTCATTTTTCTTACCGCGGTGAGGAACTGGCGCTAAATAAGGCGAATCTGTCTCGATCAGGATACGATCCAGAGGCACCGCTTTAACGACTTCACGCAAATCGGCCGCATTTTTAAATGTAATAATGCCCGAAAAAGAGATCATATAATTTAGATCAAGCGATGCTTTTGCCATCGCTAAGCTTTCGGTAAAGCAATGCATCACCCCAGCAGAATCTAAATTACCATGAGCCTTAATCAAAGAGATGGTGTCTTGTTGAGCTTCTCGGGTATGGATAATAGTGGGAAGCCCCAATTGACCTGCGGCAAGCAGATGATTTTTGAAGCTCTCTTGTTGCGGCTCTTGTGTGTCTTTTTGGTAGAAATAATCTAGACCCGTTTCACCAATAGCTATGATCTTTTCACGCTCTGCTCGCGCAACAAGATCACCAATACTTACCTGCTCTTCAGATGCACTAAGCGGATGAACACCAACCGAAGCGTAAACCTGCTTATATTTTTCAATAAGGGAATACATAGCATCAAAATTGGCAAGATCAATGGAAACACAAAGCATCTTTTCGACTTTGCGGTCACTTGCCGCCTGAAGCATCTGGGAAAAATCATTGCTGTACGGGGACAGGTCTAGCCTGTCCAAATGGCAGTGCGAATCAATAAACATAGGGAGGGTAACTTAAAGTGCGTTAGTCTTTCGCTCAGAACTTAAAGAGCCTGCAAGGTAGTTTTCAATTTTGTTTATCAACGTTGAATCATCAGTCGATAGCTGAATACCTATACCGGGTGTACGACCACCTTGAGCGCCTTTAGGGGTAACCCAGATAACTTTACCCGTTACCGGTATCTTATCACCCTCTTCCATCAGCTCCAGTAGCATAAAAACTTCTTCACCAAGGTGGTAGGAGCGCAGTGTAGGTATAAATAAACCGCCATTAACAATGTACGGTAAATAAGCCTCATACAACTCTTCTTTGGTTTTTATCGTTAACGATAAAATACCATGGCTTAAACGTGGCACTGCGACCATAAAGCGTTTTCTCCTTAATTGAGCAGTGCAGCCCACTCCAGTAGGATGCATTCAAGCAATAATTGCTTATTAGGGTTTTGCCTTAACAATATAGCTTTGCGCTCTTCATGAACTTTATCTGCTAACTTGAAGATTCTAACGGGGTTAGTTTTTTTAGCAACTGCGTTGATCATATTACGAGCATCATCTTGACGAACAAACTCACTTGATTCACATACAGCCCCTCTCGCGGCGTCAATCAGCAAGCTATAGAACCAGCCTAAAATAAGTTCAATGTTTAGTTTATTCCAGCTTTGTGCGACTTCAAGTGCGGTACGGCGTTGCTTAAGTATATCGGCCAAACCTCTAACAAGCTGCGCCCTCTGCTCATTTAAACCATTATCAATATAAGCTAACGCCTCCATAGGCGCACCTAAATTAATATGAAGTATATTTTTAGCACGCTCTTCATCTAACTCCGCCGCATTCATTAACCAGCTAATCGCTTCAGCTGGAGGATGGCACTCAACATGCTGACAACGACTTTTAATGGTCGGCAATAGCTGCCCCATTTTTGAGGTGATCAGCAAAATCAGCGTATCCCTGCCCGGCTCTTCAAGCATTTTTAATAGAGCATTTGCAGATGCGATATTCATTGAATCCGCAGGGTTAAGCACAACAACTCTATACCCGCCCTGCTGTGCCGTACTGTAAATAAATTCGTTTAATGCTCGAACTTGATCAACTTTTAATTGCTTACCTTGCTCTTCAGGTTCTAGCAAATACAGGTCCGGATGACTACCAGCCAGGTTCAACTCACAAGGCTTACAATGCCCACAAGCTTTACCATTTTCAGGGCTCTGACAAAGTAGATAGTGAGCAAAGGCTTTAGCAAAATCGACTTTACCTATACCTGACATACCATGCAGTAAAAGCGCATGAGGAAGCCGTTTATCTTGATGTAACTGAGCAAGATGTCGAAAGCGATCATTAAACCAAGGATGAATTGATACAAGCTCAGACATAAATCTAATTACCCAAGTACAAACTGACTGCGGATGCTATCTGCTGCTGAACTTCAGGCAATGGAACTGACGCATCAATAATAGCGAAACGCTGAGGCTCATTTTTAGCTCGCTGAAGGTAAGCGTCTCGAACTTTGCTAAAAAAGTCGATTTTTTCTTGTTCAAATCGATCGGGTTCGCTACGCGCAGAAGCGCGCTTCAAACCGACGTCAACATCCAGATCCAATAACAAGGTTAAATCCGGATGAAGACCATGCTGAACCAGTTTTTCTAATAGGCTTATATGCTCGTAATCAATGCCACGTCCACCGCCTTGATAAGCAAAGGTCGCATCAGTGAAACGATCACTGATCACCCAAGCACCTCGATCTAATGCGGGACGAATGACGTTTTCTATATGCTGAGCCCTAGCGGCAAACATCAGTAAAAGCTCAGTATCTTCGCTTACACGCTCATCACGTGGACTCAGTAAAAGTGCGCGCAACTCCTCAGCGAGTGGTGTACCACCTGGCTCTCGCGTCAACACAATCTCGATCCCACGCGCTTCCAGAAGGTTGCATAGGAAATCAATATTCGTCGATTTACCAACCCCTTCCGTACCTTCAACAGTGATAAAGCGGCCTCGCTGAACTCTAGTCATATATTCCTGTTTATTATTTACGGTGATGAACGATAATCTTTACGACGCGACAACTGGTACTTTTTCACTGCATTATTGTGTTCTCTAAGCGTTGAAGAAAAGTAATGGCTTCCATCACCTTTTGCAACAAAATAGAGTGCTTTGCCCTCTTTAGGGTGAAGTGCCGCAGTAATCGCATCAGGCCCAACCATAGCAATAGGCGTTGGCGGCAGTCCTGAAATAGTATAGGTATTATAAGGTGTCGGCTTACGTAGATCTGAACGACGTATATTACCTTTGTAATTATCTCCCATACCGTAGATAACCGTAGGATCCGTCTGTAAACGCATACCTATATTTAAACGACGCACAAACACACCGGCAATAATTGGCCTTTCATCAGCACGTGCCGTCTCTTTTTCAACAATCGAAGCCATGATCAAGGCTTCATACGCTGATTGATAAGGCAGTTTTTTATCTCGAGACGCCCACTGTTGCTCTAACCGATCAACAAGCATTTTATGCGACCGTTTGAGTAATGCAAAAGCTGAACTGTTTTTTTCAAAACTATAGGTTTCAGCAAGAAAGAGGCCTTCAAGATGTTTATATTCTGTATCTAGCTGCTCGAGTAACTGTTCTGGCGAAAGCCCTTCAATATCGTTATTTAAATATTGATTTGACTGTAGCGCGGCCAATAGCTGCTTATAATTACTACCTTCGACAATTGTGAAATTGTAATTTATCGAGCGCCCTGAGGTTATTTTCTTCAATAACATGACAGGCGTCATATCGGAGGTTAAGTGGTATTCGCCCGCTTTAATTTTTCTGCCAAGCCCTGTTTGACGAGCATAGAGCTTAAGATAATAAATATTTATATTATCATTTTTAGCTTTAAGTTTATTGACCAAGCCATTGAAAGATAATCCTTTATCTACGACAACAACTTCATTCTCAGAAAAATTCAAAGGCGTGGCGATATAAAGTTTAAAATCACTATACAACCAATATGCAGCAGCAACGGCAATCAATAGTACGCAAGCAATAACAGATAATATTTTTCTCAACTACTTAACTTCCTGAGCTAATAAAAGGCGAATAATCTCTCAAATTCAATCTAACTCTCGAGCAAGAATTGATTGCAGCTTTCGAGTCATGGAACCGATCTTATAATGATTACGATCTAAAGCAATAATTGGCCAGATACCAATCAGACTATTACAAACAAATGCTTCACTCGCTTCACTCAAAACAGATGGGGCAAAGCGCCCTTCCACAACCCTTATATCTTCTCTCTGCAATAGAGAGATAATATGATCGCGCATCACACCTTTAACCCCACAACGATCAATAAGCGGTGTCTGAAGCTCTCCTGTTGCGGAATTCAACCAAAATAGATTACTCATTGTACCTTCAACCACAAACCCTTCTGAATCTAACATAATGCCTTCTGCAATATTAGGATCATGCCACTCATTACGGGCCATTACTTGATCTAAACGGTTCAGATGCTTTAATTGCGCCAACGCAGGGTTGAGAGGCAAACGATAGTTACACAACCGGGTAGCAATACCTCGATCAGCCCTATCATTATTTATCACTCGATCCGTTAGCGTCACAACACGGGTCGCTGAAACCTCTTGAGGGGGCATATAACCGCGAATCCCATCTCCCCTTGTCACGATCAGCTTGAGTGTTTGATCTCCCTCAAACGGCAGTAGAGCAAGATCTGATTCAATTGCAGACTCTATTCCTTCGGGAAACCCTAGCCTTTCTAAGCTAGAACGCATACGGCTTAAGTGCTGAGACAGAAGCTGTGGGCGCCCATCTACAACAGCAATCGTTTCAAATACCCCATCGCCGTAACAAATCCCCCGATCAGCAACTTTTATCTGATCAGTAGAAATACCATTTACCCAAGCAGCCTGCATAACTTACCTAATAAACAATTAAATTTTCTTAAAGAGTAGTGATGCGTTAGTCCCGCCAAAGCCAAAGGAATTGGATAAAGCTGCCTCTATAACACACGCTTGCGGCGTATGAGGCACATAATTCAGATCACAGCCTTCAGATGGTTGATCTAAATTAATAGTTGCTGGTGCGATTTGATGCTTCAAGGCTTTTATACAGAATATAGCTTCAACAGCGCCCGCAGCACCGAGTAGATGCCCTATCATTGATTTTGTTGAACTCATCCGAACACTATCAGCCGCACTCCCTAAAACCTGTTTAGCTGCATTAGATTCAGCCACATCACCTGCGGGAGTCGAAGTGCCATGCGCATTAATATAATGGATTTTATCTAATGAAATTTTAGCATCAGCAATTGAGTTGCTCATCGCTAATGCAGCCCCTTCTCCCGATTCAGGCGGCGCGGTCATATGATATGCATCATCACTCATACCAAAACCAGCCAACTCGCAATAGATCTCTGCGCCTCTCCCTTTAGCATGTTCATACTCCTCAAGAACAAGTATGCCAGCGCCATCGCCAAGAACAAAACCATCACGATCTTTATCCCAAGGACGACTAGCCGCTTCAGGATCTTCATTACGCGTCGATAAAGCTCTAGCCGCTGAAAAACCAGCAATGCCTAGAGGTGTTGTCGCCATCTCAGCACCGCCGGCCAACATAACATCTGCATCGCCATATTGAATCATACGCATTGCCTGACCAATATTGTGCGTTCCTGTTGTGCAGGCCGTTGTAATTGCGATATTCGGCCCTTTAAAACCATACTTAATGGCCAAGTTACCGGAAATCATATTAATAATACTACCGGGAACAAAAAAAGGAGAAACTCGACGAGGGCCAGACTGACCCAGTATATCAATGTTCTTCTCGATCATTGGTAAACCACCAATGCCCGAGCCTATTGCGCATCCTATACGCCCAGCATTTTCCTCCGTAACTTCGAAAGCAGCGTCTTCAATCGCTTGTATCCCTGCAGCCAACCCGTACTGGATAAAAAGATCCATTTTACGCGCTTCTTTTTGGCTCACATATTGAGTTACATCGAAGTTTTTAACTGAGGAAGCAAAACGTGTCCCATAGGAGGATGCATCGAAGTGAGTAATAGGTGCCGCACCACTTTTACCTAATAATAACTGAGACCAAGTTTCAGCGACGGTATTACCTATTGGCGTTAACATGCCAATTCCAGTGACAACTACACGCCTATGTGCCATTGAATATCTCCATACACGGAATACAGATGTATAAAATAAGACTGACAGACAAAAGAAAAGCCGCGCTATCTAGGATAGGCGGCTTGTCAGAGATTCGTGCTATTAGCGATTACTGGTGTGCGTTGATGTAATCGATTGCTAGCTGAACTGTAGTGATTTTCTCAGCTTCTTCGTCTGGGATCTCTGTTTCGAATTCTTCTTCTAGAGCCATTACTAACTCAACAGTGTCTAGGGAGTCAGCGCCCAGATCTTCAACGAAAGAAGCTTCTTGAGTAACTTCTTCTTCTTTAACACCCAACTGCTCTGCGATGATCTTTTTTACGCGCTCTTCAATGCTGCTCATATCTCTTCCTATCTTCTTATTAACACCATATACCGATTTAGCATACGGAAAGAAATTTTATTAAAAGCATTTCAGCCAACCAAGTTAACTTAAACCTAACTCAGCTAAAATGAAAACATTCTCTACCTGACGGCACATTATCAACATTTCGAGGAAAAAAACAATTCCCCTAGGCCGCTTTTAGCCCATATACATGCCACCATTGACCTGAATCGACTCTCCAGTCACATATCCACCACTTTCGCTGGCTAAAAAACCAACAACTGATGCAATTTCTTCTGGTCGCCCAAGACGATTCAGAGGAATCTGTGATTTCAACGCTTCTTTATGCTCATCAGCAAGCCCACTGGTCATATCTGTATCGATGAACCCAGGCGCTACACAGTTTACCGTAATGTTACGGGAACCTACTTCTCGAGCCAAAGCACGGGTAAAGCCTTCCATGCCTGATTTAGCGGCCGCATAGTTAGCCTGCCCAGCGTTACCCATAGATGCAACGACTGAACTGACGCTTATAATACGCCCCCAGCGAGCTTTAGTCATGCCTCTTAGGCAGCCTTTGACCAAGCGAAAAACAGAATTAAGATTAGTATTTAAAACTGAATCCCATTCATCGTCTTTCATACGCATTAAGATATTATCACGAGTAATACCTGCATTATTAACAAGTATCTCGATTGTACCGAAATCTGTTTGTACTGTTTTAAGCACATCGGCAACGGAGTCACTACTTGCAACATCCAAAACTAAGCCCGTACCTTTAATACCCGATTCGGATAGATACTCGCCAATGGATGTAGCGCCATTTTCACTTGTTGCAGTGCCAATAACAACCGCACCCTGCTTACCCAGCTCGAGCGCAATCGCTTTACCTATACCGCGTGTTGCGCCGCTTACAAGCGCTACCTTACCTTCAATACTCATTCTTATTATTCCTTGCTCGTACGATTATGCATTAAGCGCTTTTTCAAGGCCCGCCGCATCATTAATCGCAGCTACGATCAGAGGTCTATGAATCTTTTTGTTCAGACCCGATAATACTTTACCTGGCCCACATTCTAGTGCGTTTTCAATACCTTGCGCGACCATATTTTGAACACTTTTGGTCCAAAGTACAGGGCTATACAGCTGACTTAACAGATTTTCTTTTAGCTCATCCACTGATGAGGGTACTTTCGCCGTCGTGTTTTGTAAAACCTGAATTTTCGGCATACGAACTTCAATATTTGATAGTTCAATCGCCATCTGCTCAGCGGCAGGTCTCATTAAATCACAATGAGAGGGAACACTTACAGGTAAAGGAATTGCTCTTTTTGCACCCGCTTCTTTACAATTCACGATAGCGCGAGCAACGGCATCTTTATGACCTGCAATAACAACCTGACCTGGACAGTTGTAATTTACAGGAGAAACTACTTCACCCTGCTCCGCATCTTTACAAGCACGCGCAATAGCAGCATCTTCAAGACCAAGAATGGCAGCCATAGCACCGGCGCCCGCAGGAACAGCCGTTTGCATGAATTCACCGCGCATTTTCACAAGTTTCACGCCATCCGCAAAACTAATAGCACCAGCACAAACCAATGCTGTGTACTCTCCTAGACTATGACCCGCAAGAACAGTAGGCATTTCACCCCCCATCTCCTGCCAAAGTCGCCACAAAGCCACACCAGCCGTTAACAACGCAGGCTGGGTTTTATCTGTCCGATCTAGATCTTCTGAAGGACCATTCTGAACAAGCTCCCATAGGTCATAACCTAGAACCTCAGATGCTTCAGCAAAGGTATCGGTAATCACAGGATGAGATTCTGCTAATTCAGCAAGCATTCCCTGTTGTTGGGAGCCTTGTCCCGGAAAAACAAAAGCGAGTTTTTGCGACATGATTTCCTCAAATCGACAATAAAATTAATAGCAAGCCTGCGGATTGATAAAAGAACACAGGCCAAAGGGGCGTAGTTTACAACATTACGAGGTAATTAAAACCGCTATAAAGCGAATCAAGCAAGCTTATGCTCAATTTCATTGCATATCTTACTTGGAAGGTTTTGCTCTACTTCGGCTACAGCTTGATCTAGAGCATAACCAAAACAGGTTTTATTAGCTGCCCCATGACTCTTGATAACAATTCCTTGCAAACCTAACAAGCTTGCACCATTGCGTCGTGATGGATCCAACTGCTGCTTTATTTCACTTAAAATCGGACTAGCAAGAAAGGCTAATACTTTACGATACAGGCCTTTTTTAAAACTCGATTGGAATTTATGGCTCATTAATCGCGCTAAGCCTTCACTACTTTTAAGCGCTATATTACCGACAAAACCATCACAAACAACAACATCGGCTTTGCCTTTATATATATCGTCCCCTTCAATGTAGCCTATATAATTAAGACCACCCTTCTCCTCAATTAAGCGAGAAGCAAGCTTAACCTGCTCATTACCTTTAACTTCCTCGGCACCTATATTGAGCAAGCCGATTCTAGGCTCAGTTATACCATCCACCGCTTGCACCATCACTGACCCCATTATAGCAAACTGAAGGAGGTGTTCAGCACTGCAATCAACATTAGCGCCAAGATCAAGCATATGGCAATGCCCATCAGCAGTCGGAACAGTTGAAGTAATAGCGGGTCGATCCACATTAGGCAATGTGCGTAATATATACCGCCCCAAAACCATCAAAGCTCCAGTATTCCCAGCGCTGACACACGCCTGCGCCTGCTTATCAGCAACTAACTGAAGGGATTTAAACATTGAAGACTCTTGACCGTTACGAATCGTTAGCGAAGGTTTCGCGCACATTGAGATAGTCTCAGCCGCATGAACAACATCAAGACGACAGGCAATTTCAGAGCTTAATTGGGTCAAAAGAGGGGTAATAGCTTCTTGATGGCCAACAAGTTTGACCGAAAGATGCGGGTAACGTTTTAATGCGTCGATTGTAGCGGGGATCGTAATGCGGGGACCGAAGTCCCCGCCCATCACATCAACTGCAATGGTGTAGTAGGCTGACAATATTACTCGTCATCCTGCTTAATTACTTGTTTGCCACGGTAGAAACCGTCAGCAGATACATGGTGACGAAGGTGCGTTTCACCTGTAGTTGCTTCTACAGATAGAGTCGGGTTACCTAGCGCATCGTGTGAACGACGCATATCGCGACGGGAACGTGACTTCTTACTTTTCTGAACTGCCATGACTAAATAGCTCCTGGTTCTTTCTATTTGTTATTGGCTTTTAATTGCGCCAACACACTAAATGGATTCGGTTTATCGTTGTTTTCTGCCACTGCCCCGGCATCGCCGTATGAAGTTTTGATCGAGCAATCTTCATGATAAGCATCATGAGGAAGGCTTAAAATCAACTCTTCTTCAACCACAGAAAGCAACTCAATCTCTTCATCCCCTACTATCAGAGGATCATAAATGCGAGGAAGCTGTTTTGCAGCATCCTCACTGGCAGCAAGGCCAAGATTAAAATCTACCTCTACGGCAACCTCTACTGGATCTAAGCAACGTTGACACGTCATGAAAACATGACCTTCAGCGCTGCCAGTAATGGTACGAATACGCTGTTCATCAACAGCAAACTGGAGATCGACATCAATAGAGCCTTCTGTACCAATCAATGATTGGCAAAGTATAGGCATCCTATCTAAGGCGACTGCACCTGTTATCCGCACTTCCCGCTCAGCAAGTTTTCGCGGGTCTACTTTGTTAGGTAATGGACCGTTTGACATAAGCGCGCAATTCTAGGGCTCGAAAACCCATCTGTCAAAGACTTTGGGGTTTAATTATGTAATAAAACCGCTAATATTCGAGCCTTCATACATTAACGGTTAAAAAAAGACATGAGAAACCTGATTTTAGCATCTAGTTCACCGTTTCGTCGTCAAATTTTAGACAAACTACAGCTTAAATACGCCTGTATTTCTCCAGATATAGATGAATCACCTCTAGCTAATGAAACACCCGAGAATCTCGTTGCACGATTAGCCATAGAAAAAGCACAAAAAGTAGCCAAAACTGAGCCCGATAGTTTAATCATAGGCTCCGACCAAGTCGCTGTTTTAGGCAATGAAATTTTAGGCAAGCCCCATACTCATGAAAATGCAGTCAAACAGCTACAAAAACTATCAGGCCACACCGTTACTTTTTTAACAGGCCTAGCCCTGATTAATTCAAAAAGTGGCAAGGTTCAAAGCGAAACGGTGCCATTTAAAGTTGTTTTTAGAACATTAACTGATGAGATGATTGAACATTACCTGCACGCAGAGCAACCCTACAATTGCGCAGGCAGTTTTAAATCAGAGGCACTCGGCATCGTATTATTTGAACGTTTAGAAGGCGAAGATCCGAATACCCTGATCGGCCTACCGTTAATTCGTTTAGTGCGTATGCTGGAAAAAGAGGGATTCAATGTCCTGTAATGCTAAAATTTAACTGCTAACAGAGTGTTAGGTAAAAAAAATGGAGGGCTTAGCCCTCCATTTTTTCTCATAAGCCCGCTAATTAGCGTAGCTGCGCACCCTGACTTAAGCCCAACTGTGTACTTATCGCCTTGGTAAAACTAACACCAAGCTCATCCACAATCTGCTTCCATGGTTGACGTTTTGGTGTGTAGTCGACAAGCTTTTCAACTTTAACGACTTCTCGTGCCACTGAACTCGTACTACCTAAGCCATCAATAAGCCCTAAGTCAACGGCCTGTTCACCCGTCCACACAAGCCCACTAAACAAACGTGGATCGTCTTTTAAGCGATCACCACGCCCCTGCTTAACTTGATCAATAAACTGCTTATGCGTGGTATTAAGTACGCTTTGCCAAAATTCTTTTTCGGCTTCATTACTTGGAGAGTAAGGATCAAGAAAAGCCTTATGCTCACCTGCAGTATAAAGACGGCGTTCAACCCCTACTTTATCCATAAGGTCAACAAAACCAAATCCACCTGCCACAACGCCAATAGAGCCTACTAAACTTGCTTTATCTGCATAGATAGCATCCGATGCCGCCGCTATATAATAAGCCCCTGACGCACCAATATCCGCAATAACAGAATAGAGAGGCTTCTCTGGGTGCATCGTGCGAAGACGCTTAATCTCATCATAGATATAGCCTGCTTGAACAGGGCTACCGCCAGGACTATTTATACGCAAAATAACCGCTTTTGCATTATCTTCATCAAAAGCTTCACGAAGTGACCAAATAATCGCATCGGCACTCGCCTCATCATCAGCACTAATTGGCCCTTTAACTTCTATAACGGCAGTATGTGCTTCAAGCGAGGAGCTTTTTTCTAAATCATTATTAAAAAGTAGAAGCCCCATCAACGCAAACAGGTACCCAAAAGTCAGAAATTTAAAGAAGATCCCCCAGCGGCGAGCTCTACGCTGTTCAACAAACATCCCATTTAAGAGTTTCTCTATAAGCTTCCACTCTTTTTTACTTGAGGAGTCCTGTTTAGCATTCTCTACCGCTTTACCTAATTTACTATTCGCATCTATATCAGATTGAGTATCACTTACTGAATCATTAATAGCTTCGGCCTCTGACGCTTGGCCTTTTTTTTCATTCCATGGATTATCAGACACAAATCACTCCTGTTAGGCAAAAGCGCCTTTACTATCTAACCAATGCTCCAGTTCTGGAAAGTTGTCCACCTCCAAAACAGGATCAAAACCTTTTAAACGATCAATATGATGCGCACCATAACTTACCGCAATCACATCCATACCTGCTCGTTTACCCATCTCGAGATCATATTCCGTATCGCCTATCATTATCGCTTCAGAGGCAAGCACCCCTGTTTCAGCTAATATCTCTTCCAACATAAGAGGGTTAGGTTTAGATATAGTTTCATCCGCACAACGCGAAATTTCAAAAAGGTAAGCCAGACCCGTTTGAGCAAAAGCTCTATCTAAACCACGACGACTTTTGCCCGTTGCAACCGCCATACGCATCCCCTTAGCATGCATACTCTCTAAAGTATTTTGCACACCCGGAAACAAAGGGGTTGGGGTTTCATTAACGCCTAAGAAATGATGACCATACTGAACACGCATCAGCTCAATACCAGAATCATCTATATCTGGAATCAGTATTCTGATCGCCTCAGGTAAGCCTAGGCCGATAATATTCATCACAGAAGCACTGGATGGCACGGGAAAATCACAATCAAGCGCTGCCGCTTGCATGCTAGAAATGATACGTGCAGTTGAATCAATAACCGTACCATCCCAATCAAAAATCAATAACTTATACACAAAACTCCCTTGAGCCATCTTAATTAGTGAGAATACATCTATATATAGGACTGAGCGTAAACTTCAAGCAAACTTATTAATTCTTGACCTATATCTTGCTTTACTTAAGTGACGTAACGTATATTTTAGGAACTTATCCCTAAAAAAAGTTAAAAATGCAATTAAGTCGATTTACCGATTATACACTTCGCGTGCTTTTCTATGCTGCTATTCATAATGACCGTCTCGTCACACTTTCAGAGATAGCTAACTACTATGATATATCTATTGAACATCTTAGAAAGGTTGTACATGCTTTAGCTAAATCGGGCTACTTAGCCACATTTCGCGGAAAAAAAGGCGGCATAAAATTAGCGCAAGCAACAGCAGAAATAAACCTTGCTGACATTGTTAATCAATCAGAAGGCTCACAGCCGTTAATTAACTGTGCGGAACAAACCTGCTGCCTGACCAATCAATGCTCACTCCAAGAGGTCTTAGTAGAGGCCCAGCAAGCATTTATAAAAGTATTGGAAAAATACACCCTTGAAGATCTGTTAACTAATCCTAAAATGCGCACACTTCTCATTGCTCGCAGCGCAGGGTAACTCCCCTCTCAAACAGTTAAACATTGACCACGCAAAACACTAAGGCCATAAAAATAAACCTAGAAAAAAGCCCAAGCTTGAAATAAAAAAATCTCAAACACGGGCTTTTAAAAATAACTGACAACTTAGCCTTCTGATACGTCAAGCTTTTCAGGTGAGATCAATACGCCATTGTTATCAGCATATACATACTCTCCAGGGTGGAACGTTACACCGCCAAAGGTTAGGCTTACATTAAGTTCACCCAACCCTTTTTTATCAGTTTTCATCGGATGTGCCCCCAACGCCTGAACTCCAATATTAAGATCAGCAATCGCGTTAACATCACGGATACAACCGTAGATAATAATGCCTTCCCAGCCATTAACCGTCGCTTTTTCAGCTAGCATGTCACCCAACATGGCTTTACGCATAGAACCGCCACCGTCAACAACGAGCACTTTACCTTTACCTGGAAGCGCAACCTGTTCACGAACTAAAGAGTTATCTTCAAATGCTTTTAGCGTGACAATTTCACCCCCAAAACGCTCTTTACCACCAAAATTACCAAACATTGGCTCTACGACCTGTACCAGGTCTGGGAATTGATCACATAGTTCAGGCAATAGATCTTCCACGGTTAGCTCCTTAATTGAGTTTTGTGCGCAGCAACTATACTGCAAGGCTTAAAGTAAAAAATGTATATTCGCCGATTCATTGTGCAATTGCACTACAACTTAGGCAGGAATTTAAGGGTCATTAGTTGAAATAAGCTTTAGAAGAATAAAATCACCCGCTGCTCATTCGGCCATAAGCAACCTCAACGTTACAGATCAATACTTACTAAAAAAGCAGCAACCTAGACCCTGCTATTGTGCACTATGCACAGAATCTACGATAAATATGATCTCTTCTTCAATCGTAAAAAAACAACCTAGCAAAATTCATTTATGACCAAGCGAAGGTTTTTAATGACGTAAAACCCCAATAATCACTGACCACAAACAGGAGGTTAGGCACCCTCAATCGAAACCCTCTCGCACATGCAAAATCAGTACAAAGGCAATCAATATAGGTTCAAATAAAATAAAAAAACGCAGCTCAATTAGCTGCGTTTTTTATACGGCAAGCAAATCACTACTAATGTTTAGTTTTCAACTGAGCCAGTAACATTTGAATAGGATGAGGAATAACTTGCTCATCTATTCGCTTAACTTGGCTACGACACGAATAACCGGTAGCAACCAGCTTATTCTTATTCTCAGGCGCATTTACCACATCGGACCAACTCAATTGGTAGATCGTCCTAGAGGTCTCTGCATTTTGAGTCTCATGACCATAAGTCCCCGACATGCCGCAACAGCCGACCGCTTGGATACTTAGCTTTTGCCCCATAGCTTCATAAATCTCCTGCCAAAGGCGAATAGATGGGGCTTCGGAGGTTTTTTCTGTACAGTGCGCAAGCAACTTAAATTCAGCGCTCGGCAAATTGGCTGAATTATAGGATTTAAGGCGATCAACATGTGTTACCAACCACTCCTGAATCAACTGAACCTTAGGTAGATTTTTTTCAGGTATAACATACCCATACTCTTGACGGTAAGTTAAGGTCATTGAGGGATCAACACCAATCAAAGGTACACCGGTTTCATCTAAAGCCTTAAGCATGCTCCCATTAGATTCAGCAGCTTTCTCAAACGCTTTCATAAAACCATGCACATGTAGTGGCTTGCCGTTGGGTTTAAAGGGTGCCATCAGCACATAAAAACCTAGGCCCGTTAAGAGGTCAACTAGATCCAAGACAAGTTGAGATTCAAAATAGCTCGTAAAAGCGTCCTGTACGATAATAACGGCATTATCACGATCCTCCGCACTTAAATCTTTTATAAGATCAGGCGTCGCAAATTGAACCCCCCGAGCTTTCATGCCAGAAATAAGACTATTGGTACAAATAGCTGGGCTATCAACCATGCCTACATGTTTACGGAAAATAGCTTTAAGCGCCCTATTCTTCATAGCCCAGTTGTAAGGTGCCGGAAACTTAGCCAGCCATGGAATCATGTATTCCAAACTGCCCACCATATAGTCTTTAGCTGGACGCAAGTAACGCCCGTAGTACACCTCTAAAAAGCGCGCTCTAAAATCGGGAACATTAACCTTAATGGGGCACTGACCAACGCAAGATTTGCAAGCTAAGCAAGCCATCATGGATTCATGTACTTCGTGAGAGAAGTCATATTCATTATCTTTTGTTTTTGCCAATGTATTTTTAATACGACTCGGCAGTGAAGCGATAAACGAACGGGTTTTCACTTTAGCTGATTCAGCTTGTAAGTCAGTACCTGTTTTTTCCACTAAACGAAGCCACTCTCTAATTAATGACGAACGGCCTTTAGGGGAATTAATACGTTGACGCGTGCCTTTCCAAGAGGGACACATAGCGTCATTCGGATCATAGTTAAAACAAGCACCATTGCCGTTACAGAACATGGCAGAGTCATACTCTTCCCGTACAGCAGCACTGATCTGACGATCAAATTGACCACGGGTTGGCACTTGATCAATTTTAAGCAGTTCGGCCCCGTCAATTGCAGGGGTAGCAATCTTGCCAGGGTTCATTTGATTTCGTGGATCAAAGGCGACTTTAATTTTTTGCAGCTCAGGATAGAGTTCACCAAAAAATTCAGGTGAATATTCCGACCGAACCCCTTTACCGTGCTCCCCCCACAAAAGCCCTTTATATTTAACCGTGAGCGCCACCACTTGGTCAGTAATCTCACGAATCAGCGATTCTTGCCGCTCATCCTTCATATCGATTGCCGGACGAACATGTAAAACACCCGCATCCACATGACCAAACATGCCATATGGCAGATCTCTATCATCTAAGACCTTACGGAACTCCATAATAAAGTCAGCAAGGTTTTCTGGTGGAACCGCTGTATCTTCAACAAAAGGGATAGGACGCTCTTGGCCTTTTGCATTACCTAACAAGCCAACCGACTTTTTACGCATGGCCCAAACTTTGTTAATTTCCGTCGCGCCATAGACCACCGAGAAACCAAAGCTTTTACCCTCTTCACCTTCAACGGTCTTTAAATGGGCTTCTAACTTTGCAACATCTGCTTTTAATGCGGCCTCATCATCAGACGTGTATTCAACTAAGTTGATCCCTTTTATATCTGGCTCGCCCGCTTCGCTTGGAAAATAAGCACTGACTGTATCCCAAATAATATCGCCCATTGCCAAGTTAAGTACTTTAGAATCAATAGTTTCTATAGATGTTGGGCCAAACTTCATTAAGTCTGTCGCGTCACGCAATGAGGTTTCAAAACTATCGTATTTGATATTAACCAGCGCTGCATATTTGGGAATAGATAAAACATTAAGCTTCGCTTCCGTAATAAAAGCGAGAGAGCCTTCACCACCACACAACACAGAATTTAGATTAAAAAGACCGTTTTCATCGCGAATATGTGCAAGATCATAACCGGTGAGGCAGCGGTTAAGCTTAGGGAATTTCGCATCAATAAGCTCTTTCTTTTCAGTGAAAATCGCATCAATTTGGCGATGCACCTCGCCTACTTTGTCGTCACGCTTTTTGATCTCAGCCAGTTCGTCATCCGTAATAGGCTTAGATGACCAAACCTCTCCGCCGAGAAACACTGAGTTAAGCTCAAGCACATGGTCACGGGTTTTTCCGTACATAACAGAGCCTTGACCACTGGCATCGGTATTGATCATGCCACCAATGGTTGCACGGTTACTGGTGGATAGCTCGGGTGCAAAAAACAAACCATACGGCTTTAGAGCACGATTTAATTGATCTTTAACTACACCGCCCTGAACACGGACCCAGCGTTCCTCTGCATTGATCTCTAGTACCTGATTCATATGTTTGGAAACATCAACGATCAAACCGTCTGTTAAGGATTGACCATTAGTCCCTGTACCACCGCCACGGGCACTTAGTTTCACCTCGGCAAACCGAGTTTCATCCGCCAACTTAGCAATAAGTACCAAATCCTGTTCTGATCGCGGGTAAAGCACCCCTTGCGGTAACATCTGGTAGATACTGTTATCCGTTGATAGCACAATGCGGTTCGCGTAATCAGGGTTTAGATCACCGGAAAAACCGTTTTGTTTAAGTGCATCAATATAATCAAGATACAGGGCGTTAGTGGTTTCGACTTGCGAAAGACGAGGGATCATCTTTTAGGACCTCTATAGGCAACCGCAGCACTGATCTGCTCAAAAATCAGGCTTATATCGCGGTTGTTGCTCAAATTTGTGATATTGGGTGCTATGATGCAGAATTGTTATTTATCAATCAAACGATAAAATTCTATTAATTAATTGATTATGTCGAATAATATATCTATACGCCATCTACGTGCTTTCACTGAAATTGCCAAAAGTGGTAGTTTTACGCGGGCTGCCGAAAACCTGCACCTGACTCAATCAACACTTACCGCCACCATAAAACAGCTCGAAGAGCAGGTGGAATTGAAGCTGTTTGACCGCACAACCCGCCGCGTGATGCTAACTGGCGAAGGGGAAAACTTCTTCCCAGTGGCTGAAAAGCTAATCTCCGATTTTGATACTGCCTTTAATGACCTAAAAGCAACCACCTCTCAACAAAAAGGTAAGATTGGTATTGCGGCCTCGCCCTCAATGATCGGCAGAATGCTACCCGAGATTATTAAATCCTACCATCAAGCCTATGCCAATATAGGGCTTTATCTGCGCGATGATAATGCGAGTGGCATTGAACAACGGGTATTAGAAAATGATGTGGATTTTGGCTTAGGAGGTAATCATTCAAATCAACCGGAATTAAACTATCAACCGGTTTTAATGGATCAGTACGGTATTGTTCTCCCCTCAAACCACCCTATGAGTAAAGCGACACAACTCAGTTGGGCACAGGTGAGCTCACTACCAAGAATCCATTTAACCACAGATACCGGCACCCGTTCACAGTTATATAAATTAGAAAGGGAAAACAATCTGGGATTAAACACCCAAAGCCCATTAATTGAAGTCTCAACCCCAGCTGGGCTGGCAGATATGGTAAAAGCGGGGCTAGGTGTTTCTATACTTCCGGCACTTGCGGCCAGCACTAGCGCTTTTTCAACGCTAATTTTTGTGCCTTTACAATCACCTGGACTACAACGGAAAATTTACATTATTACCCGTAAAGGTCGCGCACTAAGTCCTGCCGCAGAAACAATGATCATTATGCTACAGGACTATTTTAAAACGACTCAATTACCCAATCATGTAACTAAAGCGCTCCCTTAACCTAAATCAATCAAGACTCTTCTGAGTCGCTTATACGCGCAAGGCGCTCTTGCTCTTCAGCAAAGGCTTCTTTGATCTCAAGTAGAACTGAATCAACATCAGCAGCTTCGCCACTCTCTTCAAATAACCCAGTTAATTCAGTATCGGGGGCTAAATCGCCCTCTTCATAGAGTGCCCAGATCTCTTTAGCATACTGCGTATTTAATAGCTCCGGCGCGTACTGCCCATAATAGCTACGCATATTATTAACATCACGTTCCAGCATCCACTGGGCGTGATTATTCGCTGCCGCATCAACCGCCTGAGGAAGATCAATAATAACGGGGCCGTAGGCATCAACTAGCACATTAAATTCAGATAGGTCACCGTGGACTAAGCCGGCACAGAGCATTCTAACGATATCGCGAATCACAATCGCATGATCGGCTAAGGCCTGCTCGGCACTCATCGCCACATCATTAAGACGTGGTGCGACTTCACCATTATCGTCCGTAACTAATTCCATCAGCAAAACGCCGTCGAAACAGCCATAAGGCTCAGGAACTCTAACCCCTGCCGCAGCTAAACGGTAAAGAGCATCGACTTCAGCATTGTGCCAAAGAGTTTCCTGCTGGTCTCGACCAAATTTAGAACCTTTTTCCATGGCGCGCGCACGGCGACTATTCCGCACTTTTCGGCCTTCTTGGTACTGTACGGCTTGCTTAAAGCTACGTTTTGCCGCTTCTTTATAAACTTTGGCACAACGGATCTCTGATCCACAACGTACCACGTACACTACCGCCTCTTTGCCACTCATTAACTGCCTGAGAACTTCATCGACTAGACCATCATCAACAAGTGGTTGTATTCTTTTAGGGATTTTCATGGTGCCCTTATACATGGATTAGAGTACATATGAAACTATATGAAATAAAAAGAAGCAATTTTATCCGCCGATCTTTTTAACAAGAGTATTCGTTAAACGCTTACTGACGCGCAATTATTGTTTCAGATAAGATAACAACCCGATCTCCTTTCTATTTAAAGGCTTATTTATGGCACAAGCAGGACCACTGATTGATACTCTAAAGCGCGAGTTGAAGGCACAAGGAAAAACCTATGTGGATGTTGCTAACGCTCTAGAACTGAGTGAAGCATCAGTAAAGCGCCTTTTTGCAGATAAAAACTTTACCTTAGAACGCTTAGAGCGCATTTGCGATATGCTAAATATCGAGCTATCCGAGTTAGTACAACGGATGAGTAAAGCGCAACATCAACTCATACAGCTAACCCGAGAGCAGGAAAAAGAGATCGCTAACGATTTAACCCTTCTGCTAATCACTGTAAGCGTTATAAGCGGTATGTCTTATGACGATATTATCTACACATATGATATCCCTGAAACTACCTGTATTCAAAAGTTAGCACAGCTTGATCGATTAAAAATTATAGATCTATTACCCAACAATAGAGTCAAACTTTTAGTCGCCCCCAATTTTCACTGGTTACCAAATGGTCCCATACAGCAGTTCTTTCAAGAGAAGGTAGAACAAGACTTTTTCAGTTCTCGTTTTGATAAAGCTAACGAAAAACTCATCGTCACCAACGCGATCCTTACCGATAGCTCTAACGCCCGCTTACAAAAAAAGATGGAGCGCTTAGCTGCCGAGTTTAATGAACTGATGCAAGAGGATCATGCAGCACCAAGCCAGCAAAAAAATGGCACAACTATGGTTTTAGCCATTCGCCAGTGGCAGTACTCTCTATTTAAGAAAATGAGTAAGTAAATATCCCTCATAAAAATAGAAAACGGTTAGCGCTAACCTTGTTCAACAAAACGCTACTGGAAGGAATGCGAATCTAGGAATACACTTACAAAATCAATTAAGTATAAGTTAACTACACTTACCGTAGGCTCTGGTCGTTTTTTATCTCGACATAAAAAGTGTTTTTTATGTTAATGGAGTTTGATATTGCGTTCCTGTAATCATAAAGTTGAACTGAATGATCGATTAGAGTTTCTCTATCGGAGTTCCTATGCAGGCTTTCTAATAATGCTAGCCGCTGCTTCAGGCTTAGTCTTTTGGTTTGATTCAACAAGCCATGCATACGTAAGACTGGGCTGGTGGGTAGCTGTATTGTTATTGATGCTATGGCGACTATTCCACAGTTACACTTGGTGTGTTAAGTCAAAACAAGGCGAACTAGGGACATCCAGCGACCTCTTACGGTTCCGCATAGGCGCATTACTTACCGCTTCACTCTGGGCCTTTTATTGTATTTACTTTTATTCCGACTCTGATCTTTATCAACTTTGTATATCAATGGTCATTGTTGCAACCTTAGCAGGCGGCGCATCCACCGTTTTATCCGGAGATCTACTGCTTGCAATCCTCTACCCGCAAATTTTACTCGTCCCCTATTCACTACTATTAACCTCATCAAGTACGCCTGAGCACCAACTACTAGGGGTTTTAGGCTTAATCTTCGCTGGCATTATATTCTTTAGTGCGTATAAATCGGCTCGATTCACTTTAGACTCCATCAGGCTCCGCTATCAACACACTCTACTGCTCAAAAACATGCAAAGTGAAGTTGAATCAAGAACAGACAAGATCATTGAATTAAGTCAGCTAGACTCACTCACTAAGCTCTTAAACCGACCCGCCTTTATCGAAGCAGCAAATGAGCAGATAAAACATACTGCCAAAGACAAACACCTATCTGTATTTTTTATTGATTTAGACAGTTTTAAACCAGTGAATGATAACTTTGGACATCATGTGGGAGATACTCTTCTTAAACAATTGGCATCACGTTTAAAAGAGAATTTCGATAATAATGCCTTAATCTGCCGTTGGGGTGGCGATGAATTTATTATCCTTGCTAAAACAACTAACAAAAAACAAGTCGAGATCATTGCCAATAAAATCAATACCCTGATTGAATCTACCTTTATATTTGATGAGTATAAAATTGACTTAAATGCATCCATTGGCGTATCTATTTTTCCCAGCCATAGCCAATCTATAGAGGAATTGATCTCTTTCGCCGATGTCTCAATGTATGAAAATAAACATACACAAAAAACGGACTATGTGCTTTTTAGCAAAGATCTAGCAGAAAAGGTACAACGCGACTTTGCACTCTCTTCCGCTATCAGAAAGGCAGTTTCTAGAAAACAGCTTAACCTTGTGTATCAACCTATCATTGATACTAGAAATGGTGAATGCCACGCCGTGGAAGCCTTGCTGCGATGGGAACATAAAGGAAAAGCGATTCCCCCTGATGTGTTTATCCCTTTAGCAGAAAAACATGGCGCTATACGAGAGATCGGCTATTGGGTGCTTGAGAAAGCGATACAACAGCAAAAATTAATGATGCAAGATGGCTTAAATATAAAAATCTGTATCAATGTCTCTATCGTTCAATTTGAAGATGCTGAGTTTGTAAACATCGTTAGGAATATGATAGATAAGTACCAAGTTGATACTAACCTCTTCCATATCGAGATTACAGAATCAGTTTTCTCTAGTGATAAGCCAAAGCTTTTACAGGCAATAAAACAGCTACAAACCTTAGGTTTTTTTATCTCCGTCGATGACTTTGGAACCGGCTATTCATCATTATCAGTTATTCAAGACCTAGCGGTAAACATTGTTAAGATTGATCGCTCCTTCGTCAACAAACTAGATTCAAATGGAGCGACTATTATTAAAGCAGTAATGCTAATGGCCAATGAACTTAACTATAAAGTTGTTGCTGAAGGTGTAGAAACAGTTGAGCAAAAAAACAAACTAAAAGCGCTCGGCGTTCACTACTTACAAGGCTATTTATTTAGCAAACCCCAAAACTATCTGGATCTCACAAATCAATTTGGCGCCTCCTTTCAATCCATTGCTGAAACCACATCAATGCAATAAGCGTCTTACTCAACCAAAAACAAGCTCTGGTATTGAAATATAATACCCAAAGTTCAATATCTCGTAACTTTACATAGAAACGTATTAGCTAAAAACAAATTCCATCAATCTTTCCCTCGTTCATTCACGAGGGAAACATAATGACTAACTTAACAAGCACACACAAAACAGCACTCTTAACAGCGTTAGGTCTAAGCTTTGGTCTAAGCTCATCCCTATTCTATTCACCTTCCATAGAAGCTGCGGGCTTACTCAAACCCCATAATGCAAATTACACTGACTTACAGATCAAAGAACACCACGTTAATGTTGTTATCGAAGATATGTATGCCACCACGACCATCGAGCAGACCTTCCACAATCCCAACAGCAATGACCTCGAAGCGATCTATTCGTTTCCTGTGCCAGAAAAAGCGGCTGTTGGCGAGTTCAGCTACTGGATAGATGGTAAACCGGTCACTGGCGAAGTCGTCGAAAAGCAACAAGCACGACAGATTTATGAACAACAGAAAGCACAAGGCAATGAAACAGCTCTTGTGGAAAAAGATAAGTATAAAACTTTTGATATCTCCGTTTTTCCAGTTAAAGCAAACCAAGACGTAAAAATAAAACTGGTCTATCTACAAAACACTCAAACGGACACAGGTATAGGTCGTTATGTTTATCCACTTGAAGATGGCGGTGTAGATGTTGAAAAACACAGTTTTTGGAGCCGCAATGAAACCGTTGAAGAAGCGTTTACCTTTAATGTAAAACTGCGTACAAGCTATCCAGTCGATGGGCTGCGCATGCCTCAACATCCAAATGCCCAACTACAACAAGTCGCTCCTTATGAGTGGCAAGCTGCGCTCATTAACCAAACCGCTACACAGGTACACAATAGGATTGATCACACTATCTCACCGGACCTGGAAACACCGGACACGAATACGCCCACTCATTTAGACCTTAACGATGAAACAGATACAAAAACACTTAACCAACCAACAACACTGACACAATTAAATAAAGATATTCTTCTCTACTGGAGGCAAGCTGAGGGGCTTCCTGCCAGCGTCGATATGATTAGCTATAAAGAGGCGAATAACAGTAAAGGTACCTTTAAGCTAACCTTAACACCGGGTACTGATCTACCTCTTGTTACACAAGGACGGGACTGGGTCTTCGTCTTAGACATATCCGGCTCAATGCAAGGTAAATTCTCAAGTTTAGTAGAAGGTGTACGTCAGGGACTGGGACAGCTACCGCCTCAAGATCGTTTTAAAGTCGTTCTCTTTAATAATCAGGCACAGAATTTCACTCAAGGTTATCAACCCGCAGATAAACAGACCATTAAGCGCGTTATGACCCAGCTTGATAATGTACAACCCGGAAATGGCACCAACCTATATGCAGGATTAAAAAATGGCATTGATCAACTAGATTCCGACCGCAGCACTGCGATTATCCTTGTTACTGATGGTGTTGCTAATGTTGGTGAAACTGAGAAATCAAAATTCCTTAATCTCCTAGAAAAACGTGATGCGCGCTTATTTACCTTTATTATGGGTAATAGTGCCAACCGCCCTCTACTAGAGGAGATGACACGGGTATCTAATGGCTTTGCTATGTCAATCTCTAATGCTGACGACATTATGGGCCAATTAATGCTAGCAAAGGGCAAAATGTCTCATGCAGCTATGCGCGATGTCAGCCTAAAAGTATCAGGCGTACGTAGTAAAGAGATCGTAAAACCTCGTTTAGTGAACACCCTTTATCATGGTCAGCAGTTAACTGTCTTTGGTCACTATTATCAGCCTGGCGAAGCTGAAATCACATTAACAGGTACTGTTAATGGCAAAGAGAAGAGCTACAAAACACGTTTTATGCTTCCAGAACAATCCACTCAGCATCCAGAACTCGAACGTTTATGGGCTTATGCAGCAATTGAGGAGCTACAAGCAAAGATTGATTATTTAGGAACAGATAAAGACGCCGAGCAAGCGATAACGGATACGGCTATTGAATATGGTTTAGTAACAGATTACACCTCAATGATTGTGGTACGAGATGAGGTATTTAAAGCATTAAACATTCAACGTAATAATCAGCAACGGGTAGAGAAAGAACAGAAAGCCCGCGAGTTACGTGCACAACAACCCGTTACGGCACAGCAAAACCGCGTTGATCAACAACAGCCGATGTTTATTGACTCGTCCTCTGCTCAACCCAACCAAAGTCAGCAGCGTGCATCCGTATCGCCTAGCCGCTCTGGATCCGGAGGTGGCGCCATATCCCCTTGGTTGGTTATCTTGATGGCCGCCAGTATTGCATTAGTTCAATTAAGTCGCTCTCATTCAAACCGCTCTAAAGACGTTTAATAGCAAGGTATGATGATTATGCGTTCCTTATTTAACGACACATTCACAGCCTCCCCAAGGGGGGGGCTTTCGCCTCATAAAGGCTCCACCCCCTATGTAACTCTTATAGCCTGCGCAATAATGTTGATTTTAGGTGTTCTACCCAACAGCTTAGTAGGGCTTCACTCATTAAGTTTTGATTACGTCGCCATTATCGAACAACAACAGTATTGGCGGCTGATAACCGGCCATTTAATACACAGCTCGTGGAACCACCTGTTATGGGATTTAACAACCTTTACTGTTGCCGCATTTTATCTCGAAAAGCAAAGCCCTAAGCTTTTAATATATGGAATAGTTGTCTCCGCTACGGCGTTAGATCTGTACCTACTTTCACCTCTTTCAAGCCTTGAAAGCTATGCAGGAATCTCAGGTGTTCTATATACAGTGATCACCCTCGCCGCTCTGTTTTGGTATAAAAAAGAACCATCCCTACTGGGCCTTGTTCCTTTGCTTATGATTCTCATTAAAACCATTGTAGAACTAACGGCTCAAAACGCTCTATTTGTCACAGAGGGATGGAGCCTATATCCACCCGCTCATCTAATTGGCGCAGCAATTGGCATTGCACTATGGTGCCTATATAGACGAAACCGATCGGCGAAATAACGATTAAAAAGCAAAAGAGTATTCACTTAAGGCGAGCGTTTACGCTCAAAAAGACAGGAGGATAAGCCTACAGGTAATGCGCTATAGAAAACCCGCTTGGCGGAAGATCACTCGATAAGTAATCTCCTTTAAACCAAGCGGTTAAGCTTTATTTTTCGTTATTAGCTAAGAAAAACCACGTATCTAACACTGAATCTGGATTTAAGGAAATTGTATCAATCCCCTGTTCCATCAACCAACGCGCAAGATCAGGATGATCTGATGGGCCTTGGCCGCAAATACCAATGTATTTACCTTGTTTTTTACAAGCAGAGATCGCCATAGAGAGTAGTTTTTTAACCGCTTCATCTCGTTCATCAAAAAGATGGGCAATAACGCCAGAATCTCGATCGAGCCCTAATGTTAACTGAGTCAAATCATTTGACCCTATAGAGAAACCATCAAAATGCTCTAAAAACTCTTCAGCCAACAAAGCATTGGAAGGTATCTCGCACATCATAATGACACGTAAGCTATTTTCTCCTCGTTTGAGACCATTAGCCGCAAGAAGATCAACCACTTGCTTAGCCTCTCCTGGGGTGCGCACAAATGGGATCATCACTTCCACATTGGTTAGCTGCATCTCATCACGAACACGCTTAAGCGCTCGGCACTCTAACTCAAAGCAATCACGAAATGATTCTGATATATACCGAGTAGCCCCACGAAACCCTAACATAGGGTTTTCTTCGTTTGGCTCATACATATCACCGCCAATCAGGTGTCCGTATTCATTGGACTTAAAGTCCGACATACGCACTATCACTTTCTTTGGATAGAAAGCCGCTGCCAAGGTAGATATACCCTCAACAAGACGGTCAACATAAAAATCGACGGGGCTTTTATAACCAGAGATACGACGTTTAATCGTTTGCTGTAATGAAGGAGCTTGCTGATCAAAGTTCAACAAGGCTTTAGGGTGTATACCAATCATGCGATTGATAATAAATTCCAATCTCGCAAGACCGACTCCAGCACTAGGTAAGGCCTGAAAATCAAACGCCCTATCCGGATTTCCAACATTCATCATAATTTGGAAAGGTAACTCCGGCATAGATTCGACACTATTAGATTGATGCTCGTAATCTAACTTGCCTTCATACACTCGCCCAGTATCACCTTCAGCACAAGATGCTGTCACCAACTGACCATTAACAAACTGCTCTGTCGCATCACCACAACCAACAATTGCAGGAATACCTAGTTCACGGGCAATAATCGCCGCATGACAAGTACGCCCACCACGGTTAGTAATGATTGCAGCGGCGCGTTTCATAACAGGTTCCCAGTCAGGGTCTGTCATATCCGTAACAAGTACTTCACCGGGTTGGACCTTATCCATTTCGCTAAGGTCATAGACAATACGTACTTTGCCGGAGCCAATTCGGTGGCCAATAGAGCGACCCTCAACTAGAACTCGGCTTGTTTCTTTCAGTAAATAGCGTTCAATCACAGCCTGATTACTGCGGCTCTTCACCGTTTCAGGGCGTGCTTGTACAACAAATATTTCACCTGTATCCCCATCCTTCGCCCATTCAATATCCATAGGACGCCCGTAATGGGATTCTATTTCTAGAGCAATCTTAGCAAGCGTTTCCACATCGCCATCATCAATAGAGAAGCTACAGCGCTCTTCTGGGCTAACCTGGACAGTACAAACTGGGCTCTCGGAACCGGGTTCGGAATAAACCATCTTGATCGCTTTAGAACCTATAGTTCGGCGAATAATCGCAGGCGCACCCATTTTAAGCGTAGGTTTATAAACATAGAACTCATCGGGATTTACCGCACCTTGTACAACGGTTTCACCTAGCCCATAGGCAGCAGTAATAAAGACCACATGGTTAAAACCGGACTCAGTATCTAAGGTAAACATAACACCTGAAGCACCGGTCTCACTTCTAACCATTCTCTGAACACCGGCAGATAAGGCCACTTCGCTATGTTCAAAACCGTGATGAACGCGATAGGAGATGGCTCTGTCATTGTACAGCGATGCAAACACCTCTTTTATCGAGGCTTTAATATCCTCAAGCCCGCGAACATTAAGAAAGGTTTCCTGCTGGCCGGCAAAGGATGCATCTGGAAGATCTTCCGCTGTTGCAGATGAACGGACAGCGACCGCAATATCTTCGCCATTAGACATTTCTGCCCAAGCGGCTTCAATCGCGCTATTAAGTTGCGGTTGAAACTCAGCACCCATAATTAAGGCACGAATTGCTTTTCCTGCCTCTTTAAGATCTTGGATATTATTCGTATCCAGCTGTTCTAGCTTATCCTTAATTTGGTCTTCTAAGCCGCCATAAGTTAAAAAATCTTTATAGGCAAGCGCGGTCGTTGCGAAGCCGTTCGGGACTTTAACATTTGCCCCCGCCAGCTCTTGCAACATCTCCCCTAGAGAAGCGTTTTTACCACCCACTTTCTCTATATCATTCATACCTACCTGATCAAGGCGCAGTACATAGTTCTGCAACGGTCTATCTCCTACTCGGCTGTCGTAACTGTTTATCAACCCCATGGGGATCTATCAGCATTACATTTTGCTGACCTTTTCCTACTTATTATAATGTGATTAAACGTCGAAAAGAGCGCTAATCTGACTTTGATCTTACTTGAGTGAAAACAAAAAATCCTTACCAAGCCCAGTTTAAATGATTTAAAACAGGCGAAAATCGCAGAGCCCGAATGCATTTACAGACTTAAAACTCTATTTATAGTGTTTTTCAGATCTATTTAAGCCGGATCAAAATCCCTCTACTTTAGCCAATCTGTTATAGTGCTCACTCTATTGTCCGCTATATTTATAAACCAATGATGAAACGAACAGCTTTTTTTATCTCTGATGGCACCGGCATTACCTCTGAAGCTTTAGGACACAGTCTTTTAGCCCAATTCGATAGTATAGAGTTTGAGCAGATAACACTTCCTTACATAGATACGCCCGAAAAAGCGCAAGAAGCGGTATCTCGTATCAACAATGCAGCAACTAAAGATGGCACAAGACCGCTTATTTTCGATACAGTAGTTAATGAAGATATTCGCGCCATTATTGCTGAATCTGTCGCATTCAAAATTGATGTTTTTTCAAGCTTTTTAAAACCGCTCGAAAGCGAACTCAATGCCCGCTCGAATTACTCTGTTGGTAAGTCCCACGGTATTGTTGAGCAGACGCGTTACAAAGATAGAATTGATTCCGTCAACTTCGCAATAGACAACGACGATGGTGCCAGAACACGCCAATATGCAAATGCCGATATTATCTTAGTGGGTGTATCTCGATGCGGTAAAACACCCACCTGCCTTTATATGGCGATGCAGTTTGGAATCAAAGCGGCCAACTACCCTCTCACAGAAGAAGATTTAGAATTCAATAAGTTACCTGATGTTCTTGAAAAATATAGACATAAGCTCTACGGCTTAACAATTGACTCATTTCAGTTAGCGGCAATACGGCATGAGCGCCGCGCTAACAGTAAGTACGCTTCTCTAGACCAGTGTGATTTTGAAGTGCGTGAAGTAGAGAAGCTATTTAAGAAACTTAATATTCCCAGTATTAATACAACTAACTTCTCTATAGAAGAGATATCCACCCGAATTATGGCGCAAGCAGGCCTCAATCGCAGGATGAATTAGTCCTGCGTTGAAGCGCCTTTTAACTGCCGTACTAAGCCTCTAAACTTTTCAGCTTGATGCTCTTTATTCGGAAGATCATCTAGCGCTTTAGCCATCAGCTCATATGCAGGTATAAGCTCCTTATAATCAGGAAAATCTCGGTGTAAACCATTCAGTAATTTCACAACAAAAAGGGATTTGCCCGAATCAAAGCACCCTAAGGCGAGTTGATAACGCACTTCAGGTGATGCCGGTACATATTGCTTATCGAGCAGCAAAATACGCTGATAAACCGTTGTTAATAGATTCTCCCGACCATAGTTTTTTAAAATCGCTAAATAATCGACTAAGAGATTATCGATCTCCTTGATTCTCTTTATGCCACAAAGAAAATCAAAGAAACGGCTATAAAAATCATAATCATTGATGACGACTTTAGTCCCCTGCTTAAACGTAGCCAGCGCCCCTTCAAAGTCACCCTCTTTGGTAAGAATATCAACTTTAGACAACACTCTATTTTTCTCAGAGCGTTGATCTGAAGGTGTCGATGATTCTAAACGGCTAGAAAAACCTAATGCTTTTTGTTTCTGAAAAATGAGATAACCCATTAAGTGGAATATCACTATCAGATAATAGTAAGAGACGATGCTCTGTAAAACCGCCGAGAAAAAATAGAATTGCTCGTCTAATATCTCATGCAAGGTACCAACCGAAGCCATCATGATCGTAATAAATAATAGTAAGAGCAGATAAGCACTACCTAGCGTCACAACCAATCGCCCAATCTCAATGGGATTAATCGCTGGGCCTATATCCTCAAACCGCGCATAGTTAATAAAAACAGCAGGCAAACAGACTATCCAAAAGATCAAAAATAAGACGGCAACAAGCCCCCCAAAGACTCTTTCAACACCTGAAATCATTAAACTGATAACAATCAATATCACAATAATATGCCATATGATTTTAAAGCCGCCGGAAAACGCTTCATTCATATCAGGTGCTCTGAGAACCCCCATTGTCGTGCCTTGTAAGCACAGAAAACTGTATTTGGTTGTGATAGCGGTTATTGCGAGAGATATACAAAAACCCGTTATCCCGCCAATAAATGCACCTATAGAGGTGAGAACCGATGCAATCATGATCAATAATATAGTTTGTTTATTCATTGGATATTGAAAAGCACTATCCAACCTCCGCCAGAAAGGTGCGATATCGGCAGAACCTAAACTATCCACCTCACCCCCACAGACAAAACAGCGCGGCTCGGGGTATTCAGGATCATCATCAATACAGTGATCGCATAAACTGATCTGACAATGTTCACAATGATAGGTTGCTGCAGTTAGTGGATGGTATTTGCAATACTCCATATTGCATTTAACTCCTACAAGCGGTTGTTAAACCGATAAAAACTCGGCGTATTAAATCACCCATATCACTTAATGAGTCATCCTAGCTCTATAACATTTAATATCTACGGCATCGTTCATAGATCTCAACAGCCGCTTTTTCATATTTTACTTTTTTCGCCTCATGCTCTCGCTCACCAAAGCCGATGGAAAGCTTTCTCGCAAAGTGGCTCAAGGTCTCATTTTTGATCCCGTTAGAATAAAGATAAATAAAAATCTGTTCAGAGGTCATTAGGCTAGGCAAGGCTGACAAGCGCCAGCCTAGCTGAAGAACCTCATCATTAGACATGCTCTGTTTCAGGCTTTCATTATCTAACCAAAGTGTTTCCACCCTTTCCAACTGGTTAAGATTGAGTTTTTCCATATTCAATAGCTTGATAAGTGCGGCTTCCTGCTCTGGATCTTCACGTCCTTTTAATATTGAGTATTTCAATTTCAGCAGGTCAAAATCTTCGCCATAAGTATCAATAAACTCATCTAACGCTTTTAAAGCCGTATCAAAAGAGAAACGGCCTAAGGCTTTATAAATTTTATCTAAATCTCTCTGCTTTGGAGACTCAACCTCATCCTCTGCCAGATATTCCTCATCCAACATTTTTGGATCGACCAGCAATGCAGTCAATATCAAGATAGCCCCACTAATAAAGCCCCCAGTATGAGCCATAAAGGCAACATTAGAGTCCGTATAAGTGAGATAGTTATAGAGCTCATTTGCTATATAGAGCGGAAGAATAAACAGTGCTGGGGCTCGAATAAAACCAACAAAAACAAAAAACCAGTAAAAAAACTCTATCTTCCTAAAACGAAACACACCTAAATACATAGCCATCACTCCGGAAATAGCACCGGAGGCACCCACCAGCGCATTTGGACTGTATTGATTGACCATGACAAACAGAACGCCACCAGCGATACCGGAGACAAGGTAAAACAGAAGAAACCGAAAGTGCCCTATAGCTGCTTCAACAGCAAAACCGAAAATAACGAGGAAAAACATATTTCCAAATAGGTGCATAGGACTACCATGCAAAAATTGATAGGTGACTAATTCAGCAAGACCAAGATCTTTAGGCTTTAAACCGAAACCATAAAGGGCGGTTGATTCAAATTCATCGTGTATTTGCCGCCTATCTTTCCAATAATCCCCTTTTGTAGGTTCTTGAAAACTAACCCAGTGGGCATTTAAATAGTCAAGAAAGTGAAAATCGCTAAGGATATAAAAACTAAGCTGCTGGTGATGGCCTTGGTTATAAAGTGTTTGGTAATCGGAGATAATAGCTTCAGGAACATCATTACTTTGAAGATAATCAAGATAGACAGGCCACTCTGTTTCAAAGTATTCCAACCTGTCATAACGATCTAAAGCACCTTGAAGCTTTTTTTCATCTCCTCCTTGATATACAAAAAAAATAATCACATTGGTGAGCACCAAGATGAACAGCATGATTGGAGGGCGCTTCCAATCAAATCGTTTTTCCGTTGGTATAATGACCATAACGCGTCAGATCCATCCTCTGATCTACAGTTATCATTTATCTTATTATTATCAGTCTTTAGGAAAGACTAGCACGGTTAAAAGCTTATGCCTGCCTTTCTATGAAAATCAATAAAAAACAGAGAGTTAGAAGACTTACTCAAAACCAATTAAATCCTAACTGACACAAGTTAAGCCTATATCGCTGATAAGATACCCCATCGAACAATGGGGCATATAGCCTGTAATCAGTGGTTTTTATAACTATTATCTTAATCTGCTAACCACAGATAAAGACTCAAGGCTTAGCAACCTCCACAAGCTCAGCTTTATGAAAGTGCACTTCGTTTCCACCTATAATGGCACTGCCATGTATAACGTTTTTATCAAAATTAATCAGCAAGGTAACGTAATCACCGTAGCCTTTCTCAAACCAGGAGGCAAAATAAAGATTATCTTCCACCTCCATTGCTTGATATGGAAAAGTCCCCCACCACACATCCGGTTTTGAGCCTGTCAGATAGCGGTAGCTAACTCCCTTCTCTTCAAACTTCACATTATATGAACGGCCACTCGAGTACATATACGTGATTTGAGTTCCATTCAGAACTCGAGTCGTTTCAGAAGCGTCGCCATAAGTATTTCCAACCGCGAATAGTAAACAAAAGAATGGTAAAACGAGTGAATAGAAGCCGTTTGCCTTTTTCATAATAGTTACCATTTTAGTCTTGGATTAGATCTCAGGTTGAGATTAAAGAGCAACGATCGGGTCGCTTAGCCAACAGCTGATGCATCATTCTGTTTAGACGAGCTAAAGCAATACATCGACGTAGTTATACTGGTATTTTAGTGCTGACTGTTTGAGTACTTTATCAAAAGGCGCTATGAATAGCGCCTCTAAGCGTTATAAAGGCTTAGAGGTGCTGTTTTTATAAAGGTTAAAACCCTTAATCGTCATCATCGGAGGTATCATCATCCGATACAGAAGGAATACTCGCCAAGGTATAGCAGTTTATTTTACGGTTTACTTTATCTTGGTAACGCTTCCAAGTTCGCTCATGGAGAGATTCTGCGTCTTTATCACCTTTGCAGAACGCCATAAACGATTGCTCTTGATCACATAAAGGGGCGCGTGCGCCTGATGCTAATTCAATATAAGCATGACCATGATTCTCAATTAACTGGGCTTGCTCACGCGTGAACTCACCACTGCGTGCAAAACCGTAAGGAAAGTTTTTAGGATCTCTAAATAATTTATCTGACTTGAAAGCGTCATCAAGTTGCATCTACATGCTCCCCAAATCTATTAAGTAATATCGCTGACAATAGAAAAATCGAGTGGTTCTCTTTAACCTTGAGGAAAGATTTAGATGCTAACAGCCTCATTCACAACGGCTTTAACACATACCACCGATCAGTTTTTTTGCGATAATAATCCTAAAAGATGACGAATAGAAGTATTTAAAGAAGCAAAATATTGAGGTTTTTATATCCAGCCTTGCAACCATCGATTTTGGTCTTTCAACTCATTAAAATCCATAGGGAATTGTTGTTTATTGATCACCGCTTCTAAGACACAACCGATGACCTGTTGTTCCAACTCATCCTTAACAAGCTCAGTGACAATAAAGTGTTTCCTTTTCTCGACCGGCTTAACCGCCGTCCACTTGGAAAGCAGGAGTTTATTAGGATTAAATTGATTCATTTGATAAATTCTGCCCAATTAATAACGAAGGTTATAACCATAAATATTAACCCGCTAGCCTAGATCAGCATTAAGGTACGTTTAAATACTTACTGGTACTCTTCAATACTACGCCTACGTTCAGCTGCATAATCAATAATAGGTTGAGGTCGTTGGCCTAAATCAGAAGGCAAAGCATCACCCAATAGATCAGTATCCATATTGGTGTCGCCTGGATGGCCCAAGTCCAACCACTGCTGAGAATAAAGGCCTTTTGCATCAAAACGATCAGCCTGTCGCATTGGATTAAAAATCCTAAAATAAGGCGCTGCATCAGCACCAACCGATGCACTCCACTGCCAACCACCTAAATTAGAAGAAAAATCACCATCAATTAAATGCTGCATAAAAAAACGCGCACCTAAACGCCAATCTTGACGCAGTAGTTTTGTTAAAAACGAGGCCGTTATCATTCTCACACGATTATGCATCCATCCTGTTTCTAATAACTGCTTCATCCCTGCATCAACAATATCAAAGCCTGTTTCACCCTTGCACCAAGCATCAAATTTGGCTTTGTCGTGCTGCCAAGCTATTTTCTTTTCTATATCAGGTTTAAAGGGTTTCCAACGGTTCATTTCAGGAAAAAGAATTAAAAGATGACGATAGAATTCCCGCCAAACAAGCTCAGTAACCCATTGATTATAAAACCATTCAGGATCATCTGAATAAGCTTGCACACCTGCAATACACTGCCTTGCTGTTAGTACACCAACACTTAAATAAGGTGAAAGTGAGGAGGTTCCCGTTTGCGCAGGAAAGTCCCTTAACTGGCTATAATCGGTTAACTGCTCCGACACAAACTGCTGTAGCTTCCGATGCGCACTTTCTGTACCTGCTGGCCAGATCTGTTTATTCCAGTCAGCTCCAAGCCTTAGGCCATAACCTATATCCTCTGGAATATTATCCGTTTCAATAGCAGTATAAACCTTAGACGACAAAGACCGGGGAGCGGGTAAAGGCCCCTGCTCACTCTGTGTAAATTGTTGTCGCCAAGCCTTACTGAATGGTGTGAATACTTTATAAGGCAAGCCTTGTTGGTTAAGCACAGACCCCGCTGGAAGCACTAGATCTGATTCAAAACGATGACAACCTATCCCTTGCTGTTGAAAAAGTTGTTCTACTTGCTGATCTCGTTGCTGCTCATATTCTGGTACTTCATCGTTAAAATAGAGAGCTTTTACATTATATTGCTTAGCTAATCTAAGTAGCTGCTGTGGGATCTCTTGATTAGTCTCTGCATGAATAAGCTTTAACGGAATATTAAGCCCAGCCAACTCATCCTTTAATGAATGGAGATTAGCTAACCAAAACTGAACTCGACTCTTAGATTCATCTTGCAGCATCCACTGTTTAGATGAAATCGCAGCAACGGCAATAACACCCATTTCAGCGCTACTTGCGCTCTGAGCAACATGCTCACAGGCCGTATAAAGGGCACGATGGTCACGGGTACGAAGGTCATTTCTAAACCAAACTAGTTTTATATTTTTCACGACATCTCAATAAAAAAGTTTAAACGCAGCTCTTAAGCCAGTTCCATAGGAAGGAACCCTGTTAGATATAATTTCTTAACCCAAGCTCATGGGGGTAAGGATCAAGATAAGCTTGGGATTTAATATAATCAGAGCCATGTCGTTTTAAATAATGTTTGAGTAATGCTAAAGGAACAACTAAATGCACTTTATTGGTTCTATATTGCTCAATCGCTTCTAATAGATCCTGTTTAGTTTCGGCATCAATCTCTTTTTTGAGGTAGCCCATAATATGCATAAGCACATTGGTATGACTTTTACGGTCCGCTTTTTTGGTCAGATAGGTCATCAGATCAAGAATATATTTTTGCACAACCTCATCTATAGGCTGTTTACATGCTTCATCCGCTAAGTACTTACCCAACTGCTTATAGCCTTCATAACTATGCGCCATTAATTGATACTTATGACGGCTATGGAACTGAATAATTTTATGTAAGCTAGGGTCACTCATAACCTCCCGTTGCCAGTTATAGTAAACAAAGACCCGCGTAATAAAATTTTCTCGCAGTACGGCATCATTCAAACGACCATCTTCTTCTACAGGTAAGGCTGGATTATGCTTCATTAATCTTGCCGCATAAGCGCCGCTACCGGATACATTAGGCATCCCATTTTCATGGTAAACCTTGACTCTTTCCATGCCACAACTAGGCGAGCCCTGCATTAATATATAACCACAAAGGTCTTTCTCTGTACTGCTCACTTGATCAGCATAAGCCGTAAGCCGATCAGTCACATCAAGTGTAGGATCCTTAACCCCAACAACACGTGGAGCCTCAGCACTGCCGACTAAACGTATAGGTTCACGGGGAGTACTCAACCCTATGGCAACTTCCGGACAAAAAGGTTTTAGATCGAAACATTCACTCAATACATTCAAGCAATACTTGGAACGCTTATGACCACCGTCATAACGAACTTTGTGCCCAAGAAGACAAGCACTAACACCGACAGGAATTGAGAGTTTAAGCTCACTAGTTTCCATTCCAACACCCTCTAAATACTTAATTATTCGGCTCAAAGACTATTTAAAAACCGGTCATCGGCTGAACAATCTTTCCTAGTAATGTACTAAATTTGAGTGGTGCATCCGTTGCAATTAAACAGATACAATCCACATCACTATCCACCAGCGGCTGATGCTCCACTTCACTATCAAGGTCCGCGATATCACCCACTGTAAAGCGGCCAATTTCATCAGAAAAAGATCCCTGCAGTATTAAGGTTAGTTCATTACCATCATGACTGTGAGGCAACATAGCCTTGCCTGGGGCAATCCGTAGCAATCGTGATACACCGCCCCGCTCGCTTTTACAGGGAAGATCATGAAAATACACACCTGGGACTATTCGTTTCCATTCAACATTTGCCAATGAACCACCAATATAATCCCCTAAGGCTGTTGGGATACCTTTATCACTGTGATCTTTATGAGGCTTATTAATATCAGGACGATCCAACAGCACCGCCTCTATATCAGATTCCTCATCAATACAGGCTAATAGCTTCTGTAGTGAATCCTCAGCGACCTCTGCTGGTGGTAAAGCATCTAATAAAACACCTCCCATTGCTTCAGAGTGAGCTAATCGTTCACGACACTGGGGGCACATAGAGAGATGACAAGCGGTCACTAAAGCCATTGCTTGGGACATTGAGCCCGCGGCATAGCTAACTAATGTTGCCTCATCAAGATGATGCTTAATATTCATACACCATCCCTCCACATAGTTTTTAACTTTTCAGATGCCAACCTAATTCTTGATTTGACGCTACCTAAAGGCACGCCTAGACGATCAGAGATATCTGCGTGAGATCGCCCTTCAAAAAAAGACATATAGATAACCTGTGCTTGGTTTTCCGGTAAAGTGTTAATCGCACTATTCATCCTGTCAGAAATAACCCCTTGCTCACATGGGTTATCCTGATGATCTGGCTCTTCTTGCCACTCTTCCAGATCGTATTCTGGATATTTCTGCTTACGCATTAAGTCGATACTTTTGTTTCTAGCCAAGGTGAATATCCAAGTGCTCGCGGCAGCTTTATTACTATTGTAAAGATGAGATTTACGCCAAACAGCGAGCATGGTCTCCTGCATTAACTCTTCTGCAACTGTATCCACAAGCCCTAGACGTATAAGGTAAGATTTAACTCTTGGCGCAAAATGCCGAAACAACGCTATATACAGCGTTTTATCTTTACTCTCCGCTAAACGAGATAGCATCTCGCTCCAATCGGGATCTGCACCGCTTAGACGGTTTGACATCGATGGCATAGCTACAACATTTTCCACATCTTCACCTGGTGGTTTATTTTCCATACTATCCCTTACGATACCTTACAAAGATTGGATCACCCCAAACCATATAACTGAAAATATATATGCATAGTACATGATCTTTTTTTCTTCACCCTGCGTAACAAGCGATGAATATATAATTAAATATGGATCATAAAATGAATATTGCCTCTATTCGTCCAAAAAGAATTGCAGTGATCGGTTCTGGTATTTCAGGACTAAGCTGTGCTTGGCTATTAAACAAGGCACACGATGTAACACTGTACGAAAAGGACGATCGACTAGGTGGGCACTCAAATACAGTCACTTGTGATATTCAAGGTAAGCAGGTGGATGTAGATACAGGCTTCATTGTTTTTAACCCTCCAAATTACCCGAACCTAGTGAAGCTTTTTGAAACACTAAAAATCAATACCTGTGAAACGGACATGTCTTTCGCTGTATCTATAAACCAAGGTGCACTGGAATATTCTGGTACAGGTTTATCCGGTTTACTCGCGCAAAAGCGCAATATGATAAAGCCTAGTTTTTGGCAAATGGTTCGTGAGCTGCTTAGATTTTATAACGATGCAAACACAATGCTAGCTCAGTCAGATATCAATAAACTGACCTTAGGAGAGCTTTTACACCAGCATAACTATGGTGATGCTTTTATTTATAATCACCTACTACCTATGGGTGCCGCGATCTGGTCAATGCCTGTAGAAAAAATGTTGAATTACCCGGCCAGCAGTTTTCTCCGCTTCTGTAAAAATCATGGACTGGCTCAGCTTAAAGATCGCCCTCAATGGAAAACAGTAATTGGCGGAAGTCACTGCTATGTTAATAAAATAGCCGATTCCCTACAGAATAAAATCCGCTTAAATAGCCGTATTCACAAAGTTATTCGTTGTGACGATCATGTGATTATTGAAGATCTACACGGTAAACGTGAATACTACGATGATATAGTGCTAGCCTGTCATTCGGATCAAGCCCTCGCTTTATTAGAGGCGCCAACGGATGATGAGAAACGCCTGCTTAACCACTTCCCCTATCAGCGTAATAAAGCATATTTACATACAGATCCATCCTTAATGCCAAAACGTAAAGCGGTTTGGTCAAGCTGGAACTACATATCCACTGGACAACGGGATCAATCTCAAGAGGTATCAGTAACTTATTGGATGAACCAATTACAACCGCTTAACACTGAGCAGCCTCTGTTTCTTTCACTTAACCCGCTAAAAGATCCTCAAGATGGAAGCATCATTCGCACCTTTTTTTATGACCATCCTGAGTTTTCTCAAGGTGCTCTTAATACGCAAAAAGAGTTATGGCAACTACAAGGTAAAAAGCGAACTTGGTTTTGTGGTGCCTACTTTGGCTATGGTTTCCATGAAGACGGGTTGCAAGCGGGTCTCGCCGTAGCTGAACAGCTTGGCGGTATACCTCGACCTTGGACACTCGAAGACAAAAATAGTCGTATTTTTGTTAGCAAACCACAAAGTAGAGAAACAGCCCCAGCTGAACAGGTTAAAGCCCATGGTTAAATTAAGCTCTTGCCTCTATCAAGGGGCCGTTATGCATCATCGTTTTCGCCCTGCAAAACACCGATTTATCTATAAGGTTTTCTCACTTTGCCTAGATATAGATGAGCTACCCCGTTTAGACCGATTTAGATGGCTCTCTATTAACCGTTTTAATCTTTTTTCATTTAATGAAAAAGATCATGGTAGCGGTCACGGCAACTTAGCTGAAAACATCCGTCAGTTACTAACTCAACGGGGTTATAACCAAGCAACACATCGAATACGCCTACTCTGTTATCCCCGTATTCTAGGCTATGCTTTCAATCCACTTAGCGTGTATTTCTGTTACAACCAAGATGATCAATTAGACGTGATCCTCTACGAGGTCAGTAATACATTCGGCTCACGACATACTTACCTGCTTGAGGCTGATAGTAAAACCGATCAAATACGGCATTCCTGCAATAAAGAGATGTATGTGAGCCCCTTTATACCTATGGATACCGCCTACTCTTTTCGTATCTCCCCACCTTCAGATAAGGTCGCCGTCAGCATTCGACAAACAGAGCAATCAACACTAGGAGCAAGGCAACCTATTTTGCAAGCGACATTTACGGGAACCCAAAGCGAGTTAACAGATAAAACCTTACTAAAAGTGTTTTTTAAATACCCCCTAATGACCTTAAAAGTCATTCTAGCTATCCATTGGGAAGCACTCAGGTTATGGCGCAAAAAACTAAGTTTACAGCCTAGAGATACGCGACAAAAACACAGTATTAGCTGGCAGGACAAAAGCGGAGTGACCCATTATGAAAGCTTATGAGCAGCAAACAACCCTTAAAGCTCCCTATTCTCAAGCCACTTGGTTTGAAAAAAAGCTCCTTAGTCTATTCCATAAAAAACTGAATGGTCATCAAGGCACACTTCGCCTAACGCTACCAAGTGGTTTTACATGCAAGATTGGTCATAGTCAGCCAGAAGCCGATATCCAATTAAACAACTTTCGACCACTCTATCGCCTATTTTTTGGCGGTATCAATGGTGGTTCAGAAAGCTATCTAGCGGGAGAATGGGAAAGCTCAAATCTTACAGAGTTAGTAAAATGGGCGCTCGCTTATGAAAGCTCCCTAGCGGACCTATCTAAAGCACGCATAGTGACAAGTACACTCCACAATATCTATCACTGGACGCGCGACAATACACTGACGGGAAGCCGGAAAAATATCGCAGCCCACTACGACTTAGGGAATGATTTTTACAAACACTGGCTTGATAGTTCTATGACCTATTCTTCTGCGTTATATAGTCACTCAGACGAATCCCTTCTATCAGCTCAACAAAGAAAAAACGCGCGCATTCTCGAACTACTCAATGCCCAACCGGGTGAGCATGTAATCGAGATAGGCTGCGGCTGGGGAGGTTTTGCAGCCCAAGCAAGCAAAGAGCATGATCTAAAAATTCACGGCATAACCTTATCCCAAGAACAACTAAAATGGGCTAAACAACGTATTAAAGATGATAATCTCACTGATAAAGTCCATCTGAGTTTAACCGATTACCGTGACCTCCATACCCAATATGATGCGGTGGTTTCTATTGAGATGTTTGAAGCGGTCGGTGAAGCCCATTGGGATACTTATTTTGAAACGTTAAAACGTGTCTTAAAACCTGGAGGCCAAGCTGTACTGCAAGTGATAACCATCGAGGATGAGCGCTTCCATAGCTACAGAAAACAAGCCGATTTTATCCAACGTTATGTGTTCCCTGGCGGTATGCTACCTAGCGTATCAGCCTTTAAAGAAAAACTAAGCGAACATGGCTTTATACTTAAAAAACATCAACTATTCGGTAAAGACTACGCCAGAACTATACGCGAATGGTATAGCGATTTTGAAAAATCATGGGGAGATATTAAAGCACAAGGGTTTGATGAAACCTTCCACCGTTTATGGCGCTACTATCTAGCTTACTGTGAGGGAGGTTTTGAACATGGTTCTATTGATGTAGGACTCTATGTATTAGCCCACGCGGACGATAAGCTTTAAAGCCCACAAGAGAATGATCTTAGCTGAATAATGCCATATGGGCTGCCTAGTAGCCTTGAGGCGATGCTTAATCATGTTGATTCAGAAGATCAACATATCATATTTTTATCGCCTAACATTCAACTCTATTTCTACCCTGATCTTTCGCTTTATATAGCATGCTGTCGGCTTTGCTAATCAACTCTTCCTCATTACAACCTAAGTGGGGAACCATCTCAGCTAACCCCACACTGGCCGTTAGGTACTTGTTGATAGGTGAATCACTATTATTGATATTTAGAGCAAGAATTTCCTCCAACAATCTATTTGAAAGCGTTTCAGCCTGTTCAAGCGAAGTCCCTCCCCATACCAAAGCAAACTCTTCACCGCCGTATCGCGCACAAATATCGCCGGGTCTACTAGCAAACTCTTTCAATAAGGCACCTATCTTGATTAAACACTCATCACCCGATTGGTGCCCATAGATATCATTGAGAAGTTTAAAATGGTCTAAATCGACTATTGCTAAACTGATAGGTTGTTTTAATCTTAAACATCGCCGCCACTCATTATAAAGAAACTCATCAAAAGCTCGGCGATTAGGAATATCAGTAAGCCCATCAAGCCGAGCAAGATTTCTTACCTCTTCTTCAGCCAATTTTCTCTCGGTAATATTTTGGTGTGAAATAACAAAGTAATCCTGACACGACATCTGCAGCGCAGTCACTCGCATCATAAACCAACGTTTTTCATCCGGACTATGACAGGGGTATTCAAAGTAAAACGCGGGCGTCTCTTTGTTAATAACACTTAAAATGCCATTTCTTGCCTTTTCTCCGAAGTCATCCCCCATTGCCGCAGCTTTATCACATTCATCAATGTAATTAATCCCCCGCCAATTTTCACCAACGGAGCAAGCATTGTTACTACCAAAATCCGACCAACTTTTATTGGCATACTGAATCGTTCCCATATCATCAATAACAACAATATGTTCAGTAATTGAATCGAGAATCAGCCTTAAAGCTTCATGGGAATTTTCCACTTATTCACCTACTCACTAGAATATGCATAAGGATCGCTATAACTGATTACTAGTTTCGAGCTGCTATTAAAAACATCTCTTAATGTAGCATACTAATACTTCACACAACCTATATGCCTACTGACGGACAAGCCTACACAGAAACCTCTTCACTGATTTGGTAATGCCTTTCAACACCTTGAGTCACCTCCCCCCATATAGAGGATCGAACTCTGGCTTGGTGATGATCAAAAGCCATACGACTCACGAACTCTTCATAAACATTAAATTTATTTCTATTAACTAGATCAGGAGTCACCATAAAAACTAAACAACCGGATTCTTCTAAGGTGAGTTTTTCATGCTTTGGCAGCTCACGTTTAACTCTCTCAAGATCGGAGTCAGGCACAAGAATAAACCCTTGCAGTATAATTTTAGGCAAAACTTCCCCTCTAAAACAGACAAGATCCGCTTAACAAACTGGACTATCACTAACGTTAAAGCAACAAAATTCACAGAATATAAACAAATAGGAGAAAGGACTTTCAAGCTTATTTTTGCAGATATAAGCTGTGTAGGCATAAGATTTTCTAGGCAGAGCTTTACCTAAAATCGCGCTTTCAAGTTGCCTACCACTTTAAAATGGACGCTTAGTAACGGAGGATAAAATACGGCAACGTTGAGGATCAAGCAGAATCACTTCAAGCAAACCAAGTAAGGTTTTACTGAGTCGGAACTTGCACTACCTGCTTGCCAAAAACACAACCTTTTAGCTGCTGTTTTAAAGCTTGAGTAATTTCCTCAGCCTCAAACGAAACAGGAATAATGCTAGGCGCTTTAATACTGCCATCATTAACACTATTCATTAACAAATTACCCATAAAGCTCATCTTTTGTTGAGCACATAAGCTTTCGGTTAACCAAGCGCCACTTAAAGAAACAATATTAATAACCGGGGCTTTATAAAATAACAATGAAGAGGGTAATTCAGGCAAACCATTTAAACAGGCAATTCTTCCGCAAAAACGTAATAGTTCTATATTACGAATAGTATTTGCGCCACCTACAGTATCAACAACAGCGTCAAATTGACTATGCCCTAATGCTAGCTTGAATTTTTTAAGTAAATTTTTATCGTTATAATCAAAACACTTATCAGCGCCTATTTTTTTCAAATAAGCATGAGTATTTTTAGCTGAGACAGTAAAGACCGTAGCACCACGCTGTTTCGCAAATTGAATAGCAAATTGACCAACCGCTCCCGCACCTGCATCTATCAGCAAGTTCTCACCCTCTTGGATTTGCAATTTATCTAGAGCGAAAATAGCTGCCATTCCGGCACAAGGCAGAGCAGCAGCAACTTCAGGTGCGAGTCCTTCAGGTAATTTAGAGACTGCAAAATTAGGTACTGCAACATAGTTTGCTAACATCCCCTGTTGCTTAATATTGGCATGCCACATCACTCGATCACCAATATTAGGGCTTACACCGACAGGGGCATCTACCACGGTACCTACAGCATCTAAACCCAAAATATGCGGATATTGCCAATCAGGGAAACCATGTTTAGCTAACTTTGCATCAATGGGATTAAGGCCAACATATTCAACACGAATCAGCAGTTCACTTTCTTTCCGCTGCGGCGTGGGCATCTCCTGCTTTACCAAAGAAAAGTCATCCCCGACTTCTCCCAAGGTGATTGCTTGCATCGTGCTGGCTATGTTAACCACAATTATTACCTTTTCTTTTTTCTTAATATAAACACCAGTTACAACACTAGTGTTCTACTCCAACCACCACTAAACGCTTTGTAAGTAGAGATTTTAGCGAGCATAAAGGCGATTTTTGCATCAACCGCTGCTTGTTTAGCAACTAAGGCATCTTGACGAGCTGACAATAAATCTAGATAAGGCATCTGCCCCTCTTCATACATTGCCTTGGCCTGTTCATGTGCAATTTCAGCGTGATGTAGTCTTTTTTCTGCAAACTCATGCAGGTTTTTTGACTGCTTCATGCTAACCAACGCGGTTTGTGATTCAGCAATAATGCTAACAATCGTATTTTCATAATCAGAAAATGCAGCTTGGCTTAGTGAACTTTGAGCTCTTGCCTGCGCCTTTAATGCGGGCCAGCTTAAAATTGACCAGCTTAGCTGAGGCGTCAGCGACCAAGCATCGTCATTACTCGATAATTGACCGCCAATAGGATTAATTAGCCCAACAAAGCCCGAGATAGAAATATCCGGATACAAGGCCGCTCTTGCGGCATCCGCCAGCGCACTTTGCTCAAGTAGCTGATAGCGGGCAATGCTAATCTCAGGACGTAGACTCACCGCTTTCTCTGGCTGAGTTAAAGCTACCGGCTGGATTAGATTACTGTTAATTAGATCTGTTTCAAAACTCAACTGTACTTGTTCAGGCGTCTGTCCTAACAGAACCGCCAATGTTGCCTTATTTTGATACAGTGCAGTTTCTATCTGTGGCAACAGTGTTTTTTGCTCATTTAACTGAGCATAGGTCCGATTAATATCTAATTTAGAAGCGAAACCTTCATCAACTCGAGCTTGCAATACATCTATACTTTCCGTTAACGCAACAATCTGTTGATTAACAATCTGCAACTTTAGCTGATTACCTTGCCACTCAAAAAAGCTTCGGGTCACGCCACTAACGATCTCTGCCACTAACTGTGTTTTTTGCTCTTGTGCTTGAAAGCTCTTGGCCTCAGCACCTTTAATCAAAGCGGAGATTCGCCCAAACAGATCAAGCTGCCAACTAAAATTGGCACCTAAACTAGCATTACTTTCAATTACGCCCGCAGTTGATTCACGGTTACCTAATGCGGTTACATCACCTTGCGGTAAATATTGAGCTTCTTCGTAACCAAGTTGTTCCATGGACGCTTTTAGGCGCTGTTGAGCCGCTTGTAAATTACGATTAGATTCCAGTGCTTGCTTAACAAAAGCATCTAATTGCTGGCTTTGGTAGGTTTCCCACCATTGATTATTTGCACCACTTTCACTCAATTCAGCAGCATAACTTTGAGCTGCAAAAAAAGCCTCTTTTTCTAAACTACTTTCTCCAAGGTTAGAGCTGCTTGCGCAGCCCGCCAAGGTTATAGCCACCGCTAATGTAGAAAGCTTAGCTGTTGATGTTAAGTTCAACTTAAACATGCGCGTCTTCCTTCTTGTCACTAATCTCAGTCGCTGACTTTTTAGCAACTAAAGCATAAAAGACAGGCGTAAATAACAAGCCAAAGAGCGTCACACCGATCATGCCGGAGAATACGGCAATACCCATAGCCTGACGCATTTCAGAACCCGCACCCGTAGCGAGTACCAGAGGAATAACACCGGCAGTAAAGGCGATGGAGGTCATTAATATTGGACGCAAACGCATACGGCCAGCATGAATAATAGCCTCTAAACGTGTTAATCCAGTCTCTTGCTCCTCCTTCGCAAACTCAACCATTAATATGGCATTTTTACAGGCCAAGGCCACCAGCACGATTAAAGCGATTTGGGTGAAAATATTGTTATCACCACCAATTAACCAGACCCCACAAAGAGCGGAGAATATAGTCATCGGCACAATCAAAATAATGGCTAATGGTAAACGTAGGCTTTCATACTGCGCAGCCAATACCATGAACACTAATAACACTACGAGTGGGAAGATATATACCATTGTGTTACCCGCAAGAATTTGCTGATAAGTAACTTCCGTCCACTCATAAACAATACCTTCAGGTAAATGCTGCGCTAGAACTTCCTCGATCGCTTGTTGAGCCTGATCTGAACTGAATCCCATCGCTGGACTACCGTTTAGTTCTGCACTTGGGTAACCGTTATAGTGCATTACACGATCCGGGCCGGTTGTTGGTGTCGCACTCAGTACTGCGCCTAAAGGCACCATCGCACCTTGGTTATTACGGACTTTTAAGTTCAGGATCTGTTTAGCATCTAACCTAAAGTCTGCATCGGCTTGAGCATTAACTTGGTAAGTTCGGCCAAACATATTGAAATCGTTCACATATAATGAACCTAGGTATATTTGTAATGCGTTAAACACTTCTTCTAACGCGATACCCTGCAACATTGCTTGTTCACGGTCTATTTCTATGTCCATCTGTGGTACTTGGATACGGAAACTTGAATACAAACCCATCAGTTCAGGACGCTGTCGCGCTTCCTTAATAACCGTTTGTAAGGAGTTGAAGAGAGCTTCAAAACCTTGGTTTGAACGATCCTCAATCTGCAGTTTAAAGCCGCCTGTGGTACCTAAGCCCAAAATTGGTGGTGGCGGGAACACAGCAACAAACGCTTCATCAATCACGGAGAACCGTTTATTCAACTCCCCTGCTATAGCTGCAGCCGACAATCCAGGTCCTTGACGCTCAGAGAAGTCTTCAAGGGGTGTAAACACAACAGCACTATTAGGACTGTTAGTAAAACCATTAACCGACAAACCAGGGAAAGCAACAATGTTTGCAACACCCGGAACCTCTTGTGCAATGGCCGACATCTCTTTAACTACAGCTTCGGTTCTATCTAAGCTTGAAGCATCCGGTAGCTGGGCAATAGAGACTAAGTACTGCTTATCTTGCGCCGGAATAAAGCCACCCGGTACGGTATTGAATAAACCAACAGTAGAGCCTAATAAAGCAATATAGATGATGCCAACAATAACGCTAAAACGAATAAGCTTTTTAATTGACGTTTGGTAAGCCAATGAGCCTTTTTCGAATAGACGGTTGAAAGGTCGGAATATAAAGCGTCCAAAAATAGCGTTTAGGATTCGCGTTAACAGATCCGGTTTTGCACCGTGCGGTTTTAATAGCAACGCCGACAATGCTGGGGATAATGTTAACGAGTTAAACGCAGAAATAACGGTCGAGATTGTAATCGTTAAGGCAAACTGCTTATAGAACTGCCCTGTTAAGCCAGTAATAAACGCAGTCGGGATAAATACCGCCAGTAATACAAGTGCAATCGCAATAATAGGCCCGGTCACTTCGCTCATTGCAACGCGAGACGCTTCAACAGGCGATAACCCTTTCTCTATATTACGTTCAACGTTCTCAACTACAACAATCGCATCATCAACTACAATACCAATGGCTAACACAAGACCAAAGAGCGATAAGGTGTTGATACTAACACCTAGCCACTGCATAACAGCGAACGTACCGATAAGTGAAACAGGCACAGCAATTAACGGAATAATCGATGCGCGCCATGTTTGTAAAAACACGATAACCACAATTACAACCAAGGCAATGGCTTCTAATAAAGTGGTAATAACCGCTTCGATAGATCCACGAACGAATACTGTTGGGTCGTATACAATGTCGTAATCAACACCTGCAGGAAAATCTTCTGCAAGCGTTTTCATAGTTTCACGTACTTCATCCGACAGTTCAATCGCATTCGAGCCTGGTCGTTGGAAAATAGGCATCGCAACTGCTGGCTGGCCATTTAACAAAGAGCGCAGCGCATAAGTATCTTGGCCGACTTCGACTCTTGCGATATCTTTCAGACGAGTAATAGCCCCCTCATCATCGACCTTAATGATAATGTCTTCAAACTCTTCAATACTGGTTAAGCGGCCCTTAACATTTAATAACACTTGGAACTGTGCATCATTAGGCGCAGGCTGAGCCCCCAAAGAACCGGCAGCAACCTGTTGGTTTTGCTCACTTAATGAGTTAACAACATCACCTGCGGTAAGCTGGCGTGAAGCTAAGGCATCTGGATTTAACCAAACACGCATTGAATATTTACCACCACCGAATACACGCACTTCACCAACACCACCAATACGTGCAATTTGATCTTTCACGTACAGGTCAGCGTAGTTTGATAAATAATCAGTTTCGCGACTTTTTTCCTTCGAAAATAAGTGTACAACCATGGTTAAATTCGGAGAGGCTTTCTTAGCAACAACACCTAAACGCTGTACTTCTTGTGGTAAGCGAGGTAACGCGCTGTTAACACGGTTTTGCACACGTACTTGAGCACGATCCAGATCGGTTCCTAAAGCAAAAGTAACTGTTAGCGTCATGCGACCGTCGCTAGTTGCTTGTGAAAACATATACAACATGCTTTCTACGCCGTTAATCTCCTGTTCTAATGGCGTAGCAACGGTTTCTGCAATAACTTTAGGGTTAGCACCAGGGTAATTAGCCGTAACTACAACCGTCGGTGGTACCACTTCTGGGTATTCACTGATCGGTAATTGAAACAGTGATATAGCACCACCGATTAAAATAACCAATGATAATACAGCCGCAAATATTGGCCGTTTTATAAAAAAGTGTGAAAAATTCATGGGCCGCTTCTTATTACTTAGCAGTTAATAAAGGTTGGTTTAATGGTGCAATTAGCGTTAACCCAACAGTGTCAGCATTTAATTGGGTTTTACGTGGTTCAATTGGCATACCTGGACCCACTTTAGCTGGGCCATTAACCGCAATTATATCCTTAGCCTCTAAACCGGAAGTGATAGCACGAAATTCACCATAACGGTCACCCACACTAATCGGACGGTATTGCAGTGTATTTTTGTCATCAACAATCAATACAAAACGATTTTTAAGGTCTGTACCTATCGCTTTTTCAGGAATCAGTACTTGTTGTGTTGCGTCTTGGCTCGCTAGACGTATACGAGCGAATGCACCGCTACGCAGCTTATGATCTTCATCAATAAAAGTGGCACGTACACGCAATGTACCTGTCGACGTATTGATCTGATTATCAATAAAATCTACATGGCCGTTGTATGCATATTTATCGCTACCGAGTAGCTGCATCACAACCGGTAAATTGTCACTGGCTTTAGCTTCTTCGAAATGGCTATTCCATGTACGTTCATCAATATCAAAATACGCATACATCTTCTGATCAGACACAATACTTGTTAGCGTACTTTGATTAGCATTTACCGTATTACCACGGGTAATCTCAGCACGAGAGATAATGCCATCAATAGGTGCAGTGATCTTTGTAAACTCTAAATCAAGCTGAGCGGCTTGAAGCTGCGCTCTTAAAGCAGAAATTTGCGCTTGCGCTTTTTTTGCAGCAGTAGCTCTAGACTCAGCCTCTTCGGAAGAAATTGCATCACGTTTACGTAATCGTGTTGCCCTTGCAGCTTCACTTTTAGCTTGTTGGTATTCTGCTACCGCGCTAACTACTTGAGCATTTAAGCTTGCAACTTGAGCTTCAAATGGACGTGGATCAAGACTAAATAATAGATCGCCCTGTTTTACCTGCTGACCTTCCACAAAATCAATGGTATTCACAACACCAGACACACGTGGTTTTAAAGCAACCTGCTGAGGTGCTTCTAAACGTGTTGTGTAGGTAAACCAAGTTTGTACTGGCTTATAAATAACTTGCGCTACATCAATTTGCGTCAATGGCCTTTGTGCGGGTGCTTTTGCTTGTTCCGCCGGTTCACTACAAGCGGCGAGTGCAGTAAGTAAGACACTTATAGCCACTACTTTTTTAGGTTTATTGAATGACATAGCCTATCCCTCTAAATTTAATTGCAATCATCATAAAGGTTATGAATGTGTTAAAATAGAATCAATTTATCATTTGATTAGTGCAAAAATAGCACCAATAGACTTTTGAGAAGAGAGATCCAATGGATACAACGAGTCGTTTGCTAATGTTTCTAGATGTTGTAGAGCTCGGTAACTTCGCAAAAGTTGCTGAATCTCACCGTATCGATCGTTCAGTTGTTTCCAAACAGATGAATAAATTGGAAGAGGAGTTAGGCGTACGTTTACTTAACCGCTCTACTCGCACTATCTCTTTAACCGCCGCAGGCGCCGAGATGGTCAAAAAAGCCACCGAAATGCGCTTTTTATTAAGTGAAACTATACAAATTGCCGAAAACTATCACACTGAACCCCGCGGCCTCTTAAAAATAACCAGTTCAGCGATTATTGGGCGCCGCTATTTACTACCCGTAATAAACGATTTTCAAAAACGCTTTCCGCAGGTAGAAGTCGAATTAAACTTAGAAGATCGCATGGTCGATATAGTCGGTGAAGGTTATGATCTTGCTTTTCGTATCGGCCAACCTAAAGTATCAAATTTAATTTCACGCCAACTCGCTCGCAATCGCCTAGTCATTTTAGCCACACCGGAATTCCTACAAACTTATGGTGAACCTGCAACACTTGAAGAGCTCGCTAAATTACCTGCGGCAAGTTATGCCAGCAACACCTTACGTATAGATGAAGTTAGTTACATCAACGACCAAGGTGCAGAAGTTGCGGTACCTATCCATAGTACCTTCCGATCAAATGATGGGGATGCGATTCGCTTAAAAGCCCTATCTGGAAGTACCTACTTTTTAACACCTGCCTTTTTAGTCTCAGATGAAATTAAACAAGGTCTATTAACACCTATTTTGACTCATATTAAATTACCTGAATTTAATCACCTTTATGCCATCTATCCACATCGCGAACTACCAGTACGTACACAACTCTTCTTTGATGCCGTGCGTGAATTCATAGGAAAAGACAAACCCATTTGGGAAAATAACATCCCTGGGTTTGACTCTATGTATCAATAGCCCGTTATGGGAATAGGTTATAAAACATCTACGATGGTAGCTGCACCTCAAGTACCGATAGAGGTGTAGGTGTTTCGATAATAGCGGATAGAGTTAAACCTACTTGGCTAAATAGTTTCTCAAACTCCTCTTTATCACGTTCCTGCCCGCCCCAGGTCATAAGAAAAGCTTCTATATCTTTTGAGAAATGTGGGACATTTCCTTCAGGTACAATCGCGTCGATCACATAAAGTTTACTTTCAGGCGTCATTGCGGCTTTGACTGTTTGCAGTATTTTGCAGCAATCCTCATCACTCCAATCATGTAGAATCCGTTTAAGAACATAAGCATCCGCTCCGGAAGGGATCTTCTCAAAAAAGCTGCCATGGCTCTTATCAAAACGTAAGTTAAGTGCTGATTGCTCTTCTATATGAGTGGCTTGATTGACAATATGTGGCTGATCAAACAAGGTGCCATTAAGCTGTTCATTTTGAGAAAGAAGCGCTTTAATAAAGCCTCCTTGCCCTCCTCCTACATCCACTAATGTTTTCGCATCACTCAGAGGGCAGCATTCAGCAATAACAGGATTCTCTAACTCTGCATAATTATGCATAGCTCTGGCAAACTGATTATTCTCTTCAGCGTCTTCATCTAAGTACTCAAAAACACCTTTGCCAAAAAGTTCTGTATAGCTATCTTCACCCGTGCATACGCTATGTTCTAAGTGGCCATATGCCTCCCACATAGATTTTGTAACCATGTGCGCAGCATTACGAATCGAAAACTCACCGTCGCTACTAATTGAACTTGAGAGCGGTGTAGCCAAAAACATTCCTTTATCGGTCTCCTCAAAAATCCCATAAGAAGCCAATAAGCGCATCAACCGATAAAGACGATCTTCATTCAATGATAAATGTTTAGCTATATCTTTTGCATGGACAGCCGTGCCGCTTACATGGTCAGCAATACCTAATTTGGCTGCCACATGAATAGCTCTAGAGATAACAAAACCCCAATAAAGCTCATTGATTCGTTGAGTAGGATTAGTTTCAGATGATGACATAGAATGCTTTACGCCAAAGTAGGCGTACTCCTTTACTTATTATTGTTAAGCAAGTTCAAAAGCAAACTACACGCCAAGGCTATAACTAATTGTTTATAAAGGATATTTAAAATATAGACAGCTGCATGTAAACCTATATGATTCACTTTTAGCGACAGTCTGTTTCATCCCTTTTTCCACCAGCCCTCCAATAAAAGGCAGACAGACATATCCCTCAGCAAGGATAAACACTTCTATATAGTGAAGATAAAACAGGCGGATAAAGGAGAATGCAGTTCTGGGTATAAAGGGTGAGTTCCTACCTCCTAAAGGTCTTTTGTAGGAGGCCAACCTTTGGCCGAAACCCCGTCATCGCAACGTTTTTCAGCTACATCATATGCACAACACCTATCATGAAGCAGATATTGATTAACGAATCGCAAACTGAGACTCTTACAGGTATGAATATAGCTACACCTATCCCTGGAGAACAACCTAGGCTCTGACTAATCAGCGATTTAACCTGCTTCTGGTTGGAGAAACTTAGCTTTAGTTTTAACCCTTTGATCGACAGATATACTGATATGTAAATATTAAGTTAAGGAATGACTATGAACTTAAACAAAGAAGAGTTTGATAAAGTTTACATTAGGCGCATGTACCCTCACATCACTGTCTATTACGCAGACAATCATATTTTGCTTATTAATAACTTATACCTATGGGTATACCCAGTTTTATTGTCAGCCGCTACGCTCACCTCATTTTGGTGGGCCTATCCTACATATGCTTTCTTAACGCTTCTGGGCTTAAAATTTTTTATTGACATGTCCCAGAACCCCTTCTTTGATAAGAGAGTCGCAATTTATAAAAACGGTGATGTAAAAGTTCTATCCTTTAATAATAAGATTAAAAATAAAGAGCCTCTAGGGGAGATAGAAGAAATCGACATATCTGTTGCAGGTGTAGCTGAATTATTTAGTAAGCCTAGCCGACGAGTCTACGAACTATCGATTACAGGTAGCAATAGAGATCTTACAATTATTGCATCACCTGATCGTTACGGGGATATTTTCTGTCAACTTAAAGTGGATCTCGAAGACTTTTTTAACTGTAAAGAGAAGAAAAGCGTATATAAAGGACCTGCTTGTTATAGGAAACCGATCTGGTAATAACAATGATTATAAGCCACTTTCCCCTACCCTTGGCCATTAATGATCACAGTTGGATACAGATAAAAAACTAGTTTAAAGGGCTAACCCCTTTCATTTTGAGTTGTTTTTGCCCTCAAATAGTCTATCAATATCGAAGCTATTAAATGAAAGGGCTGGGCCTTGCTGAACATATACTTCGCTAGCCCCAGCACCTAGAGCAAGCTCTTTAAATGCCCTTGTTAGGCATAGTTAATCGCAACGGTACATGCCACAAATTTTATGACCATCTGGGTCTAAGAAATAACACAAATGCTTTTTCCCCGTTGTGTTATTTCGCAAACCTGGAGGACTTTCAATACTCGTTCCTCCATTTGCTACGGCAACGTCATGTAACTCTTTTACTTGCTCTGACGAATCGCATGTAAAACCAATAGTGGAGCCATTAGCTGCACTCATTGGCTTACCGTTTATTGGCTCAGTTACGCAGAAAATAGAATCATTATGAATATAAAAAAGCCGTGTCTGCCCTGTGTCGTTAACATTGACAACGGGCTCTTTTACACCCAGAACTCCAAGTACTGAGTTATAAAAGTTCTTTGATCTTTCAATGTCATCTGATCCAACCATTACATGACTAAACATTCCATACTCTCTTATGTGTGAAGAACTTAAGGGTAAGATCTTACATTGTGCGGATTGCCTCTGGAAGTTAAGCGATATAACACACCTGAGAACTCAATTATTAGCGGTCGTGACACAATTCACACGCCTTGTGAAAGTCTATCAAAAATCACAATAATCAACTTAAAAGAATATGGCCCTAATTAGGTATCAGTGACCTATATGCACGATGCAAGAGCTGCCCCCTCCCTCTGCAAACAAACTTATCTAAGCGCATTAAGGTCATTATATAAATCAGGTTAATACTCATGGACCTTTCGCTCTCAGGGTGAGCTCATACATCAGAGTCTCCCTTGAAGAAGGCCAACCTTTGGCCGGAAGTCGGCCACGGAACTAAAAGCATCAGCCGACGTAATTTATTTCGTATGTTTTTTGTTAGTTTTTAAATATAGATAAATTAAGTTCTGCCGGCTTTCCTAACCAATAAGCATAATCCGTATGATCTTTTAGGTTATTACCGGTTAGTGCATGAACCAATACGGTTAAACCATGACGTTCTTTCTCTAACCATGGAATAAATAAATCAAACTCACTGGATGAGAAGCTTATTTGACAGCTCCATTTAGGATGAGGCCCGACGTTTTTTTGGTGAACCCTACCAATCGATAAGCCAAACCGTTCACCTGCTTGTTCACATAGCTTTGTGGCAAAGGCTAAGGTTTCCTGTTCAAAATATACATGGGCATGATAGTAATCATGATGATTAACAGGAGCGTTTTCTATACCCATTAACGGACCTTTTTATATAGAGAGGTTTAAATTTTAATTAAAGCCGAGCACAATTAACACTATAAGTGGTTGGTATTGCTTACCCCCCATTAGACGCATTCATCGGCTATTAACCTTTCGCTTTGGCACTTATTAAGCATTCGGCTGACTTCCTAATGATAACCTCCCTAGTAGGAGGCCAGCCTTTGCCAAAGCTTCAAGTGTGATGTAGAAAAAAGCGTCGCTCCCCACTTCTTATTTTTTACCTGCATTAGGCTCATCAATTTTATCAATATCGACGAGGTTCCACGGCATATTTTTATGCCGATAAATACGCTTATTCAGTTTTGGGTAATCACCCACATCATGATCAAGACGCTGCCCGACTACAATACATTTTAATACGATCGAATCACTAATATTTCTCAGTGCATGAGCTTCGCCACCTGCTCGATAGCCTATAAAATCCCCCGCTTTTACTGAGTATATTTGCTCGCCTATCTGAGCTTCAGCGACACCTTCCAAAATATAAACGCACTCATCCTCATGGTAGTGCTTATGAAACTCTGTAGATTCATGGCTGGGCTGAATTTCAATTATATGAAACCCAAAGCCCGTTAAGCCGGCGAGATCACCAAGAGACTTATTAGTTCGTTTCGCGTTTTCGTTCAGAAAATGAGTTTTAGATATACCTTCAAATTGATCAATTTCTTCTTTAGTGATTAGGTATTTATCCATAACTCTCTCCGGAGACATCGCCCACATAAAAGGCGAGCGTTAGCGAGTGCAGCCCACGTTTTTTTGTGGTCGATTTTTAATGTGTTTGTTATGTGTTTTCATTTTCCTAAAGCCTCACTTGAAGACATTGCAGGCTCCGTATTACCAAACACTGGTGACCTTTCACCAGAGTAAGGTTTTAAATTTACCCAGCTTTGGATTATATTTTTTCCATTCTCAACAAATACAACCGATTTCAAGCTATGGACTGTGTAACGTATCGGGTTTTCTTCAGAACCTAATACTCCGACACCTCTCAATCTATCCCAGCCATGATCATCCACACGCTGACCGACAAAGAGTGTAGGAAAAGGTGACTCTGACTCAAACGAAACTACTGGCTCATGAGCGCCAGAGGTATCACAGAAAAATAACTGGTATTCTGATTTCATTGATCATTCTTCATTACACATAACACCGCTATAAAAGGCACGCGTTAGCAAGTCAGCCCACGTTTTATGGGCGATTTTTAATGTGTTTATTAGGTGTTTTACCGTCCACCTGCAACATCTAGTAAAGCACCATTTACATACGATGCTTCATCAGAAATTAGCCATACTATAGAGCTAGCCACCTCTAATGCAAAACCGGCACGTTGCATGGGTATAAATTTTTTCAATTTTTCAGGTCTATCTTTATCGCCAGCATCAGCATGCATATCAGTAGAAATAAGCCCAGGACGAACAGCATTGACTCTAATGCCTTGTGATGCCACTTCTTTAGACAGCCCTAAAGTTAAAGTATCTATTGCGCCCTTAGATGCTGCGTAGTCAATAAACTCATTAGGTGAACCAATTCTTGCAGCGGCAGAAGACAGGTTTACAATAGACCCACCTTGGCCCCCACTATTACAGGACATTCTTTTTACCGCTTCTTGCGCACAAATAAAGGCTCCAACAACATTAGTATTAAAGACGTCACGGATTCTGGAAGGTGGCATATCGACGAAAGAAGATATAGGAGTAATTACAGCAGCATTGTTTACAAATGCATCCAAACGGCCAAACTTTTCATCAATAGTTTTAAACAAATCGTAAATATCTTGCTCATTACTTACATCAACCTGAATGGCCAAGGCGCTACGACCGAGCTGTAATATTTTATCAACAATCGATTCAGCTTCAGAAATTTGATTGCGATAAGTAATAACAACATCCCAACCTTTTTTGGCGGCCAATAGTGCAGACTCTGCCCCTATGCCTCGACTACCACCCGTTATTAACACTAATTTTGATTCCATTTCACACCCAGTATAAGTACAGAACGTCTACAGCAGAATCGCGAGCTTGCGAGCATCCTGCTGCCTGTTTTTATTAGGCCAACATGCGACACATTTAGACCGTTGTAACTGATTGACCATCCAGTCCCTCGAACCCCATCGCTGGTGCCTCACTGAGAACATCGTAACCTAGTTGAGCGAATATTTGTGGATTTCCGATCTCTTTAATCGTGCTAATAGTTACTTTCCGTTTTTCTCGAATATCTACCATGACCAAAAGCCTAACGCTGAGCTCAGTTGCAAAAATACCTAGCGCTATATTTTGCGAAGCAAAATTCGTGGCAGGTATTTTTATCAATTGCAGCGACTTGTATGGTTGTTCTTGAGGATATTCCACCTTTTTAAATCCTTTTAAAAACGGGTAAATTGAGACCCACCTTCGGC